>QHUU01000090.1 GCA_003222155.1 Gemmatimonadota bacterium | reverse complement strand
TCGGCTCCGGTGGACGTGGCGGCCGCGAACTCGCGCTTGTCCGGGACCCGGATCAGCGAGAACCAGTAGCCGGCCGGATAGTATTCCGCGGCCGCACGTGGGTTAGGTGCCGCCACCGCGGTGAGGTTCAAGACCTTGCCGGGCGCGGCTTGCACGTGCGGCGAATCGACGAGCCCGTAGCCGCGCACCCAGACTCCATACGTCGCTTTGGGGAGGTCTGGTATCAGGTAGCGTCCCTGATCATCGGTCACGACGATGCGGACGAACTTCGTCGGCAGGTCGTGGGTCTCGGCGATGACCCAGACGCCCGATTCCGGTCCGTTCGGGCCGGTGACCACACCGGAGATGTCGTTGGCGCCGATGGGAACCACTTGCGCCGCGAGCGGGCGGCCGGCGAGGCACACGGCGAGGAGACATGTGGTCGTCACACGCATGAGAGAAATCGCTCCTTAATCAGCGGTACGAGGGTATCAAGCGGCGTATCCCACACGCCCTGGTTGAAGATCTCCACCTCGATCGGGCCGGCGTAGCCGGTGCGCTCGACGGCCTCGCGGATGCGCCGCAGCTCGATCACGCCGTCCCCCATCATCCCGCGATTCATCAGGATGTCGTGCACCGGGACGAGCCAATCCGAGACGTGAAACCCGACCACCCGGCCGGCCACCCGTGCCAGCTCGTCGTACAGCTCGGGGTCCCACCAGATGTGATACACGTCGGCCACGACGCCCACGGTCGCCGGGTCGAACCGCTCGGCTAGTCGGCGCGCCTCCCCGAGCGTCGTGATGCAGGAGCGCTCGGCCGCGAATCCCGGATGCATCGGCTCGATCCCCAGGCGCACACCGCGCTCCCGCGCGTACGGGACCAGCGCCGCAATGCCGTCGGCCACCATGCGCCGGGCGGCCGCGATATCCTTGTCGGGCGCCGCCCCGCATACCAGCACCAGCACTTCCGCCCCCAGCGCCGCCGCCTCGTCCACGGCGCGGCGATTCTCCTCGATCCGCGCCGCCCGCTCGTCGCCACCGGCCGCCGGAAACATCCCGCCGCGGCACACGCTCGACACACGGACGCCCGCGTCGCGCAGCAGACAAGCCGCCGTCTTCACCCCCACCTCGGCGAGCTTGTGGCGCCACACGGCGACGTACGGCACGCCGTGGCGGGCGCAGGCGTCGACGACGTCCTTGAGACTCGCGCGCTCGGCGGTGATCTGGTTGAAGCTGAGGCGCCCCAGGCTGTCCATGGGTCAGTCAACGCCGGCGAGCGGCAGCACCCGCCGCATCCGATCCGCCGCGCAGTCCGGATCCGCCAGGAGCCCGGCCCGGTCCGCGAGCCGGAACAGCTCGGCGAGGTGCGGCACGGAGCGCCAGCTCTCCGCGCCGCCGATCATCCGGAAGTGTGCCTGGTAGCCGTTCAGGTACGCGAGGAACACGATGCCGGTCTTGTACGCATGCGTCGGGGCCTGGAAGATATGACGCGCCAAGGGCACGGTGGGCTCGAGCGCCGCGCGATACGCCGGTACGTCCTCGCGGTCGAGCGCCTGCAGCGCCACCGAGGCCGCGGGCGCGATCGCGTCGAAGATGCCGAGCAGCGCGTCGCTGTATCCTTGTGCGTCGCCCAGAATCAGCCGCTCGTAATTGAAATCGTCCCCGGTATACATGCGCACGCCGTCCGGAAGCCTGCGGCGCAGCGCGATCTCGCGCTCAGCGTCGAGCAGCGAGATCTTGATCCCGTCGATCTTCGTATGGTGCTCCGTGATGAGCCGGACACATGCGCCCATGGCCTCGTCGATATCGCGCGTGCCCCAGTAGCCGGCGAGCTGCGGATCGAACATGTCGCCGAGCCAGTGCAAGATGACGGGGCGACTCACCTGCCGCAGCACGGTCCCGTAGACGCGGGCGTAGTCGTCGGGTCCGCGCGCGGCGCGCGCCAGCGCCCGGCTCGACATGAGAATCGCCCTTCCCCCTCGTCCCTCCACATAACCGACCTGCTCTTCGTAGGCGCGCTCCACGTCGGCCAGTGTGACCCCGTCGGCCGGCGCGAGCTGGTCGGTGCCGGCGCCGCACGCGATCGTGCCGCCCGTCGCGCCCGCTTCGGCGAGCGACCGGCGGATCAGCTCGCGCGCCGCGGGCCAATCGAGGCCCATGCCGCGCTGGGCCGTGTCCATCGCTTCGGCGACGCCCAGACCGAGAGACCACAGGTGGCGGCGATACGCGAGCGTGGCCTCCCAGTCGACCGGCGCGGCCGACAGAGGATCGCGGTCGGCGCGCGGATCGCACACGACATGGGCCGCCGCGTAGGCCACCCGGCTCCGGATCGGTCCCGTCGGCGCGCTCCACACGACCGGCTCGTGCATCGCGTAGGGCGCGATGCTGCCGTCGGAGAGTGGTAGACGGATGACCTTGTTCCCCGGGGCGCGGCTCCGGCCGCCAGTCCTCACCCCCTGACCCCCTCTCCCTTCGGGACAGGGGGGACTAAGGGCCGGGACGTCGATCCAGCGCCGGTCGCGCCACGACTGCAGCGCCAGCTCCGCGAGCTGCACCCCCTTCGCCCCCTCGCAGAAGTCGTGGGGAAACGGCGCGCCCGTCGCGACGTGCAGCAGGAACCGCTCCCACTGCACTTTGAACGCGTTGTCGAAGGGCCCGTCGTCGGGCACGTCCTGCCACGACGCGCGGTAGTCGACCGGGTCGGGCACGTCGGGGTTCCACACCGCGCGTGGCGTGTCGGCGCGGCGCTGGATCTTGCAGCGGCGCAAGGTCGCGACCGCGCTCGCGAGCGTGCCGTCGACTTGGATCTGCAGCAGGTCGTCGCGATACACCCGCACCGCCCACGACGAGTTGAACTGCGCGAGGATTTGCCCCACAGGGCCTTCGAGCGCGAACATGGCGTACGCGGCGTCGTCGGCCGTCGCGGCGTAACGGCGGCCCTGCTCGTCCACCCGCTCGGGGATGAGACGGGCTCCGGTGCACTGCACCGAAGTCACCGCCCCGAATGTGTGGTCGAGCAGGTAGCGCCAGTGGGCGAACATGTCGAGGATAAGTCCGCCGCCGTCTTCGTGGCGATAGTTCCACGAGGGTCGCTGTGCGGGGGCGCCCTCGTCGTCGCCCTCGAACACCCAGTACCCGAATTCCCCACGCACGCTCAGGATGCGACCGAACAAGCCGTCGTCCACCAGCCGCTTGAGCTTGCGGATGCCGGGGAGGAAGAGCTTGTCCTGGACGACACCGTGCTTCACGCCGCGCCGGCTGGCCGCGCTCGCGAGCTCGAGTGCCTCGGCGGTGGTGGCCGCAACCGGCTTCTCGCAGTAGACGTGCTTCCCCGCCGCGATCGCGCGACGCACGTGGCCGACGCGCAGGCTCGTCACGGTGGCGTCGAAGTAGATCTCGTCCGCGGGGTTCGCGAGGCAGGCGTCCAAGTCGGTCGAAACGCGGGTCAGGCCATGAGCGGCCGCGATCTCCCGGAGCTTCGCCTCGCTCCTGCCCACGAGTATTGGGTCCGGGACGAGCCGGTCGCCGTCGGGGAGCGGCACCCCGCCCTGCTCGCGGATGGCGAGGATGGATCGCACCAGGTGCTGGTTCAGCCCCATACGCCCGGTGACACCGTTCATGATCACGCCGACGCGTTTCACCTCACCCCCTTGTCCCCCTCTCCGCAATGCGGAGAGGGGGGACGGCAGAGCGTTCCCCCTCTCCCGATAGGGAGAGGGGGACAGGGGGTGAGGCCCGCGGCAAGAACGAAATCGCAACGGCGCCCGCCAGCGCGAACGCGATCACCGCCACGAAGCCGGTGGCGTAGCTCCCGGACACGTCGTGCATCCGGCCCACGAGCACGGGCGCGACCGCTTCGGCCACGCCGTCGGCCGTCAGGACGACGCCCATGGCGCGCCCCAGCACGCGCACGCCGAACAGCTCGGCCGCCATGAGGGGAATGACCATGTATTCCCCACCCAGTCCGATGCCGAAGATCACGGCGAACAGGTAGATCGCCCCCGGCTTGCCGACCAGGAACAGCAGCGGGATTCCCGACGCGACCAGCCCATAGATCAGCAGCATGACGTACTTCTTCGGGTACCGATCCGCCAGCCATCCCATCCCCAGCCGGCCCACGAGGCTCGAGGCGAGCACCAGCGAGGCGATCCGCGCGGCCGCAGCCTGCGTGAAGCCGTGATCGAGACTCAGGAAGAGCTTCAAGTGCTGGTTGGTGCCGCCCACCGCGGCGATCGAGCACATGCTGCCCGCGAGAAGGAGATAGAACGCGGGCGCGCGAAAGACCGTACCGACGGAAGGTTGGGGGAGGTTGGGGGAGGTCCGGGAGGTTGGGGAGGTTTGCTCCGGCGACTCCCTGACGACGAGCGCGAGCGGCAGGGCGACGAGGATGATCAGCGCGCCGAGTAGCTGCAACGCTCCCTGCCATCCCACCACCCGTTCCAGCCACACCGCCAGGAACGGTACCAGCGCGCCCCCGATGCCGATCCCGAGATAGGCGAACCCCATGGCACGCCCGCGCGCCACCGTGAACCAGCGGGACAGGAGCACCTGGTTCGGGAGCGGGCCGCCGCACACGTTGCCCAGCGCGTTGAAGAGATAGAAGAAGTAAAAGCCCGCCAGCGTGTGGATCGCGCCGAGCCCCACCAGCGCGATGCCCGCCATCAGGATCCCCGCCACCATCAGGCGCCGCGGGCCGAACCGATCCACCATCCAGCCGGCGAAGAAGCCGAACAGCGGCCCCACGATCAGCTTGGAGACCGCATTGCCCGACGTGACCTGGGCGCGCGACCAGCCGAACTCGCGCACCATGTAGTCGTAAAAGAACGGCAAGCCGTAGAGCGCGATGCCGACGATCGCGAACAGCGCCAAGAACGACGTCGCCACCACCTGCGCCTGCGCGGCGCGCGCGGACCCGCTCACAGGTTGCGGCGCTTGAGCTCGCCCACCGCGTAGTCCACCGCCCGCGCGGTGAGGGCCATGTAGGTCAGCGACGGATTCACGCAGGACGAGCTCGCCATGCACGCGCCGTCGGTGACGAACAGGTTGGGCACGTCGTGCGCCTGGTTGTAGGCGTTGAGCACCGACGTCCTGGCGTCGCGGCCCATGCGCGCGGTCCCCATCTCGTGCACGCTGAACCCCGGCGGACCGTCGTGGTCGTACGTCTCGACGTCTTTGCACCCGGCCGCTTCGAGCATCTCGGCCGATTGGGTCTTCACGTCTTCACGGATGGCGCGCTCGTTCTCGCTCCAGGCGCAGTGCACGCGCAACAAGGGGATCCCCCACTGGTCCGTGCGCGCCGGGTCGAGATCGACGTAGTTCTCGTGCCGCGGGAGACACTCGCCGTATCCCTGCAGCGTCATCTGCCACGGCCCGGGCTCCCGCAGCTGCCGTTTCAGCTCCGCCCCTAATCCCGCGAGCGTGGCGCCGCGCATCCAGCCGTCGCGTCCCGCTCCGCCCTGGATCCCATATCCCCGGAGGAAACCGACCTTCGCCTCCCCACGCCCTCCCACATTGCGGAAGCGCGGGATGTACGTCCCGGTCGGCCGCCGGCCGTAGACGTACTTGTCCGCGAGGCCAGGCACCGTACCGCTGGCGCCCGCCTTGGAGATGTGGTCCATCAGGTTATGGCCCACTTCCCCGCTCGAATTGGCGAGTCCTGTGGCGAAGCGGGGCGTAGTGGAGCTCAGGAGAATCTGCGCGGTACCGAGGGTCGAGGCGCAGAGAAAGATCAGGCGTCCGGCGTACTCGCGCGTCTGTTTCGTGTTGCGGTCGATCACGCGCACGCCCACCGCCCGGTCCTTGCGCTCGTCGTAGATCACGCTGTGCACGATCGCGTCGGTGAGGACGGTCAGGTTTCCCGTCTTCTGCGCCGCCGGCAGCGTCGCGCTCAGGCTCGAGAAGTAGCCGCCGTAGCTGCAGCCGCGGGCGCACTGGTTGCGCGCCTGGCAGCGCCCGCGCCCGTTGTGCGGCTCGGTCAGGTTCGCGACCCGGGTGATGGTCATGTGACGCCCGAGGAACACGCGCTCGATCCCGCGCTTCACGACCTGTTCGGCGCAGTTCAATTGCCAGGGCGGGAGGAACTCGCCGTCGGGCAGGTGCGCGAGGCCCAGCCGCTCGCCGCTCACGCCCACGAACCGCTCGGCGTGCGCGTACCAGGGGGCCAGATCTTTGTATCGGATCGGCCAGTCGACGCCGTGGCCGTCTTTCCGATTCGCCTCGAAGTCGAGGTCGCTCCAGCGCCAGCACAGCCGGCCCCAGATCAAGCTGCGGCCGCCGAGCTGGTAGCCCCGGATCCAGCGGAACGGCTGATCGTCGGCCGTGATGTACGGATGCTCCCGATCGTTGACGAAAAAGTGCCGGGTCGTCTCCCCGAACGCGTAGTTCTTGCTCTGGACGGGGTAGTCGCGCTCGTACAGCTCCTGCTCGCCGCGGCCGCGGTGCGGCAGCTGCCAGGGCTGCAGCCACTCCGTGACGTAGTCCTTCCCGTGCTCCACGTGCCGGCCGCGCTCCAGCACCAGCGTCTTGAGCCCCCGCTCGCATAGCTCCTTGGCGGCCCAGCCGCCCGTGATACCGGAGCCGACGACGATGGCGTCGTAGGGATCGTCGCGGGTCACACTGCCCACGTCCGCCCGACTTGCGCGAGCGGGACGCACCCGTCGTAGCGGCCCGGGACCGGGGCATGGTGCAGCTCGCGCGTGGCGCCGATCTCGGACGTGTAATAGCCGACGAGCGTCAGCTCCTTGAGCGTGCGGAAGAACGGCGCTGCCGTGTGGTCCAAGCGATCGAGCAGGGCGCGCTGCTGGTCCGGCGTGCTCGTCTGAAAGGCCCGGCCGAGTTCCGCCAGGGCGGCCACGAAACGCTCCCGCTGCTCCGCTGAGTACGACTCCGCCAGCAGCGCGTCGATGAAGCGATGGACGCCCACGGCGCGGGCCCCCGGGGTGTCCGTCTCGGGAAGAATCTGCTCGGCGATCGTGGCCACGAGCTCGGCCTGGTCCGCAGTGAGGGCGCGGGGACGCCATCTCCCGTCCGGCACGCCACGCGCCTCGCAGCCCGCGAGCACGCCCGCGGCGAGCGGAGCGGACAACACGCCGCCCAGCACGAGCGCGGCGCGGCGCAGCGCTTCACGCCGGTCGATGTCGCCGGGCGAGGTCATGAGCCGGCGCGCGGGGATCCGGGGACGGAGTCCGGCTCGGGATACAAGAGCTGCGCGCGGTGCGAGCGGACGGCGTCTTCCGGGATCTGCCGCAGCAGCGCGCCATAGCGCGCGTCGCCGTACGCCAGGCGGGCCTGCTCGAGCGGCAGCACCAGGAAGTCCGGCTCGGTCGGCGTGATCTGGCGGCCGGGCCACTTGCGCCGCGCATCGGCGTACGGTGCCAGATAGTCGAGCGCCTTCCGGATGCTGCCCCCCCGCGGCGAGCGGTAGGACCAGAGGTCCACACCAACGTGTCGTGCCAGCTCCGCCAACCGGCACAGGCCCTCGAGGTTCATCGCGCTGTACGCGAGGGAGCGGGTGCGGGCCAGCTCGTAGGGCTGGCGGCCGTCGGCCGTGACCTGCGCGCCGATGCGGCGCGTCCTGGCGGCCGCGAGCGTGGAGCGCGCCAGCGCGGTGTCGCCGGTGAAGAGCGCCAGGGCCGCGACCTGCGCGTCGTACCACGTGCCATGGTTGTTGTGCGCGTTGCGCTCCTGTTTGCCGATGGGGCTCGAGCGCAGCCACCCGAGGTACGTGGAGAACCACTGTGCCATGCCGCGGTCGTCCGCGGCCGTCCAGCCGGGGGAGCGCTCCAGCATGCCGATCGCGTCGACCACGCCGACGAACCCGCGCGTTTCGATGATCCCAGCGGCCCGGCCCTGGGTAATGCCCGGAATGCCCTGTCCGTACCGCAGGTGCGGATTCATCCGCGTGGCGGGATCGAGGAACCACGTGCGCAACAGCAGGGTGGCGCGCCGCGCGTACGTCTCGTCGTCGGTAAAGTAATACGCGAGGGCGAGGGTGGTGACGGCGCCGGTGACGGCGGCGAGTCGGGGAGCGTCGTAGTCGTTGCGTATTTCCGGATTGCGCTCACCGTCGCGCCGCACGTAGGGAAGGCCGCCCGGCTTGGCGGGGTTGGGCCACCAGTACGGACCCATGCTCACATAGTCGTGCTTGTCGCCGCTCGGCGGGATGCGGCGCTTGTCCATCACCGACGCCGCGGGGACCTGCAGTGCGGCTCCGGCCTCTCGCACGAGCCGGTCGTACGCCGGTTGGAGCCGCTGGTCGCCGCTCTCGATGCGCCGTTTGGCGCGGGTCAGCCCCTCCGCGTCGAGCGCATAGACTCGCGGCGGCGCCGCGGTCGATGATGCCTGCGCGGAGGGTGACCGAGTGGCGAGCCCCCGCAGCCGCCACGCGCCGTCCGGGACGCGACGCAGCTCGCAGCCGCCGAGCACACCCACGGCCACCGCGGCCAGCACGACGCCCCCGAGCAGGCGCGAGGCGCGCTGCGGCGCCGCCCGTCGGCCCGTCGGGTCGGGTGAGGGATGTGTGAGCATGGGGCTGCGCGGGGCGTTGCATCGCAAGACGTGCGCCCGCCCTCACTGCGGGCAGCGGTGTCGGTCGGACCCCGCACCTGCCCGGCCCCGCGTCGCGGCGGCGCGACACCCGTAGGATGCGAGCATCGCGGGACGCGATCCGTACACGCGTCACCGCGCACCGCGTGACCGACCTCACGAGGGGCACGCCGCTTGCGGTCGCACACTCGAACCGGAACGCCGTCGACCGGGAGGACCGATGCGGAAGCGCCGTCGCACCGCCGTTTCTCCAAGCCTTTCCTTTTACCTGCTGCTTTGCGCGCTGCTGCCGCTCGGAGTCGGGCGGGCCCAGCAGGCGGGCCAGCAGGTAGGGCCTGTCGCGCCTGAGACCGGCGTCATCGCCGGTGTCGTGACCGCACAGGAGACCGGCCTCGCGCTCCCGGAGGTCCGCGTCACCGTCGCGGGCACGGGCCTGGGCGCCACAGCCGACCACGACGGTCGGTTTGCGATCGCCCAAGTCCCCCCAGGGACACACCGGCTGCAGGCCCGGCTGATCGGGTACGAGGTCGGCGAGGTCGCGGGCGTGGTCGTGGCGCCAGGTCAGACCGCGACCGCGAACCTCCACCTGCAGCCGCTGCCGGTCGCCCTGCAGGAAGTCGTCGTCGTCGGCTACGGCACGCAGGTCCGCAGGGATATCACGGGCTCCATCTCCTCCGTCGCGGCCGCAGACCTGAAAAGCACGCCCACCGTGAATACCGTCGGCGCGATCCAGGGACGCGTGGCGGGCGTGGACATCGTGACCACTGGCCAGAAGCCGGGCGACGGCGTCCGCGTCCGGGTGCGCGGCGCGCGTTCCGTCACGGCCGGCAACGATCCGCTGTACGTGGTGGACGGGATTCCCGCGGCAGGCGTCACCGATCTGAACCCGAACGACATCGCGTCGATCGAGGTCTTGAAGGATGCCTCGGCCACGGCGATCTACGGCTCGCGTGGCGCGAACGGCGTCGTGCTGGTCACCACAAAACAGGGCAGCGCGGGACCGACCACCTTCACGTACGACAGCTATGTCGGCGTGCAGCGGGAACGATCCCGCATCCAGATGATGAACGGCCAGCAGTACGCGCAGCTCAAGCGCGACGCGAACCGCACGACCGGGAACTACCATTGCGACGCCGGCGTCGCGGCCTGCGATTCCGGCGATGCCCAGATCTTCTTGCCGGTCGAGCTGGCGTCGATCCAGGCCGGGCGCTCGACGAATTGGCAGGATCTGGTGCTGCGCCAAGGCCAGCAGGTCAACAACGAGATCCGCATCGCGGGCGGTGACGAGCGGACGCGCTTCGCGTTGAGCGGGGGGCAGCTCACTCAGCAGGGCATCCTGCAGGGTCAAGATTTCACGCGGCGGTCTGTGCGGTTCAACTTCAACCACGAGCTGAACGACCGCCTCAAGGTGGGAACCTCGGCGTCGCTGGTCCGGACCGACCAGAACCTGGGCAGAGGCGACGGCATCTACAGCGAGGCGCTCCTCAACAACCCTCTCGCCGTGCCGTATGACAGCGCGGGGAACCTCCTGTTCAAGCCGACCCCGGACGGGCAGCGCGTGAACCCGCTCTCGGACGTGCAGAACTGGGTGGACAATCGGGCAAACACGCTGGTGTCCGGGACCTTATTCGCCGACTACCGCCTGACGGACGCACTCTCCTGGCGAGTGAACTTCGGCGGCAACGTGAGCTCGAACCGGCGTGGCGTGTTCCAGGGAGCCCAGACCCAGGTCAATCAGGGCAGCGGCGCGGATGCGGGGCTGTGGGAGAACCGCACGACCGCCTACACGTTGGACAACATCCTGACGTTTCGCCGCAACGTGGGCAGCGACCACCGCGTTGACCTCACCCTGCTGTACAGCATCCAGCAGCAGCGGACCGAGGATGACACGATGCACGCGGCCGGCCTTCCCTACGAGCGGCAGCAGTTCTACGACATCGGGTCCGCCACCCACATCGACGGCCTGTATAGCGACCTGACCGCATGGGCGTTGCAATCGTACATGGCCCGGCTGAACTACGCGTTCAAGGACAAGTATCTCCTCACGTTGACGACCCGGGTGGACGGGTCGTCGCGGCTCGCCCGCGGGCACAAGTACGCCATGTTCCCATCGGTGGCATTGGCGTGGCGCCTGAGCGAGGAAGGCTTCATCCGGCGCACCAACCTCTTCTCCGATCTGAAGCTCCGGGCCAGCTACGGGCACACCGGCAACACGGCAATCGACCCGTATCAGACACTGGGGTCCATGACCCGCGTGATGTATTCGTACAACAACAACGCGGCACCCGGATACCGACCCGGCTCGTTGCCGAACCCGGACCTCAAGTGGGAGAACACCGGCCAACTGGACCTCGGGCTGGAGTTCACCGCGCTGCGCGGCCGCTTGTCGGGTTCCGTGGACTACTATCGGGCGGACACGAAGGACCTGATCATGCGGCGGCAGATCCCCCCCACCAACGGGTATACCAGCATCCTCCAGAACATCGGGTCGACGCGCAACACCGGCCTCGAGGTGGCCCTGTCGGTCGTGCCGATCGAGGACTGGCACGGGCTCCGCTGGAGCCAGGACCTCAACTGGTCCACCAACCACAACCGGATCGTCAGTCTCTATGGTGGCGTGAACGACGTCCTGAACAAGTGGTTCATCGGGCAGCCCATCGACGTGTACTACGACAACAAGTTCGTGGGAATCTGGCAGGCGCAAGACTCCCTCTTGGCCAAGCAATACAAAGCGAAGCCCGGACAGATCCGCGTGGCCGACGTGAACGGCGACGGGAAGATCGACGGCAACGACCGCGTCATCCTCGGGACGCCGTTCCCCGCCTGGACCGGGAGCATGACGAGCCGGTTCGACTGGAAGCGATTCGACCTCTCCCTCATGACGGTCGCCCGGGTGGATTTTATGGCGAACGACCAATTCCTCGTGGGCGAGAGCACGATGCAGGGTCGCTACAACAACCTCGTCACGGACTACTGGACGCCGACCCACCCCTCGAATGTCGAGTCTCGCCCCACCTTTAATCAGGAGAATCCGCCGTTCGGCGACACGCGGCGCTACGAGGACGGGTCGTTCATCCGCGTCCGCAGCATCACGCTGGGCTACACGCTGCCAGGCGTCCATGGGGGGCCGTGGCACGCCCGGTCGCTGCGGTTTTACGTGACGGCGCTCGATCCGTTCCTGTTCACGCGCTTCCGTGGACTGGACCCGGAGTCACGGACGGGCACGGGCGACCGGACGAGCGCGGGCTACGCGGAGGCCGCCGCCACGCCGAGCTACTGGACGCTCTTGACTGGCGTCACGCTGAGTTTCTAGAGGCCGGGAGACCCGCATGTCGAGACGCATGATGGCACTGCTGGGCGCGGGGTTGCTGAGCCTCGCCGCCTGCGTGGACTTGAACGAAGACCTGATCAGCGGCCTGGCCAATCAGCCGTACCCGACGCCCGACGTGTTCCAGGCGCTGGTCAACGCCACCTACGAGCCGCTGCGAAGCTTCTACGCGCAGGAGCGCGGCTTCACGCTCACCGAGTTCGGGACGGACATCTACACCGAGGGCGCCGACGGGAGCTACAAGTACATCAACGAGTATACGGCGCAGCTGAACCCCGATGTCGACTTCATCCGCGACACCTGGGCCGATTTCTATCGCGCGATCAACACGGCCAATACGGCGATCGCCCAGGCGCCGACGGTGCCGATGGACTCGAGCCTCAAGGCGCAGCGCGTGGCCGAAGCGCGCTTTCTCAGAGCGCTCTACTACTTCGACCTGGTACAGATGTACGGGCCCGTTACCCTCAAGCTCGAGCCGACAACCACCCCGTCCACGCAGTTCACGCGCGCGCCGGTGGACAGTGTGTATGAAGCCATCATCAATGACCTGAAATACGCCGAAGCGACGCTACCGTACGTGGCCAAGGAGTACGGGCGCGCCACCAAGGGCGCCGCACAGCACCTGTTGGCCAAGGTGTACCTGACCTGGCAGCGCGACCCGGACTCAGCCGCCGACGAAGCCGCTAAACAGCAGGCGGGCGACTTCGCCAACGCAGCCGACTACGCACAGCGGGTGATCAAGTCGGGCCAGTATGCGCTGCTGCCGCGGTTCGCCGACGTGTTCGACTTCAACAACGAGAAGAACGCGGAAGTCATCTGGTCGGTGCAGTTCACCAACGATCCGCTGACCACCGGAAACGGCAACAAGGGGCATCTGTACTTCCTGATGGAGTACGACGTGCTGCCCGGCATGCAGCGCGATATCGCCAACGGCCGTCCGTTCAAGCGCTTCCGGCCCACCACGTTCTTCTTGGGCCTGTACGATCGCACCAAGGACTCGCGCTACCAGAGTCAGTTCACCCGCGTGTGGTACGCCAATAACGCGGCGACTATCCCGAAGGACCCGGTGTCGGGCGCACCGAAATTCCACCTCGGCGACACCGCGGTCTACGTCTCGGACACGGTCCTGACGGACTCGGCGGTGGCGGCCCGGCCGTACCGCGTCTACACGCCGCGGACGTACAGCAACAGGATCTTCCCGTCGCTGAACAAGTTCCACGACCCGTTCCGGCTGAGCGTGAACGACGAGCGCGGCTCGCGCGACTTCTTCGTCGCCCGGCTGGCCGAGACGTACCTGATCGCGGCCGAGGCGCTGCTGCGGAACGGGAAGGCGACGGACGCGCTCCCGTACATCAACGTCGTGCGGCGCCGCGCCGCCATCCCGGGCCACGAGGCGGAGATGGACCTCACCCTCGCCCAGCTCACCCTCGGCGAAATTCTGAACGAGCGGGCGCGCGAGCTGGCCGGTGAGATGCAGCGGTGGTTCGATCTGGTGCGGACGCACACCCTGGTGTCGCGGGTCAGAGCGTACAACCCCGACGGCGGACCCAACGTCCAGCCGTACCACGCGCTGCGGCCGATCCCGCGGACGCAGATCGACGGCACGACCTGCTGCTACACCCAAAACCCGGGATACTGACCATGTCCCACGCTCCGGTGCCGCGGCGCGAGTTTCTGGGCACGAGCGTCGCGGCTATGGCCAGCGTAGCCGTGGGTGTGCCCAGGATACTGCCTCCACAACCTCCAGAACCTTCACAACCTCCACCAACCTCGATTAACCTCGGGGTGGCGAGCTACTCCCTCCGCAACTTCCCGCGCGACAAGGCCGTCGAGATGGTGAAGGCGCTCGGGACGGCCTACGTCAACTTCAAGTCCGTGCACCTGCCGTTCGAGCTGTCGCCGGAGCAGCTGGCCGCCGCACGACGGGAGATCGAGGCGGCCGGACTCGTGATCGTGGGCGGCGGCGTGATCACGTTCGACGACGACACCGACCCCGGCGTGGAGAAATACTTCGCCTACGCCAAGGCCGCCGGCATGCCGCTCATCGCGATCCATACGGATCCGAAGCTCTTGCCGCGCATCGAGCGGTTCGCCAAGCAGTACGACATCAAGGTCGCGATCCACAACCACGGGCCGGAGGACAAGCACTTCCCTTCCCCGTACGACGCGCTGCCGCACGTCAAGAAGCTTGACGCCCGCATCGGCCTGTGCATTGACGTGGGGCACACGGTGCGTACCGGCACCGACGTCGTGCGCGCCGTCGCCGATGCGGGCCCGCGGCTGCTCGACATGCACATGAAGGACCTGCGCGACCTCACGGCCAAGGGCAGCCAGTGCATCGTCGGCGAGGGCGCGATCCCGATCGCGGGCATCTTCCGGCAGCTCGGCACGATGGGCTATCGTGGATACGTCAACCTCGAGTATGAGATCGACGCCGATGCCCCGCTGCCGGGCATGAAACAGTCGTTCGCCTACATGCGCGGCGCGCTGGCCGGTCTCGCCGCTGGCCCGACCGTCCACGCTTTTTGAGCACCGAAACAAGGAGACGACACATGTCGAAGCACACGAGAAGGCTGCCTCGCCGGGAGTTTGTAAAGGTCGTCGGTGCCGCGGCCGCCGCTCTCCCGGCCGCGCGCTACGCGAAGATCCTCGGCGCCAACGATCGCGTGCGGGTCGGCATCGTGGGCTTCTCCGACCGCTTCCGGCAGGCACACCTCCCCGCGTACGGCCAGCTCGGCAAGCAGCTCAATTTCGAGATCGTCGCCGTGTCCGACATTTGGAGCCGGCGCCGCGACGAGGGCGTGGCCGGGATCGAAAAAGTGATGGGGACCAAGCCGCGCGCGTTCCGCAACAACGAGGAGATGTATGCGGCGCGGGCCACCGACGCGGTCGTCATCTCGACCGCGGACTTCCAGCACGCCTATCACGGCGTCGAGGCGATGCAGGCGGGACAGGACGCGTACATCGAGAAGCCGCTCGCCCATCGCATCGAGGACGCCATCGCGATCCGTGACGCGGTCAAGAAGTCGGACCGCGTGGTGCAGATCGGCACCCAGCGGCGCAGCGCCACGAATTACCAGATGGCCAACGAATACATCCGCTCGGGGAAGTTCGGCGACGTCGTCATGGCCGAGATGACCTGGAACGTGAACCAGCCGGGGCGGTGGCGTCGCCCCCAGCTCGTCGCCGCGCTCAAGGAGCAGGACACCGACTGGAAGCGCTTTCTCTGCAACCTGCCGTACGAGGCGTGGGACCCGCGCAAGTATCTCGAATACCGCCTGTTCTGGCCCTACTCGTCGGGCATCCCCGACCAGTGGATGGTACACCAGATCGACACGGTGCACTGGTTCACGGGGCTGCCTCGCCCCCGCTCGGTCGTGGCCAACGGCGGTGTGTACCTCTGGAAAGACGGGCGCAAGAGCTGGGACACCGCCACGATCGTGTTCGACTACGGCCCGCTGGACGATCCCTCGAAGGGCTTCCAGGTCGTGTACTCGTCCCGCATGACCAATTCGGCGGGGGGCACGAAAGAGCTGTACTACTCGAACGCCGGGATGCTCAACCTCGACACCAACGAGATCACGCCCACCGGCGGCCTCAACGAGCGCTCCGCGGCGGAGATGGGGATGAAGGCCAACCAGTTGGCCGCCATGAAGCTCTCGGAGGTCGCGCCCGCGGAAACCGCGGCGAACACGGGTGCCGACTCGTCCACCACCGCCAACATCCGGAACTGGATGGAGTGCGTGCGCAGCCGCAAGCAGCCGAACGCGAGCATCGATGCGGGCTACAGCCATTCCGTCGCGCTGTGTATGACGGTCGCGGCGATGCACAGCGGCCGGAAGGTCATGTTCGACGACGCCAAGCGCGACGTGGTAATGGGCTGAGAAATGCGCAAGTCATGGCTGCTCGTGAGTCTGGGGGTTCTTGCCCCGGGGTCCTCACCCCCTGACCCCCTCTCCGCCATGCGGAGAGGGGGAACGCAGACCGAGCCTCGGGTGGACGTGGTGCCGCACGAGGAGTTGCGTCGTGTCGACGTCCTGGTCGATGGGAAACCGTTCACCTCTTACATCTATCCCACCACCCTCAAGAAGCCGACGCTCTACCCGCTGCGGGCGGCGTCCGGGGCGGTGGTGACGCGCGGCTGGCCGCTCGAGCCGCGGCCGGGCGAGCGCGTGGACCACCCGCACCAGGTCGGCCTGTGGTTCGACCACGGAGACGTGAACGGGCTCGACTTCTGGAACAACTCGGATGCGATTCCCGCCGACCGCGCGGCCAAGATGGGCACGATCGTGCATCGGGCCGTGCGCCACGTCGAGAGCGGGTCGGCCGAGGGCGCGCTCGAGGTCACGGCGGAGTGGGTGGACGCGCAGGGGAAAGCCCTGTTGCGCGAGGACACGCGCTTCGTGTTCCGCGCCGCCGCCGGATTGCGCGCGGTCGATCGCATCACGACGCTCACGGCCCTGGACGGTCCCGTGACGTTCGTCGACAACAAAGAGGGACTGATCGGCATGCGCGTGGCGCGCGCGCTCGAGCAGCCGTCAACCACGCCCGAAGTGTTCACCGACGCCGGCGGGCACTCGACCACCGTGCCGCGGCTCGACAACACCGGCGTGACGGGCCACTACCGCAGCTCGGAGGGCGTCGAGGGCGACTCGGTGTGGGGCACGCGGGGCCGCTGGACCATGCTGACCGGCGTCGTCGCGGGCGAGCCGGTGACGCTCGCCATGCTGGACCATCCGAAGAACGTCGGCTTCCCCACCTATTGGCACGCGAGAGGATACGGCCTGTTCGCGGCCAATCCGCTGGGCCTGAACATATTCAGCAACGGGAAGGAGCAGTTGAACTTCCGGCTCGCGTCCGGGGAGTCCACCACGTTCCGCCACCGTGTTCTGATCCTCTCGGGCACGGCCACGCCCGCGCAGATCGAGACGTACTACCAGGACTTCGTGAGGTGAGGAGGCTCGGCTACCGCTGGACTGTCTGCGCCCTCCTGTTCGTCGTCACGACCGTCAACTACATCGATCGGCAGGTGCTCGGCATCCTCGCGCCCACGCTGCAGCGCGAGCTGCACTGGTCCGAGACGGGCTACGGCGACGTCGTCTCCTGGTTCACCGCCTTGTACGCGGTCGGCTTCCTCGTGGTCGGACGGTGGCTCGACCGGGTAGGGGTGCGGCGCGGGTTCGCCGTGGCGGTCGTCGCCTGGAGCGTCGCGGCGATGGGCCACGCCGTCGCCCGTACCACGGCGGGGTTCTCGGCCGCGCGGGCACTGCTGGGGCTGGGCGAATCCGCCAACTTCCCGGGCGCGATCAAGGCCGTGGCGGAATGGTTCCCGAAAAACGAGCGGGCGCTCGCCACCGGGATCTTCAACGCGGGCACCAACACGGGAGCGATCGTGACGCCGCTCGTCGTGCCCTGGATCGCGTTGACGTTCGGGTGGCGCTGGGCGTTTGTCGCCACCGGCGGCCTGGGGTTCCTTTGGCTCGCGCTCTGGCTGGCGCTGTACCGCAGCCCGGAGGCCCAACCCCGCCTCTCCGCTGCCGAGCTCGGACACATTCGCGGCGACGCGCCGGAGCCAGCAGCGGCGCACATCCCCTGGCTCCGGCTGCTGGCGCAACGCCAGACGTGGGCGGTCGTCGTCGGCAAGTTCATGACGGATCCGATCTGGTGGTTTTATCTGTACTGGCTGCCGAAGTTTCTCGACGCGGACTATGGCATCAAGCTGTCGCAGCTGGCCCTGCCGCTGGTCGTCGTGTACGTCGTGGCCGACGCCGGCTCCGTCGCCGGTGGCTGGCTGTCGGGAGCCCTGATGAAGCGGGGATGGACGGTGAACCGGGCCCGCAAGACCGCGCTCTTGGGCATGGCACTCGCGATCGTGCCGACGGCGCTCGCGTCACGCGCCGGGAGTCTCTGGATCGCGGTGGCGCTCGTGAGCGTGGCGGCGGCCGCGCATCAGGGCTGGTCGGCCAACATCTATACGCTCGCGAGCGACATGTTCCCCCGCCGCGCGGTCGCCTCCGTCATCGGCATCGGGGGCTTTGCGGGCGCCCTCGGTGGGTGGCTGTTTCAGCGGGCCACCGGCCGCATCCTCGATCACAACGGCAACAACTACGCTCCGATTTTCGTGGTCTGCGGGCTGGCGTACGTGTCCGCGTGGATCATCATTCATGTCCTGGCTCCCACGCTACAGCCCGCTCGACTAGCGGTCACGCCGGAGCCACTGCCTTTGGAGAAGATGTCATGATTCGCTTTTCGCTCTTGTTGATCGCCGTCCTCGCAGGCACGGCCTCCGCGCAGACCAGATCGGCGAGCATCGCGTCGCCCAACCAGCTGACCGCCGCCGAGCGCGCGGCCGGCTGGCGCCTGCTGTTCGACGGGCACACTCTCACGGGGTGGCGCGGGCTGGGCTACGACAGCGTGCCCACGGCGCACTGGGTGGTGCTGGACGGCACGATAAAAAAGATCGCCACCGGCAACGTGCCCAGGGTCCCCGACGGACGACCCCTGAACGGCGGCGACCTGATGACGGTGGACACGTTCGGGGACTTCGAGCTCACCTGGGAATGGAAGGTGACGCCCGGGGCGAACAGCGGCGTCAAGTACAACGTCTCCGAAGAGCTGTCCATGGCCCAGGGCAGTCAGATGACGCCGGACGCGATCGCCAAGGGCATCATCACGCCGAACCACTCCGCCCTGGGGTTCGAGTACCAGATGCTCGACGACGACCGTCACGTGGACGGCAAGATCCCGTCGCACCGCGCGGGCGCGCTGTACGAGCTCGTGGCGCCCAATGCCGGCAAGCGGCTCCGCCCCGTGGGGCAATGGAATGACTCGAAAATCGTGTTCCGTGGCAACCACGGCGAGCACTGGTTGAACGGCGCGAAACTTCTCGAGTTCGAGCTGGGCACGCCGGCGATGGACGCCGCCCTCGCCAAGAGCAAGTACCGTTCGATTCCCGGCTTCGCAGACCGGCGCAAGGGACACATCGTCTTGCAGGATCACGGCGACGAGGTCTACTTCCGCAACATCAAGGTGCGTGACCTATGAAACGCCGCAAATTTCTGAAGACCGCCTCGGCCGCTGGGCTTAGCCTCGTGGCCTCACCGGAGTTTCCCTCGTGGGTCCGCTCACCCGGCGATACCGTGAGGGTCGCGGTCATGGGGTTGAACGGCCGCGGCACGGTCCTGGCGCGCACGTTCGCCAGCTGGCGCACCGCCGACGTGGCCTACGTATGCGACGTCGACTCGGTCGTGCTCGCCAAGGGCGTCGCCGCCGTCGCCGGCGTGCGGCGCGGGGCGCGGGGGGTCCAGGGGCTCGGCGATTTCCGCAAGGCGCTCGACGACAAGGACGTGGACGCGCTCGTCATCGCGGCGCCCGATCACTGGCACACGCCGGCCGCCCTGCTCGCGATGCAGGCCGGGAAGCACGTCTACGTGGAGAAGCCGTGCGGGCACAATCCGCGAGAGGGCGAGCTGCTGGTCGAAGCACAACGCAAGCACCAGCGCGTCGTGCAGATGGGCACCCAGCAGCGCTCCGCGCCACGGTCCATCGAGCTGATGCAGGCGATCCGCGAGGGAATCATCGGCAAGCCATACCTGGCGCGCGCTTGGTACGCCAACACCCGCGCGAGCATTGGGCGCGGCAAAGTGGCGCCCGTCCCGTCCAACCTGGACTACGAGTTATGGCAGGGGCCGGCGCCGCACACGCCGTATCGCGACAACGTGATCCACTACAACTGGCACTGGTTCCATCGCTGGGGGACGGGCGAGATCTGCAACAACGGCACGCACGAGATCGACGTCGCTCGCTGGGCGCTGGGCGTGGATTACCCCGTCCGCGTCACCTCGACGGGAGGCCGCTACCACTTCGAAGACGACTGGGAGTTTCCCGACACGCAGGAAGCCTGCTTCGACTTCGCGGACGGCAAGACGATCATCTGGCAGGGGCAGAGCTGCAACGGCGCGGAGACGTTCGACCGCGGCCGAGGCACCGCCATTCTCGGTACGGGCGGCAGCGCGGTGGTGGACCGCGACGGCTACACGATCTACGATCTCAAGGGCAAGGCCGTGAAGCAGTCGCTCGCCGCCAAGCGGGGGGACGGCCTCAACCTCAGCGCCGACGACGACATGACCGCGCAGCACATCGGGAATTTCCTGGACGCGATCCGCACGGGCGCCGCGCTGCATCAGCCGATCACGGAGGGCGCGAAGAGCGTCCTGCTCGGCCATCTGGGCAACATCGCCCAGTCGACCGGGCGCGCGCTGCGAATCGATCCTGCGTCGGGCCACATCACGGGCGACGACGAGGCGATGAAGTCCTGGCAGCGGGAGTACGCCCCGGGCTGGGCGCCGGTCGTGTAAGGGCGTGGCCGCCGTTCTCGAAGCCGACCGTTTCTTCGATCCCGACCCGGCCGTCCGCCGCGTCGCGCGCGACCTGTACGACGAGACGCGGGCGCTCCCGATCGTGTCTCCCCACGGGCACGTGGACCCCGCCATCCTGGCCCGGAATGAGCCGTTCGCGGAGCCCGCCGCGCTGATCGTGCAGCCGGACCATTACATCCTGCGACTGCTGTACTCCCGCGGCGTCCCGCTCGAGGCCCTGGGCGTGCCGCGTCGTGACGGGGGAGACGCGCCCGTCGAGGCCGATCCGTGCAAGGTGTGGCAGCGGTTCGCGGACCACTACTACCTGTTCCGCGGCACGCCCACCGGTGCCTGGCTCGATTATGAGCTGCACGAAGTGTTCGGGATCCGCGACCGCCTGTCGGGTGAGACGGCTCCGCGGATCTACGACGAGATCCGAGAGAAGCTCGGCGCGCCCGAGTTCCTGCCGCGGGCGCTGTTCGAGCGGTTCAACATCGAGGTGCTGGCCACGACGGACTCGGCGAGCGATTCGCTCGACCATCACCGTGCCATCCGCGGATCCGGCTGGAAAGGCCGGGTCATTCCCTGCTTCCGCCCCGACGCCGTGTTCCGCATCGCCACGCCCGAATGGCCCACCGAGCTCGAGGCGTTGGGCCGCGAGCACGGCGCTCCGCTCGTGGACTACGCCGAATTCATTCGCGCCCTGGAGGATCGCCGCACGTTCTTCAAGAGCATGGGCGCCACCGCCACCGACCATGCGGTGCTCGAGCCGTACACGACCTGGCTGTCTCCAGACGAAGCGGAAACCGTGTTCCAGCGCGCCCGGCAGGGTGACGTGACGCCGGCGGACGAGCGGCGCTTCACCGCGCACCTCCTCATGGAGATGGCGCGCCTCTCGGTGCGCGACGGGCTGGTGATGCAGATTCATGTCGGCGCGCTGCGGAACCACAACCGCCAGGTGTTCGAGCGCTTCGGCCCCGATCGCGGCGCCGACATTCCCGTCGCCACCGAGTTCACGCGCAACCTGCGCCCGCTCTTGAACGCCTACGGCAACGACGAGCGTCTCACGCTGGTCGTGTTCACGCTCGACGAATCGACCTACAGCCGCGAGCTGGCGCCGCTCGCCGGGCACTACCCCGGCTTTCGGCTGGGGCCGCCGTGGTGGTTCCACGACTCCCTGGAAGGAATGAGGCGGTTCCGCGAGCGCACCACGGAGACCGCCGGGATCTACAAGACGGCGGGCTTCAACGACGACACGCGGGCGTTCTGCTCCATCCCGGCGCGACACGACCTGGCCCGTCGCGTGGACGCCGACTTCCTGGCGGGGCTCGTGGCGCGGCACGTGATCGACAAGACCGACGCCCGCCGCATGGCGCGCGCGCTGGCGTACGAGCTGGCGAAGGAGACCTACCGGCTGTGACGCCGCACCCGCGCCGCCGCCTGCGGAAAGGAGCGCAGCAACCGGGCGCCGCGCTCGTCGTCGAGCACCGTGAGCGCAGTCGCGAGCCCGTCGGCCGTGACGCCGTCCGGAGCGACCACCGTCGCCTCACGGCGACTGGTCAGTCCCATTCCGGTGTGCGGGTCGATCACGTGAGAGTACCGCACGCCGCCGATGATCACGAACTGCTCGGTATCGCCGGACGTCGAGACCGCGCAATTGGCGAGGATCGTATCCCCTTCGGACAGCGCGATGCGCCATCCCCGCCTTCTGGGCGGCGCGTCGCCCAACACGATGTCGCCCCCCGCCTCGAGCAGCGCGCGTGTCACCCCCTGCGCCCGCAGCGCGTCCAGCGCGCGATCGAGGATATACCCCTTCGCGATGCCGCCCAGATCGATGCGCATTCCCGGCGCATCGAGCCGTACGGTGCGGGCGACGGAGTCGAGATGGACTTTGTCCGACCCCACGCGCCGGGCCGCCGCATCGAGCTCGGCGCGCGGCGGCATCCGCCCCGTGCGACGCGCGGCGCGCCACAGCTCGACGAACGGGCCCACGGTCGGATCGAACGCTCCATCGCTCCGGCGCCACAAGTCGACCGCGCGCGCCAGCACGACGAACAGATCGCCACTCACGGGGACGTCCGCGCCCGCCCGCACGGCGAGGCGGCGGACCTCGCTCTCGGGGCGGTAGTCGCTCATCACGTCCTCGAGCTGCGCCATGCGGGCGTAGGCGGCGCGCGCCGCCCGCCGCGCCGTCGCGTCGTCCGGTGCGTACAGCACGAGCCGCACCGCGACGCCCATGTGTAGCTCCGCGTACTGGCGGCGCAGCTCCTGCGCCGGCGCCGGCCGGGCGCCTAGCGCCGCCATGAGGGCGAACGAGACCTGGCGCAGGGTGCTCATGGCCACCAACCTAACCCTCGCGCCGCTGCTCGCCGCGTGGGCGGGGCCGGCGCGGGGCCAGGCCGCGGCCCGCCTGGTCCCCTATCGCGACTCGATCCCGCCGACGCTCGTGACCTTCGAGATGGTCCCCGTACCCGGCGGCACCGTCACGCTCGACTCTCCGACGGGCCCGCGCGTCGTCGCCGTCGCGCCGTTCTGGATCGGCAAGACCGAAGTGACCTGGGACGAGTACGACGTGTGGGTGTATCGGCTCGACGTCGCGGCGGGCGCGCCCGGAGGACCCGACTCTGCCGACGCCACAGCGCGACCCAGCCGCCCCTACGGCGCACCCGACCGGGGCTTCGGACACCACGGTTACCCCGCGCTCGCCATGACCTACGGCGCGGCCCGGGCGTACTGCGCGTGGCTCTCGGCCAGAACCGGACGACACTACGGCCTTCCGACGGACGCTCAATGGACGCGGGCGCTCGGGCTGGGCCTGAGCACGGACACGTCGCTTTCGGCCGAACGCCGCGATGCCCTCGCCTGGCACGCTGGAAACGCCGCGCACCAGTCGCACGCCGTCGCCACGAAACAGGCCGACGCGCTCGGCGCCTACGACCTGCTCGGCAACGTGGCCGAATGGGTCACCGTGCCGGACGGCCCCCCCGTGGTGCGCGGGGGATCATGGGCCGACCCGGCGGTGCGCGTGGGCCCGAGCACCCGAGCTGCGCAGACGCCCGCGTGGAACGAGACCGATCCGCAGTTTCCCAAGAGCCGCTGGTGGCTCGCCGACGCGCCGTTCGTCGGCTTCCGTATCGTACTCCTTACGCCGTGAGCCCGTCATGACCCCCAAACACCCCCGAGATGTCACGCGTCGCGAATTTGTCGAGACCACGGCGGCGGCGACGGCCGCCATCGCCCTCCCCGGTGCCCCGTCCATCCGCCGCGGCGTCCCGCAACCGATCCGCATCGCCCTGATCGGCTGTGGCGGCCGCGGGACCGGCGCGGTGAAGGACTGCCTCACGTCGAGCGAAAACGTCGAGCTCGTGGCGCTGGGCGATCTCTTCTCCGACCACCTCGCGAAGTGCCGGGAAAGCCTGGCCACCATGGCGACGGAAGACCCGACGCTCAAGCCCAAGATCAAGGTCAAGGACTCCCAGTGCTGCGTGGGGTTCGACGCGTTCCGCAAGGTGCTCGACGGCAACGCGGACCTCGTCCTGCTCGCGACGCCTCCCGCCTTCCGGGCGCGCCATCTCGCGGCCGCGATCGACGCGGGGAAGCACGTGTTCATGGAAAAGCCCGTCGCCGTGGACCCGCAGGGGGTGCACGCGGTAATGGCCTCCTCCGAGCTCGCGGCACAGAAGGGTCTCGCGGTCGTCGCGGGCACGCAGCGGCGCCACGACGCCGGGTATCGCGCCGCCATGGAGCGGATCCACGACGGCGCCATCGGCGACATCGTCGCGGCGGAAGTTTACTGGAACCAGGGCGGGCTGTGGATGAAGCCGCGCGAGCCGTCCTGGTCGGACGCCGAGTGGCAGATCAGGAACTGGCTCTACTTCACCTGGCTCTCGGGCGACCACATGGTCGAGCAGCACATCCACAACATCGACGTGGCGAACTGGGCGTTCGGCGCGCATCCCGTCAAAGCCATGGGGGTGGGGGGCCGTCAGCGGCGCACGGACCCGGCGTACGGGCACATCTTCGACCATTTCGCGGTGGAGTTCGAATACCCCAACGGGGCCCGCCTCAGGAGCATGTGCCGTCAGCAGGACGGCACGGCGTCGCGCGTCGGAGAGCGGTTCGTCGGCACGCGCGGCACATCGGACGGCCACTCGGTCATCGCGGGAGCCGCGCCGTGGAGCTGGGATCCGCAGGCACCCAAGATCAACCCGTACGTGCAGGAGCACGCCGACCTGATCGCGAGCATTCGCGCGGGCCGGCCGCTCAACGAGGGCCGCCAGGTGGCCGAGAGCACGCTGACCGCGATCATGGGCCGCGAGGCCGCCTACACCGGCCAGGAGGTCGCCTGGGACGAGCTGCTGAGCTGCCCGCAAGACCTGGTTCCGACCGACGTGCAGTTCGGGCCCATGCCCGTGCCGCCCGTCGCAATGCCCGGGCAGACGATCCTGGCCCGCAGTTGGCGGAGCGCGTGAGCCATGGAACGGCGCGACTTTGTCGCGGCAGTGGCTGCGGGCGTGGCTCGATGGGACCCCGGGGCATCGCCCCGGGGTCAGCCGCGCCGCCGGCAAGCACCCGATCGGCCGATGGTCGGCATCCAGGTGGGGGCCGTGTCGTTCGTGGATGAGGGCACCGACAAGGTGCTCGACGGCTTCCAGGAGGTGGCGGCGATCGACACCCTGTTTCTGGCGACGTTCACCTATGGCCGCGGCATCGCCGGCCGCCAGCTGCGAGGCCAGCCGCTGCCCGACCACGGCAAGCAGGAGTACGACGACGCTTTCCGCGGAGGCAACTTCGCGACGCCGCATCCGCAGTTCTACCGGCGCACCAGTATCGCTCCCGAGAAAGCGCCGGATCACGCCGCCTACGACGTGATCGCCGACGTGCTGCCGGCCGCCCGGCGCCGCCGGATGCGGCTGTACTGCTGGTTCGAGGACGTGTTCCGCCGCGACGTTCCCGGGTTCGACCAGGCGGCCGAGATCGACCTGCACGGCAAGCCCACGGGACTCGCCTGCCACCGCAACCCCAACACGCGCAACTTCTGGCTCGGTCTGGCCGAGGACTACCTGCGGTCGTACGACGTGGACGGCCTGATGTGGGGCAGCGAGCGCCAGGGGCCGCTCGACAACGCCCTCGCCGCGAGCCACGGTGGAGGGGGGAGTGGCGTCGCCTGCTTCTGCCCACACTGTCTCGAGGCAGCGCGCCAGGCCGCGATCGACGTGGACCGCGCGCGGGAAGGTTATCTCGCGCTCGAGCGCTGGGCCGCGGCGCTGCGTGGCGGGCAGCGACCCGCCGACGGGGCGTTCGTGACGTTCTGGCGCCTGCTGGTCAGGTATCCGGAGCTGCTCGCCTGGGAGCGACTGTGGAACGAGGGGCTCAACGACACCTACCGCGATCTGTACCGGCTCGCCAAGAGCATCGCCCCCGATAAAGGCATCGGCTGGCACGTCTGGCACAACAACTCGTTTTCGCCGTTCTATCGGGCGGAGCAGGATTACGCCGAGTTCGCCAAGTACTCGGACTTCTTGAAGGTCGTGATGTACAACAACTGCGGCGGTCCCCGCCTGGCACAGTACGTCCGCAACGCCCAGGCGACCCTGTTCGCGGATCTCACGCCCGAGCAGGTGCTCGAGTTCACCTACGGCGTGCAGCAATATCGCGAGCGGCCGCTCGATCGGATTGCCGCAGAGGGCCTCTCGGCCGACTACGTGCTGCGCGAGACGCGCCGGGCCGTGACGGGAGCGGGACCGCGTCTCAAGATCTGGCCCGGCATCGACATCGACATTCCCACCGGGGCGAGCGACAAAAAGACCCGGCCGGAGGACGTGTATCAGGCCGTGCGGGCGGCGTTCCAGGGAGGCGCCCACGGGGTCCTCCTGTCGCGCAAGTATTCCGAGATGAAGCTCGCGAACCTCGAGGCCGCGGGTCGCGCCGTGCGCGAGCTGGCGCCGGCGTGACCGGGGCCGCGAACGGGATTGTAGCAGCGTTCGCGCAGGCGTTCGGCGCCCCCCCTTCCCCCTCTGGTCCCGTGCACGTGGTCCGCGCGCCGGGGCGCGTGAACTTGATCGGCGAACACATCGACTACTGCGGTCTGCCCGTCTTCCCCATGGCCCTGCGCCGGAGCATCCACCTCACGTTTCGCCCGCGCGGGGATCGAGAGACCCGCCTCGTCAACCGCGATCCGCGCTTCGCGCCCAGCTCCTTCGCCGTGAGCGAGAG
>QHUU01000089.1 GCA_003222155.1 Gemmatimonadota bacterium | reverse complement strand
AGCGCGGTCATGGTGGTGCTCTCCAACCTCGTGTCCAACGTGCCCGCGGTCATGCTGTGGCGCAGCGTCATTCCCAACCTCCCCCGCACGGATCTCGTGTGGCGCCTCGTCGCCATGAGCTCCACGTTCGCCGGCAACCTACTCCTCATCGGCTCGATGGCGAACCTGATCGTGGCGGAAAAGGCCGAGACACGTGGCGTGCGGATCGGGTTCGGCGAATACGCGCGGGTGGGCGTGCCGGTGACGCTGCTCACGCTCGCGTGGGGCATTGTGACGCTGGTGCTCACGGCCGGCTGACGTCGTCGCCCGCGTGCCACATCGTGGCGTGCGTGCACGCCCCACTTGCAGAAGAGCTTTGCGGTCCGGCATCCCTGCGTCGCTGCTGCAACGCTCGGAATGGAATTTGCCCCCACCGTGTAGCGAGCACCCACCACCGAGGGCACCATGCAAGGGCGCGCAGGGGCAGTCGCGGTCACGATCCTGGCGGTTCTGGCCGGCTGCCAGGTTGCATCCAATCCGGCTCAGCCGAGCTCACCGGAGCGCGCCGCGAGCGGCTCGACGGTGCCCGGGCAGTACATCGTGGTGTTTCACGACGCCGTCGCCGACCCCACCGCCCTGGCGCGACAGCTCGTGACGCGCGCCGGCGGATCGCTGCTGCACGTCTATACCAGCGCGCTCAAAGGCTTCTCGGCCAGCCTCCCGGCCATCGGCGTCGATCTGGTGCGCGGCAACCCAGCCGTGTCGTACGTGGAAGCCGACCAGGTGATGAGAGCCGACGTGACGCAGTCGATGGACGCCAACGGCGATCCGTGGGGGCTCGACCGCATCGATCAGGGCGCGCTGCCGCTGTCCGGCACGTACAGCTACACGGCGACGGGCGCGGGCGTCCACGCTTACATCATCGACACGGGCATCTGGACCCTGCACCCCGAGTTCGGCGGGCGGGCGAACAACGTCTACGATGCCTTGGGCGCGACGGGCGAGGACTGTAACGGCCACGGGACACACGTCGCGGGGACGATCGGCGCGGCCACGTACGGCGTCGCCAAGTCGGTGTCGCTGCACGGGGTCCGCGTGCTGAGCTGCGCCGGCCTCGGCCTCAACTCCGACGTGATCGCGGGCGTCGACTGGGTGACGGCGAACCACATCAACCCCGCCGTAGCGAACATGTCGCTCGGCGGCGGCAAGTCGTCGGCACTCGACCAGGCGGTTACGAATCTCTACAACTCGGGCGTGTTCCTCGCGGTCGCGGCGGGAAACGACAACGTCGACGCGTGCACCGAGTCACCGTCGGGTGCTCCCAGCGTCTTCACGGTGGCCGCGTCGGTGAAGACCGACGCCAAAGCGTCGTACTCCAATTGGGGCACGTGCGTCGAGGCCTACGCGCCGGGCTCGTCGATCAAGTCGACCTTCCTGGCCGGTACGACCATGACGCTCAGCGGCACGTCGATGGCCACACCGCACGTCGTCGGGGTCGCGGCGCTCTATAAGGCCACGAACGGCGACCAGCCGTCCGCGACGGTTGCGAACTGGATCATTGCGAACGCTACGACGGGAGTGATCACCGGCAACGGGAACGGCACTCCCAACCGGCTGCTCTTCAAGGCGACGTTGTAACCGGTCGACTCCGGCGGGGGCCCCGCGTGCTTGCGCGTGGCGAGCGAATCATCGATCATGAAGCGCGCAATTCGACCGAAAATCTCCCGCAGGAGGCGGCTTCATGACACGAGCCGCGCTGGTGAAGCCGTACGGCGCGGGGCTGAAAATCGGCATCGGTCCGGCGCGCTTCTTCGCCGAAGGCCGCTACGCCAGCGTCCAGACCGCGGGCGGGGCGACGAAGTTCCTTCCGGTGATCGTCGGTGTGACGTTCGGCTCGAAGTAGCCCCGGGAGATCGGTCCGTCAGGACAGGAACTTCGGCGCGCCGGCGATGATGCGGCGCGCGAACAGGATCGCGGCGGCCGCGTACAAGAGCTGTACCGGCCCGCTTCCCACGTGCGCGACGAAGACCAGCGCGGCCCAGGTCGCGAGCAATACGATGGCGCCCACCAGCGTGAGGTTCACGGCACTCCCCCGTTTTTCGCGTGACGGTCCGGTGTAAACGCCCCTGCTTGACGTCTCCGGTCCACGTAGTATTGTAGTTCAGGGCCGGGGAGAAGAATTATTGAGCCAACAGGCTCGATCGTGGACCCAGATACTGTGACCGATGTCATGCCCCCTCGGGGGGAAGGCAGACGCCATGGTGAGGGACCAGTCATTACTTTCGGGCTTCAATAATCCTCTCCGTTCCTGACGTACCGGTCGGCCGGGCCGCGTTACAGCGGTGCCGGCCGATCGTGTTTTCGGAGCGTCTCCCAGAAATACTTCGGCGCCAGCAGCGGCATGCGTCCGACTGCGAATCCGATGACGAGGATCGCCATCCACGCGCCGTACACGATCGTCACCTCGTCACGCAAGCTGGGGCGGAGGAACTGGGCCAGCCAGAGCACGAACAGGATGGCCGCGTCGAGCGCACCGAATTCCATCTTGGCGAGCACCAGCATCCCCAGCCCGGTCTGGAACAGCGTGAGCAGGAGCTCGAGCCGCTGCGCGTCGTCGAAGTGGAAGTCGAGCCACACCCCGTGATGGCGGAGATGGGAATAGCCGTACACGAGCGGGATCATGGCGGCGAGGACGGTCCACTGGTTGATGTTGCTCGACACCAGGTTCATGAGAGCCATGGGGGCGTGGGTGACCCGTCGCGCCCAGTAGAATGCCGAGACCTTCTCCGGGAACTCCGATAGAAACGGCGCCACCCACTGCACCAGCACGAACTGGCTGACGCCGAGCAGTCCCGCCACGGCGAGCATCGACTCGAGAAACGGGTGGGCCGTCACGTAGAGGAGCGCGCCCCCGGCCCCGAACAACCCGATGATGACCGCGGGCCGGCGCCAGCCAGTCTGGCGGTATGCCCAGCGAGACACGGCGGGCGCGTCGGACAGATTCTCGACTCCGTGGGGCGGGTTGCGGAACAGCACCCACAGGTAGGCGAGGTAGAGGGCGATGAGCACGACGGCGTCCACCCAGCCGAAGCGGTGTTTCAGGAGAATGACCGCGAAGTAGAGGAGCGGCGGGACGAGTCCGACGATCTCGGCGGCGTGCTCGCGGTGCAGGCGGATCGTGGGGAAGCGTCGCGCGGCGGACCTGCGACCCGCGGCCGCGAACACGAAGTAGATCATCGGCCAGCCGAGGCCGAGCAGCAGCCGGATCGCCCCGGTGAGGTTCGCGATGGCGAGGTGGGCCCGGTCGGGGTCCCGCCCCGCCTCCCACGCGATCACGGCCTCGACGGCGAACTCCGGCAGCGTCTGCAGCCACGCGAGGATCGCCAGCGCGAGGCCCTGAGAGATCAGGAACTGCGCGGCTTCCGCGCCCCAGGCGACGAGGAACGCGGACCCGAGGATGCTCGGAAACGTCCACAGCGCGGACGCCGCCGAGCCTCCCGCCGTCGCCAGGAAAGCGAGTAACTTTAGCTTCACGAGCGCCGAAGATAGTCCTGCGCCGGAGGCCCAACAAGCATGGGACGAGACAAGATCAAGTCCGCGAGCCTGCACGGCTTTCATGACGAGCACGTGGAGCCGTTGCCTCCGACGCCCGCAGCCGGAACGCGCACGCCGTTCGAGACGCTGGTGCGGGAGATGCTGGCACAGCTGGGCGACGATCCCACGCGCGAGGGGTTGCGCCAGACGCCGACCCGGGTCGAGGCCTCCCTCAAGTGGCTCACGCGCGGCTACCACATGGCGGTCGCGGACGTGATCGGCGACGCCCTGTACAGCGAGCGGCACGAGAACCTCGTCTGCGTCCGGGACATCGAGATCTACTCGCTGTGCGAGCACCACCTGCTGCCCTTCTTCGGTCGGGCCCATGTCGCCTACCTGCCCAACGGCCGGCTGGTCGGCCTCTCGAAGATTCCGCGCGTCATCGAGGTGTTCGCGCGCCGGCTCCAGGTCCAGGAGCGCCTCACCGACCAGGTGGCGGACGCGCTGATGGAGGTGCTCGATCCCCGCGGTGTGGGCGTGGTGATCGAGGCCTACCACCTCTGCATGATGATGCGCGGCGTCGAGAAGCAGAACTCCAAGACCGTCACGAGCGCGCTCCGGGGAGCCCTGCTCCAGGACGCGAAAACGCGCGACGAGTTCCTGCGGCTGGTGCACAGCGGCCGGGGCCGGGAGTGAGCGACGCGCCGCTCCTCGGCAAGCTGGCCGTCGTCACCGGCGCCTCGCGCGGCATCGGGCTGGCGGTGGCGGAGGAGCTGCAGGCGGCCGGCGCGCACGTGGTCCGGCTGGCGCGCAGCCTCGTCGAGGCCTCGGCGGACCGGCGCACCGATCTCCCCTGTGACGTCACAGATCCCGCCGCCGTGGCGCGTGCCGCGGCCCGAATCCTCGCCGAGCGTGGGGTCCCCGACGTCGTCGTCAACAACGCCGGGATCTTTTTCATCAAGCCGGTCGCCGACACCACGCCGGACGACTTCGCCCGGACGATCTCCGTGAATCTGACCGGTCCGTTTCTGATCGCTCGCACGTTTGTCCCGCACCTGGTACGTCGCGGCAGCGGGCACCTCGTGACCATCGGCTCCGTCTCTGACCACGTGGCCTACACCGGCTCCACGGCCTACGCGGCGAGCAAGTACGGCCTCCGAGGGATGCACGAAGTCCTGCGCGCCGAGCTGTCGCGCACGGGCGTGCGCACCACGCTCGTCTCGCCGGGCCCCGTGGATACCCCGATCTGGGATGCCGTCGACCCGGACGCCAAGCCGGGCTTCACCAAGCGCCGGGACATGATGCGGGCGGAGGATGTGGCGGCGGCCGTGCGCTACGCGGTCGCCCAGCCCGCGCGTGTGGACGTCACCGAGATCCGCCTCATGCCCACCGTGTACACTGCCCGAGGCTGATCCCGCCGTGCACATCGAGCTGACGGAAATGCTGCGCTGCCCGGAGCCCCACGGGGAGGCCTTCCTGGTGATGTCGACGGGCGAGATGCACGGGCGCATGGTGCGGTCGGGGATCCTCGGGTGCCCGATTTGCCGGCGGGAGTTTCCCATCGTCAAAGGGATCGTGAACTTCGCGGGAAAGGGGAAAGGGAAAACGGGAAACGCGGCCGACGAGGTGGCGACCCTTCCTGTTTCCCCTTTCCCCTTTCCCGCCGTTGATTCCGAGACGCTTCAAGCGCTCCTGGATCTCAGCGGCCCCGGCGGCTACGTCGTTCTCGTCGGTGCGGCGGCGCGGCACGCGGTCGGGCTCGCGGGACTGATGGGCGGCATCCACTTCATCGGGATCAACGCCCCCGGTGACGTGGAGGAGCTGCCCGTGCTGAGCTTGCTCGTGTGCGAAGGCATGATTCCGCTGCGGCAGACGATCGCGCGGGGCGTGGTCGTCGGGTCGGACCGGCTGGGGCCGGACTGGCTGGCGGAGGCGCGCCGCGTGGTGTTGCCCGGCCGCCGCGTGGTGATCGAGGGCGAGGACGTACCCGTCCCCGTCGGGCTCACGCGCCTGGCGGCGGGCGAAGGACTGTTCGTGGGCGAGCGGCGCTGAGTCAGCCTTCGAGCGCGGCGGCGGCGGGATCCGCTTCCGCGTAGACGCGGTCGATCGTCTCTCGGTAATTCTTCTCCACCTGGCGGCGCTTCACCTTGAGCGACGGCGTCAGCTCGCCCGATTCGATCGTAAAATCCCGCTCGATCAGCACCACCTTCTTGGGCATCTCGAACTTGGCGAGGTCCCGCAGGCCGCCGATCACCTCGCGCTCCATCTTCGCCTTCACGTCCGCGAGCCCGATGAGGTCGGCGCGCGACGTAGAGGAGAGGTTTCGCTCCTTCGCCCATTGCTCGAGTGCGTCGAAGTTGGGCACGACCAGGATGATCGGGAACTTGCGCTGATCGCCCAGCACCACGGCGTTCGCGACGAACTTGTTGAGGCGCACGGTGTTCTCGATCGGCTGCGGCGCGATGTATTTCCCGCCCGCCGTCTTCAGCAGGTCCTTCTTCCGGTCGGTGATCTTCAGGTAGCCGTCGGCGTCGAACTCGCCGATGTCGCCGGTGTGGAACCAGCCGTCCGCGTCGATCGCCTCGCGCGTGGCGTCGGGGAGATTGTAATACCCGCGCATGATGTTCGGTCCCTTTGCGAGAATCTCGCCGTCGGGGGCGATCCTGATCTCGACCCCGGGGATCGGCTTCCCGACCGCCCCGAGCTTGGGCCGCCCCGGGGGCGTGAGGGTCAGGACCGGCGAAGTCTCCGTGAGGCCGTACCCTTCGATGACCGGCAGCCCGGCGCTGTAAAAAAAGCGCGCGATCTCCGGTGCGAGCGGCGCCGAGCCGGACACGAACAGCTTGACGTGCCCCCCGGTGCGCGCCCGCAGCTTGGAGAATACCAGGCGATCGGCGATCGCCTGCCGCAGCCTGAGCGCCAGGGGCACGGGGACGCCGGCCAGCCGATGCGCCGTCCAGGCCTCGCCGGTGCGCTTCGCCCACTGGAAGAGACGTCGCTTCAGCGCACTCCCGGTAACCGCGCTTTCGAGCACCCGCGCGTACACCTTCTCGTACAGGCGGGGCACCGCCACGACCACGCTGGGGCGTACTTCCTGGAGGTTCTGCGCCACGGTGTCCACGGACTCCGCGTAGGTGATCGTCACACCCACGTCGAAGAAGTAGTACTCCACCATCCGCTCGAGGATGTGCGACAGCGGCAGCCACGCGAGGCAGCTGTCCCCCTCGCTCACGCGCAGCACCTCGAGACAGGCCCGCACGTTGGAGCAGATGTTGCCGTGGGTGAGCATCACGCCCTTCGGCTGGCCCGTCGTGCCCGACGTGTAGATCAGGGTCGCCAGGTCTCCGGGCGTGACCGCGAGCGCGTCCTCCTGGAAACGCGGGTGCCGGCCCGCGGCCGCGCGCCCGCTCGCTTCGACCTGAGCGAGCGAGATCACACCGTCGACCGCGGCGCTCGAGTCGAATGCGATCACGTGCCGCAGCGCGGGCAGCGCGCCGCGTACCGCGCGTACCTTGGCCACCTGGGCGGCGGTCGAGCACACCACGGCCACCGCCCCCGAGTCGCGCAGAATGTACTCCGCCTGGTTGGCCGGGAGCGTGGGATAGATGGGCACGTCGGCTGCGCGCACGCACAGGCACGCGTAATCGGCGAGCGCCCATTCGAGCCGCGTCTCCGCCAGGATCGCCACCCTGTCCCCCGGCCGGATGCCGAGCTCGACGAGACCGCCGCCCAACGCCTTCACGCGCTCCGCGACCTCCCGGTGAGTGACCGGCCGCCATACCCCGTCGGCCTTGTACCGGAACGCGGCGGGATGGCTCGCGTAGCGCTGCACGCCGGCAAAGAACAGCTCGGTGAGGGTGCGGGCGCTCATGACGTGAACCGCACGGTGAATTTGACCGGAGAGCCCGGCAGCCGGGCGCTCACGCCGCGCTTGGCGCTGGCGGTCACCTCGACGCTCGCCGGTGCGGGGCCCGCGATGAGGCGTAGCCGCACCGCGGCGATTCCCCGGACGTCGGTCGTGACCGTGTCCGTCGTGACGAGCGCATGCGCCGTATCGCTCGTCACCAGGGTCACCGGTCCGGGTGTCGTGGGAGACGTGATGGCGAAGACCACGGCCCGGCCCGCGAGCGGCCTGATGGCGCCGGTGGCCGCCACGGTGTCGCCCACCTCGACGCTCAAGGAGTCGGAGAGCGAGTCGGGCGGGATGGCCGAGAGGTGTGCCGTGTCGACGATCGGACTCGTCGCGCGCAGCGTGTCCGCCACGGCCACCCCGCGGAACCGCACGAAGAACGTGTCGGGCGAGCCGGGCACTGTGTCGCGCGATCCGGGCACGGTGTCGAGGACCGCGCGCCGCGCGATCGCGACCACGACGACGCTGTCGGGGATGGTGTCGGGCGCGAGCAGGCGCACCTTGACGAACGCGATGCCGGACCCGTTCGAGACGGCCGTATCGGTCGTGACGACCGCGTGCGCCGTGTCCCGCGTGACCAGCGTGACCGGTCCGAGAGCGGTGGGGTGGACGATGGTGTACACGACCGGTCGGCCGGCGAGCGGCACGATCGGATTCCCTCCCGCGCTGACGGTGACCGTGTCCGCGATCTCGATCTTGAGCGAGTCGGACAGCGAGTCGAGCGTGGTGGGCCCCGCGATGTCGACGGTGTCGAGGGTCGGCCCCGCGGGGAACACCGTATCCGCGGCCGCGAGCGTGCGAATCGCCACCGGATTCGAGACGAGGCCGCCGCCGCGCGCCACGAGGCGCCCGGTCAGCCCGGTGTGGGTCACGACGGTCCTCCCGGTCGCGCTGTCGACCGCGAAGACGGTGTCGGGCGAGAACCAAAAGACGGCGGTCACGGCCGAGTCACCGTGACCCGTCAGCACCCGGGCATGCGGGACGAGGGTGTCGTACTCCTCGAGGCTGTCGGGGGCGGCGACCTCGATAGCGATGTTGCGCGAGAGATCGGTGCTGACTTTGCACGCCGTCGCCGCGAGCACGAGGCCGAGAACGCCGGCCCTCAGGGCGCCTCCGCCGCGGCGGCCTGGGTGGGTCCCGAGGCGCCCAGGTCGCGCAGTGCCTGGGTGGCGTGCTCGATCCATTTTTGGGCGTCCGGTCCCTTGGGGGGGTGCGCGAGGAACGCCCGCAGATGCTGGGTGGCGCCGTCGGGGTCGCCGCGCTTGAGCAGCAGGAACGCGAGCCCGTAGTGCGCCCCCGCCAGGTCGCGATCGAGCTCGAGGGCCCGGCGATAGTGCCGGATCGCTTCGTCGATGCGGCGCGTCTTGGTGAACGCGATGGCCATGTTCTGGAGAATGCGCGCGTCGTTGGGGTGGTCGCGCAAGGCCAGGCGATACGACGTCAGGGCCGCCTCGTAGTCACCCTGACGTTCGAGGGCGAGCGCCTCGTTGAGATAGTCGAGGCGCTGCGGTGCGATGTCGTCGGAGGCCGAGCCGCCGAACAGGCGGCGCCAGAAACCCATGGGCCGAAAATAGCTTGCGGCTCGGTGACTGTGCAATGTAGCTTCTCACGCCATGCCCGCCCCGCCCCCGCCCCCGCCGCCGCGCACCCCACCACCCCGCAACTCGAGCGGCGCCGTCCGCAAGACGCCGCACGGCGTCCTCGAGGTGGATTGGCCGTTCTTCGGCGAAATGTGCCGGGCGCTCGCCCTGAAGATCTTCCGGGAGTACGATCCCGACGTCGTGATCGGGATCGCCCGCGCGGGCGTCATCCCGGGGGCGGTGGTGGCGACCATCCTGCAGCGCGACTTCGCGTCGATGGCCATCACCCGTACGGAGAGCGGCGGCCGCCCCGTCGTCATCGCGGGCCCGCCGCGCATCGTCGTCGGTCGCCGCGTCCTGATCGTGGACGAAACGTGCGACACCGGGGCGACCATGAAGCTCGGCCTCAATGCGGTGCGCGAGCTCAAGCCCGCCGCCGTGAAGACCGCCGTCTCGTTCCGCACCGGCGAGTATCGACCGGACTTCTACGCCCTCCAGACGGACAACTTCATCATCCTCCCCTGGGACCGCGAGGTGATCATCGACGGGGAGATCGTGATGCGCCCGGACTACGCCGTGAAGCTCAAGGAACTCGGGGGTTGATCGACCGGCTCACCGCGGCGCTGGAGCGCTCCCGCGCCGACTACACCGAAATCCGCGTCGAACGTACCTGGAGCACCGCGGTCGGTTTCCGCGGGCGGCGGCTCGAATCAGCCACCGCCAGTGAGGACCAGGGCGGCTTCGTGCGCGCCCTCACTGCGGGCGGCGGCTGGGGCGTCGCCGCGTTCACGTCGTTGGATCGGCTCGACGCCATGGTGGCCCGCGCCGTGGAGCTGTCGCGCGCCGTGCGCGTGACGCCGCCGATCCGGCTCGCCGACGTCGCGCCCCACCAGGCGGATGCGATCCTCGATCTCGACGGCGACGTGCGCGGCGTACCCATCGCCGAGAAGAAGCGCCTGCTCGAGGCGTACAACGGCGAGCTGCTCGCCGTGAGCGACCGCGTCGTGGACACCGTCGCGAGCTACCGCGACGAGGTCAGCGAATACTGGTACGTCAACTCCGAAGGCACCGCGCTGCACGAGCTCCGGCCCGAAGTGACGCTCTCGGGGACGGCGGTGGCGCGGCGCGACGGCACGATCGAGAAGGGGCTCGAGTCGATCGGGTTGCGCCGCGGGTGGAACTCCGTCCAGGACAAGGCCGCCGGATTCCGGGAGGCCGCCGAGCGCGCCGTGCAGCTCCTGGACGCGCCCATGGTGACGGGTGGGGCGTACCCCGTGATCCTCGACCCCGAGCTCGCGGGTGTGTTCATCCACGAGGCGTTCGGGCACCTCTCCGAGGCGGACTTCGTGTACGAGAACCCTCAGGCGCGGGAAATGATGACGCTGGGCCGACGCTTCGGCAAGTCGGCCCTGAACGTGGGCGACAACGGCGCCGCCCCGGGGCTGCGCGGCACGCTGCCGTTCGACGACGAGGGCACGCCCACGCAGGACACGCCGCTGATCAAGGAAGGCATCCTCGTCGGCCGGCTGCACTCGCGCGAGACGGCGGCCACGATGGGCGAGCGGGCCACGGGCAACGCGCGCGCCATTTCGTTCCGCCACCCGCCGATCGTCCGCATGACCAACACCTACATCGCCAACGGGCGGGGCAGCTTCGACGACCTGATCCGCGACGTGCAGCTGGGCGTGTACGCCTGCGGCGCGTTCGGCGGCCAGACGCTGCTCGAGAACTTCTCCTTCACGGCGGCCTATGGCCGCATGATCCGGGACGGACACCTGGCCGAGCTCGTGAAGGACGTGGTGCTCGCGGGCAACCTGTTCCAGACGTTGGATCGGATCGACCACATCGCCGGCGACTTCCGCTGGAATCAGATGGGCGGGGGGTGCGGCAAGGGGGGCCAGGCGCCCCTGCCGGTCACCGAAGGGGCGCCGCACGTGCGCATCGAGGAGGCGCTCGTCGGGGGCGACGTGGCCTCCGCCTCCGGATGATCGAGCAGCTGCTGGAGCTGGCGCGCCGTCGTGCCGACGGTGGGGCGGACGCGCTGTGGCGGCAGGTGGAGCGAACCTCGGTCGCGTTCGAATGGGGTCGCCTCAAGACGGCCGGCGCCTCGGAAGAAGCGGGCGCGAATCTCCGAGTGCGCCACCGCGGCCGTGTCGGCATCGCCGGGACGACGGCGGTCGACGCCTCGCCCGACGATATCCTCACCCGGGCGCTCGCCTCGGCCGAGCTGGGCGAAGAGCTCGCGCTGGCATTTCCGGCGCCGGCCCCCGTTCCACCCGTCGCCACGTTTTTCCACCCCGTCGCGGACGCCTCACTCGACCGCCTGATGGCGATCGGGCGCTCGCTCCTCGAGCGGCTCGAGCGCGAGGGTTGCCGGGTCAACGTCACGATCGAGCGCGAGACTGCCGAGACGCGGGTCGCGAACTCGGCCGGCGCCGCCGGGGCCTATCGCTCCACCGCCATCGGGGTGAGCGCCGAGGTGTGGCGCATTGCGGGCGACGACGTCCTGGCGATCGGCGATACCTTCGAAGGGGCCGACCTGCCCTCCGACGCCGCGCTGGCCGCGCTGGTCGGCTCGGTCAACGCGCGGCTCGAGCACGCGCTCCGCGTAGTGGCACCGCCGGAAGGAGCGCTCCCCGTGGTCTTCACGCCACCCGGCCTCTCGGCGCTGATGCTCCCCGTCACCCAGGCGCTCTCCGGCAAAGCGGTGCTGCAGGGCATCTCGCCTCTGGCCGCGCGCGTCGGCGAGCAGGTGTTCGACAGCCGGTTCTCGCTCAGCGACGATCCGTTGCGCGCCGGTCGCGCCGCGTCCCGTCCCCTGGACGATGAGTGTGTGCCTTCGCGCACCACGTGCCTCGTGGAACGTGGCGTGGTGCAACGCTTCATCTACGACCTCGAGACGGCGGCGCGCGCCCGCACCCAGAGCACGGGTCACGGCCACCGCACGATCTTTGGGAAGCCGGTGCCGGGATATACGAACATCGTCCTAGGGGACGGGGGACGGGGGACGGGGGACGGGGGCGACGAGCTCGGCGGAGGTCTGCTGCGCGACGTGCAGGACGGCCTGCTCGTGGACGAGCTGATCGGCGTCGGCCAGGGCAACGTCATCGGTGGGGCGTTCAGCCATCCGGTCGCGCTCGCCTACCGGGTGGAGCACGGCGCGATCAGCGGTCGCGTGAAGGACGCCGCGATCGCGGGCAACGCGTACGACTTGTGGAAGCGCGTGGGTGGCTTCGGCAACGACGGGCGTTGGGCCGGCTCACGCTACACGCCGTCGGTGCTGCTCGACGGCGTGAGCGTGGCCCGGCGCTGACGCTACGCCGCTCGCTGCTGCGATACCAGCTGGGCGAGCACGTCCCGGAGCAGTGGCTGTTCCCGCTGCAGCCGTGTCGCCAAGTCGCCGCGGCTGCCGTCCGCCGCCGCACTCTTGAGTTCCGCCGTGTATACGTCGAGAATCCGCGTGAGCAATGCGGCTTCGTCGCGATTCAGATTCAAAGCGAGCATCTTGACCTCCTGGTTCGATGCTCGCTAGTGCAACGGCCATGCCGACGCGCGGTGTTCCCCCTGTTGCAGCTTGAAGCAAACGTTCCGTTTCTAGGCGCCCAACACCTCCGTGTAGTCCCGGCCATCGGTCATTTGTGCGTAGACGGCGTTGAGCGTATCGGGGGAGGCCGACAGGAAGCGGCAGCGCCCGTCGTTACGTGACCGGCATTCCACTTCCATCACCGCGACGGGCTCACCCGACAGGCGGCCCAGAAAGTCGGCGAGCATCCCGGAGGAGAAGAAGCACATCGGCGTTTGGGCGCTGCCGGGATCGGCTTCCGCCCAATCCGCGGAATCCACGACCAGTGCCGCGTCGCCCAACGGCGCGACGCTGACGGCGCCCCAGCCGATCGCCTGAAAGAACGCGGACAGCACGTCGTTCAGTCGGCCGGCGTCGAGGTCGCCGGGATGCGGCACCCCGCCCTCGCGGGGAAGCCAGGCGCAAAAAACCTGGTAGAGGCCCTCGCCGGCGGCGAAGCCCACTTCCTGGAGAATCGGGATGGCGGCGTCGGCCGCGTCGCGGAGGAGGCTGCGGTGGAGCTGTTGCAGGGCGCCGCGGCCGAGGGTGAGGCCATCGGTCGCGGCGGTGGGGTGCACCGGGCCGCTCATATGGGACGCCAACTTAGGGTTTCGCGCGGGCGCGGCGCAAGAGTTCCGCTTCGTCGATGACCGGGACGCCGAGCGCCTTGGCCTTGTCGAGCTTGGAGCCGGCGTCGGCTCCCACGACCAGCGCCGTCGTCTTTTTCGAGACGCTGTCGGTCACGTGCCCGCCGGCCGCCTCGATCAGCTCGGCCGCCCGGGCGCGGGAGAGCGAGGGCAGGGTCCCGGTCACGACGTAGGTCTGGCCGGCGAGCGGGCCCTCGCGCTCGGACGTGGCCGGCTCCTTCATGTTGAGCCCCAGTTTCTCCAGCCGCTGGATCAACTCCTGGTTCCGGGGCTCGGCGAAGAATCCCGCCACAGCCTCGGCGATGGCAGGGCCGATGCCGCGGATCTCGCTGATGTCGGCTGCCTTGGCCTTCTTGAGGCGCTCCATCCTCCCAAAGTGGCGCGCCAGCAGCCTCGCTCCCTCGGCACCGACGTGCCGGATGCCGAGCGCGAAGAGCAGGGTGGACAGCGGTCGCTGTTTCGAGTCCTCGATCGCCGCGAGCAGCTGGTCCACCGACTTCTCTGCGAACCCTTCGAGTGCGAGCAGCTGGAGCTTCTTCTGCTGGAGCTCGTACAGGTCCGCGACGTTGGCGATGAGCTTCGCCTCGAGCAGCGCCCGCACCCGCTCGTACCCGAGACCACGGATGTCCATCGCCCCGCGACTCGCGAAGTGCACGATGCTCTCGAGGACCCGCCCCGGGCACGACACGTTCGGGCAATAGACCATCACTTCGTCCTTCGGACGCTCCACCTTCGAACCGCACACTGGACACTTGTCCGGCGGCTCGAAGCTCTTCCGGTGCTTCCGCGGAGGACGACCTTTGGCGGTCGGGGCGCGGCCCAGCACCTGCGGGATGACCTCGCCGGCGCGCGTCACTTCCACCAGGTCACCGGGCAGGATGTCCTTCGCCGCGATGAGCTCGAAGTTGTGGAGCGTGGCGGTGGACACTGTGACACCACCGATCTCCACCGGCTCGAGCACCGCATAGGGATTGAGCGCCCCGGTGCGCCCGACGTTGATCCGGATCTCCTTGAGCTTCGTGACCCGCACCTCGGGCGCGAACTTGCGCGCCACCGCCCAGCGCGGCTCCCGGTCTCCCACCGTCCCGAGCTCCGCGTGCAACCGGAGGGGGTTCACCTTCACGACGACGCCGTCGGCGCCGTAGTCGAGCTCGGGCAACAGCGCCTCGAGCTTGGCCACTTCCACATGCGCGTGCGCCAGGTCTGGCACGAGCGTATGGTGCGGCTCCACCGGGAAGCCCCACGCGGCCAGCCGCTCGAGCAGCGCATGCTGCGTTTCCACCGTCAGCTTCTGACCGGGCGCTTCGATGTGGAAGCAGAAGATGCGAAGACCGCGGCTGCGCGTGACCTTGGGGTCGAGCTGGCGCAGCGATCCGGCGGCGGCGTTGCGCGGGTTGGCGAGCGTCGGCTCGCCGGCCTGCTCGCGCTCCCGGTTGAGCTCGGCGAAGCGGGACTTCGACAGGTAAACCTCCCCGCGCACCTCCATCAGCTTGGGCCAGCTCTTTCCCTTGAGGCGCAGCGGGATCACGCCGATGGTGCGCAGATTGGCGGTGACGTCCTCGCCCTCGATGCCGTTGCCGCGCGTCGCGCCCACGGTGAACACGCCCGCGGCGTACGTGAGGCTCACGGCTGCGCCGTCGATCTTCACCTCGAGGGTGTAACCCGCCGCCCGCACCTCCGGCACGAGCCGTGCGTTCCGGTCCTCCCACTCGGCGAGCTCCGCTTCGTTGAACGCGTTGGCGAGCGACAGCATGGGCACGAGGTGGCGATGCTTGCGGAACTTTTCGGCCGGCTCGGCGCCGATGCGGTGCGTGGGGCTGTCGGGGGTGCGGAGCTCCGGGTGCTTGGCCTCGAGCTCCTGCAGCTCACGGAACAGGCGGTCGTACTCGGCGTCCGACAGCTCCGGCTTGTCGAGTACGTAGTACGCGTGATTGGCGCCCTCGAGGAGCCGCCGCAGCTCGGCCGCCCGTGCGGCGGGGCCCTTCACCGTCCTTTGGCTTCTTCTTGAATCACGGCCATGGCCACACCGACCAGCCGGTCGAGCTCCTCCGCGCTGGCGCGCGGCAGCAGGCCTTCCGCCCACGCCCCCTCGCGCTCGCCGAACGCGCCGAGCAGGCGTCGCAGGAAGGAGAGCAGGGCGACCCTCTCCAGCTCCATGCGGCGCATCGCCTCGCCCGTCTCTTGCTGCCGCTGCGCCAGGCGCTCGTAGCGGTGGGCGTTGCGCAGGGCCTGGGCGGTGAGCGAGGCGACCACCTGCACGAACCGGACATCGTCGTCGGAAAACGTAGGCCCGTCGCGGAACGTGCGCAGGAAGATGGCGCCGATCGACACCCCGCGCCACGTGATCGGCACCACGGTGATGGACTTCACGCGGCGGCTGATCATCTCGCCCTTCACGTGCTTCAGGCTGGGATCGCTCGCCGCGTCAGGGATGAAGACCGTTTCACCGCTCTGCATGGCGCGCTTCAGCTCCGGATAGCGCTCCAGGTCCACCATGTAGTTGCGGATCGTCGGATCCTCGTAGGACGCCACGAGCCGCACGGACTTGCCGCCGCGCTCGGCGAGGAAAATGGAGCAGCGGTCGAGGCCGAACGCCTCGCCGAGCTTGCGCGCGATCGCCTGAAGGATGTCGATGAAGTGGAGCGAGGTGGAGACTTCCTTGAGGATCTCGATCACGGCGAGGAGATGGGTGCGCTCGCGCTCGAGCTCGGCCACCCGTGCCGCGAGGCGCGCACCGTCGGCAGCCGTGGCCGCGCTGGACGAAGGCATGGCGTAGTTTGCGTCCGCGGCGGATGCGGCGTCAAGTTGCCGCGTCGCATCGCGCGCGGTAGCTTCCGGGCCCATGCGACCGCTCGCGTTCGTCGTCGTCGCCGTGACGTTCACCGCCGTCGCCGCCGCGCAGACCCGCTCCAATCCGCCGCTCCCGCCGGTCCAGCCGATTGGGGCCTGGACTCCCGTCCCCGAGTTGCCGGGCATGGGCCGGCCGGTCGACACGGCGGCCGTGGCACTCAGGCGACGCACTGTTGCGGCGCGCATAGGCCGCGGCGTGGTCCTCGTCCCTGCGGCGCACGAGCGGGACATCGAGCGCGACTACGTCCAGGACAACGATTTCCGTCAGACCAATACCTTCTTCTATCTGACGGAGCTCGAGACTCAGGATGCGTGGCTGCTGATCGTGGCCGGCAGCGACGCGGCGGGCACGGTGCTTTTCCTCCCGCCCCGCACCCCGGCGCAGGAGCGCTGGACCGGCCTCCGGCTCGGGCCGGACAGCGCGGCGGCGCGGCTCTCCGGCATCGCCCGTGTCCTGCCCAGCGACTCGCTCGACCGGATCCTCTCGGCGGTGGGCCGGCCCGCCGGGCCGCTGTACGTCCCGTTGGATGTGACGACGCGGGAGGAGTCGCGTCTCAAGGAGCTCGTGTTCGGCGGACGCGACGTCCGCAACCTGCGTCCCCTGGTCGACTCGATGCGGCTCGTCAAGGACGCCGACGAGATCGCCCGGATGCGCAAGGCGGTCGACATCTCGGCGGCGGGTCATGTCGCCGCGATGCAGGCCGCACGTCCGGGAATGTGGGAGTACGAGATCGAGGCCGTGGTGGAGGCTGCCTTCCGCCGCCACGGCGCGGACCGGCTGGGCTATCCATCGATCGTGGGCAGCGGCCCCAACAGCACGACCCTCCACTACGATGTGAGCCGCCGCCAGACGCGGGACGGCGACCTGGTCGTCGTGGACGCCGGGGCGGAGTGGGGACAGTACACCGCCGACGTGACCCGTACCTTTCCCGTGAACGGGAAGTTCACCCCGCGCCAGAAGGCGATCTACGATCTGGTGCTGGCCACGCAACAGACGGCGTTCGACTCGACTCGTCCCGGTGCAACTATGGCCCAGCTCGACCGCGTCGCGCGGGAGTACATGCGCGCCCACTCGGGCACGCTGTGCGGCGGGCAGCCGTGCGACGCGTACTTCATTCATAGGTTGGGGCACTGGCTCGGGATGGACGTGCACGACGTCGGGGACTACGGCACGCCCCTCAAGCCGGGAATGGTGCTCACGCTCGAGCCCGGGATCTACCTGGCGGCCGAGGGCCTGGGGGTGCGGATCGAAGACGACGTGCTCGTAACGCCGGCGGGCGCGGAGTGGCTCTCCGCCAAGGCGCCCAAGACCACGGCCGAGATCGAGCGGCTGATGAGGCGCTAGGTCTCGTCCTTTTCACCTTTGATGTCTTCGAGAAGCTGCTTGGCTTCCTGCTTGTATTCGTGGTCGAGCACGTCGGCGATGGGAAGGGGCTCGATTGCGGTGAACTGCTCGCGCGCCTTGGAGTAATGCCCGAGGTCGACATACACCTCGCCCAGCTCGAGCCGATGAAAAATGTTCTGCGGCTTGAGCGCCACCGCCTTCGCGAGGTATTTCTGCGCGTCGTCCCAGTTGCCCTTGTCGAGGAAGCCGCCGCCGAACAGCGTCTTGGCGAAGAATTTCTCGAACCCCGACAGACGTTTGACCTCCGCATGCCACGCGCCCACGAGGTGACACGCGCCGTCATGGGTCGAGTCGAGCTCGATCGCTTTCATCCCTTCGTCGTAGATGATCTTCGCGAAGCGCACCCGCTCCTTGCCTCCCTTGGTGCGGGACAACCGGCCCAGGGCCTGTCCGACGGTGAAATGTCCGTCGGCCCCGTTGGGGTTCACGCGCACCGCGGACTCCCCGAAGGCGCGCGCCTGCGTGTAGAGACTGTCCCGCAGGTGCTTGGACGAGTCGTCTTTGCCCGTGATCTGCTTGGCGATGTCCACGAACTCGCGGCCCGCCTTCCACAGCGCCTGATAGTTGAGCGAGTCGAGTGCGAGCGCCGCGCGGTAATGGCCCAGCGCCTGCTGCGGGGCGAGCGCCGCGTAGGCGCTGTCGCCCAGCGCGATATGCTCCGCCACCGTGGGCCGCGCCTGGCCGGCGAGCGCGGCGGGTACGGCGAGGAACACGGGCACCAGGGACGTCAAGCCGCGCATCGGCGACTCCGGACGGGAGCGGGGCGGTAATGTTGGTCGTGCCGCTCATCGAGCGCAAGCGCGACGGCGGCGCCCTGACGCCGGAGGAATGGTCCGCCCTGGTCGCGGCCTACACCGACGGGCGCATTCCCGACTACCAGATGTCGGCGCTGCTGATGGCGGTGCTGCTGCGCGGGCTCGAGCGCCCCGAGCTCGCCGCCCTCACCGACGCGATGCTCGCTTCGGGCCAGCGGATCTCCTTCGATTCGTGGTCCACCCCCCGCGTCGACAAGCACTCGACCGGGGGCGTGGGCGACAAGGTATCGCTCGTGCTGGCGCCCCTCGTCGCCGCGTGCGGCGTCGCCGTGCCGATGATGTCGGGGCGTGGCCTCGGCCATACCGGCGGCACGCTCGACAAGCTCGAAGCCATTCCAGGGTTCCGCACCGGCCTGTCGCTCGCCGAGGTCCGCGCCCAGGTCATGAAGATCGGATGCGCGATGATCGGCCAGACGCCCGAGATCGCGCCGGCCGACCGTCGCATCTACGCGCTGCGCGACGTGACCGGGACGGTCGAGGCCATTCCGCTGATCGCCGCCAGCATCATGTCGAAGAAGCTCGCGGAGGGGCTGAACGCCCTCGTGCTCGACGTGAAGCGGGGGAGCGGCGCGTTCCTGCCCACGCTCGAGCAGAGCCTCGAGCTCGCGCAGACGATGATCGCCCTGGGCGAGGACCGCGGCTGCCCGACCGTAGCGCTCCTCACCGCCATGGATCGCCCGCTGGGCCGCGCCTGCGGCAACGCGCTCGAGACCGAAGAGGCGATCCTCGCGCTGCGGGGCGAGGGTCCGCAGGACCTCATGGAGGTGACGTACGCCCTGGGTGTCGAGATGCTGCTCGCCGCGGGCGTGGAAAAGACCTCCAAGAAGGCCCGTCACCGGCTCGAGAACGCGCTCAGCTCCGGCCTCGCGGCCGAGAAGTTCGAGCGCATGATCGAGGCGCAGGGTGGCAACCCTGGGGTGGTGGAGGACGCGTCGGTGCTGCCGCAGGCGAAGGAGGTCGAAGTGTACAAGGCGCCGCGCACCGGCGTCGTCGTCCGGGTCGAGCCGAAGGTCGTCGGGCGGGCGGTGGTGGCGATGGGGGGCGGGCGCCTCAAGGTCGACGACCCGGTCGATCCCACCGTCGGTTTCGTGATCACGGTGAACCCCGGGGACAAGGTGCTCACGGGGGAGCCCATCGCGTCGGTGTTCGCGCGCGATCCGGCGGGGATCAAGCTCGGATTCGAGGCGCTGGGTCAGGCGATCGTGGTGGCGGACAAACTCAAGGAGAAACCCTTGCCGCTCGTTTCGCACCGGGTCACGAAGGCGGGCGTCGAGGAGCTTACACGTCCAGATTCCGGACGAACTTCGCGTTCTCCTCGATGAACTTGCGCCGCGGCTCGACTTCGTCGCCCATCAGCGTCTCGAACAGCTGCGACGCCTCGAACGCGTCCTCCATCGTCACCTTGAGCAGCGTGCGGCGCGCCGGATCCATGGTGGTGTTGCGCAGCTGATCGGGATTCATCTCCCCCAGCCCCTTGTAGCGCTGCACCATGACGGTGCCGTGTGACGTCTCGCCGTTCGCAAATCGCTTCACGTAGGCGTCGCGCTCCTTTGCGTCGTAGGCGTAGAACTCTTCCTTGCCTTTCGCGACGCGGTACAGCGGCGGCTGCGCGATGTACACGTACCCCGCGTCGATCAGGAACTTCATCTCTTTGTAAAAGAAGGTGAGCAGCAGGGTACGGATGTGGGCGCCGTCCACGTCCGCATCGGTCATGATGATGATCTTGTGGTAACGCGCGTCGTCGACCTTGAAGCCCTCGCCTACGCCGGTGCCGATCGCCGTAATGATGGTCCGGATCTCCTCGTTGGAGAGGATCTTGTCGATGCGCGCTTTCTGCACGTTGAGGATCTTGCCGCGCAGCGGCAGGATCGCCTGGAAGCTCCGGTCCCGTCCCTGTTTGGCGGAGCCGCCGGCCGAGTCCCCCTCGACGAGATACAGCTCCGTGAGCTTGGGATCGCTCACGCTGCAATCGGCGAGCTTGCCCGGGAGCAGGCCGCCCTCGAGCCCGCTCTTCTTGCGGACCAGCTCACGCGCCTTGCGGGCCGCTTCGCGCGCCCGCGCCGCGCTCACCGCCTTGGCGATGATGGTGCGCGCCACGCTCGGGCTCTTGTCGAAGAAGTCGCCCAGGGCGTCGTTGACCACGGTCTTCACGACCCCCTCGACTTCGGAATTGCCGAGCTTGGTCTTGGTCTGCCCTTCGAACTGGGGATCTTTCACCTTGACGTGCAGTACGGCGGTCAGGCCCTCCCGGATGTCGTCCCCCGTGAGGGTGAACTCCTCCTTCTTGAGGATCCCGTCCTTCTTGGCCCACTCGTTGATCGTGCGCGTCAGGGCCGCCCGGAAGCCCGTGAGATGGGTGCCGCCTTCGTGCGTGTTGATGTTGTTCACGAAGGAAAGCGTGTTGTCGTTGTAGCCGTCGTCGTACTGGATCGCGCCTTCCACGACGACACCTTCTCGCGTGGTCTCGAACACGATCGGCTTGGGGTGCAGCGACTTGCGGTTGGCGAGCAGATGCTTCACGAACTCGGCCAGCCCGCCCTTGTAGAAGAACGTCTCCTCCTTCTGCTGCCCCTTGCGCTCGTCCTTGAGCGTGATCGTGAGGGCCTTGTTCAGAAACGCGAGCTCGCGCAGGCGGGTGGCGATGGTGGCGTAGTCGAACCGCGTCTCGGTGAAGATCTCCGTGTCGGGTTTGAACCACACCGTCGTGCCTGTGCCCTTCGCCTTGCCGATCACTTCCAGCTTCTTCTTGGTCTCGCCCCGCTCGAACGCCATGTGGTGCCGCTTGCCGTCGCGGTCGACCCACACCTCCAGCTTTTCCGACAGCGCGTTCACCACCGAGACGCCGACCCCGTGCAGGCCGCCCGACACCTTGTACGTGCTCTTGTCGAACTTCCCGCCGGCGTGCAGCACCGTGAGCGCCACCTCGACACCCGGCTTCTTCTCCGTCTTGTGGACGTCGACCGGAATGCCACGGCCGTTGTCCACGACGGTGATCGAGTTGTCGGCATGGATGGTGACGTCGATCTGGGTGCAGTAGCCCGCGAGCGCCTCGTCGATCGAGTTGTCGACCACCTCGTACACGAGGTGGTGCAGCCCGCGACCCGACACCGAGCCGATGTACATCGCCGGCCGGCGCCGCACCGCCTCCAGGCCTTTCAGGACCTGGATCGAGTCGGCCTGGTAGTCGCCGTTACCTTTTTTTTCTTTTTGTTTCGTGGCTCGGGGTTTGGCCTTCGCCATAGCGCTCTAGCGTGAGAGAAGCCAGCGAATCGTCTTGATCCGTCCGGCGCCGCGGCCCGCATTGATCGCCACCATGATCTGGGGGCCCTGCAGCTGCAGCTCGGTCATCCAGCCGCTCGTCGCCACGCGCACGAACAGCGTGCCGTCCGGGGTGACGCTCTCGGGAGCGGTCACCGCCGCGATCTGCGTCCCCACGAGCCGGGGCCAATCGGGAATCACCTGGGCCTGGGCCACCCGCCTCACCAGCCCCGACTTGGCGAGGTAGCTGTGCAGCGCCTCGCCGACCGCGGTTGGCCAGCCCCGTCTACGCTCGGCCATTTGTACCCCCCTGCGAACAGCGCCATGGGCTTCCCGTGGCGCAACGCGGCAGCGCCGCGAGAGCCCCAGACAAGCCCCTAAAAATACTCAGAAGTTATTGTCGTGGCAAGACTTACTCATTTTCCCCGGAACCGCGGAGGGCGCTTCTCCAGGAACGCCGTCAGCCCCTCTTTCATGTCCTCCGTGGCGGCGAGCAGCCCGAAATGATTGGCCTCGAGCAGCAGGCCCTCGTCGAGGGTCATCTCCAGCCCCTGGTCCACCGCTTCGAGCGCGAGGCGCACGGCCAGCGGGCCCATGGCCAGTATACCCCGCAGCGTTTTCTCGGCCGCGGCCATGAGCTCCGCGGCCGGCACCACCTGGTTCACGAGGCCGATCCGGTGGGCCTCACGGGCGTCGATCATGTCGCCCGTCAGGATGAGGTGCAGCGCGTTCCCTTTGCCCACGAGGCGTGGCAGCCGCTGCGTGCCGCCGTACCCGGGAGCGATGCCGAGCTTCACCTCGGGTTGTCCGAACTTCGCGCCGTCGCTCGCGATCCGCAGATGGCACGCCATGGCGAGCTCGCACCCGCCGCCCAGTGCGTAGCCGTTCACGGCGGCGATGACCGGCTTGCCGCAGGTCTCGAAGCGGCGCAGCATCGCCTGGCCACGCTGCGCCCGCGCCTTTCCGTCGAACGGGCCCTGCTTCGAGAGATCTGCGATGTCGGCGCCGGCGACGAAAGCCTTGGTGCCGGAGCCGGTGAGAATGGCACCTCGGATCGGTTGCTCCGTCGCTACGCGCTCGGCCGCGTCGGCCAGCTCGTCCACCACCTGGTCGCTCAGCGCGTTGAGCTTTTCGGGCCGGTTGATGGTGATCAGCGCGATGGCGTCGTGGATCTCGAAGAGGAGAGTTTCGTAGCGCATGGGAAGGAATGGTACAACGAGAACGCGGAAGGCGGAACTCGGAACGCGGAACAGGCGCACGGGCGTCGGCCCGCCTGTTCCGCGTTCCGCCTTCCGCGTTCCGCGTTATGTTGGTGCCATGTCCGTCCAAGCCATCGCCTGGTCGCCCTCCGGCGCGGTGCGGATCGTCGACCAGCGCGCTCTCCCCGAGGCCCGGATCGAGCGCGACCTGGAGAGCGGCGAAGCGGTGGCCGACGCGATCCGGACGCTCCAGGTGCGCGGCGCGCCCTTGATCGGCATCGCCGCGGCGATGGGTCTCGTCGCGGGCACGCGCGAGCTGCGGACGGCACCGCGTGAAGCGTTCCTCGCCCGATTGCATGCGCTCGCGGCGCTGCTCGGTGCCGCCCGGCCGACCGCCGTCAACCTGCGCTGGGCGCTCGAGCGCATGGTGCACGCCGCCACCGCCACGCCGGGCGGGGGCGCCGCCGTGTGGGAGCGTCTCCAGGCGGAAGCGACCGACATCTGGGAGGAAGACCGCGCCATGTGCCGCCGCATCGGCGAGGCCGGCTTGCCGCTCGTCCCCGACGGCGCAACGGTGCTCACCCACTGCAACGCCGGGGCGCTCGCCACGGGCGGGATCGGGACCGCGCTCGCGCCCATCTACCTCGCGCATGACGCAGGCCGCCGCGTGGAGGTCTTCGTCGACGAAACGCGCCCCGTGCTGCAGGGCGCGCGGCTCACCGCCTGGGAGCTGGTGCACGCCGGCATCCCATGCACGGTGATCGCGGACGGAGCGGCGGGATCGCTGATGCGCCAGGCGAAGGTCGATCTGGTGATCGTCGGGGCCGACCGCATCGCAGCGAACGGCGACTTCGCGAACAAGATCGGGACCTATTCGCTCGCCGTGCTGGCGCTGCACCACGGAGTGCCCTTCTACTGCGCTGCGCCCTCCTCGACGATCGACGTCGCGCTCGCCGACGGCGGGGGCATCCCGATCGAGCAGCGTGCGCCCGACGAGGTGAAGAGCGTGGCCGGTCGGCTCGTCGCCCCCGCCGAGGCGGGGGCGCTGAACCCGGCGTTCGACGTGACGCCGGCCCGCTACGTGACTGCTTTCCTCACCGACCGCGGCCTCGAGCAGCCGCCGTTCCGCGACGGGGCGCGGCGCGGCGCGGGAGCGGTATAATTCGGTATGAACGCGGGTACGAAGTTCGCTGTCGGGGCGGCGCTGATCATCGGCTCGGTGGGATACTTGATGGCGTCGGGCGTGAAGCAGACGGGGCAATACTTCCTCACGCCGACCGAGCTGTCGCAGAAGATCGCGGTCGATCCGTCGTTTTACAACGTGGGAATGAAGGTCGGCGCGCACGTCGTCCGCGGCTCCGTCGCCAAGGACGTCGCCACGCAGACGCTGAGCTTCCAGGTCACCGACGGGAGCGCGCACTATCCGGTCGTCTTCCATGGACTCCCCCCGGACACGTTCACCGATTCGGTCGAGGTGGTGGTCGAGGGCCGCTTGCAGCGGGACGGCGTGATCCACGCGACCAACGTGCTCGCCAAGTGCGGGTCGCGCTACGAAGCGGTGCCCAAGGCCTAGATGACGGTCCTCGGCAACCTGGCCCTCTGGCTCGCCCTGCTCGTGGGGGTCTGGGGCGCCCTGGCCGGGTTCGTGGGCCGTCGCCAGGCCCGGCCGGACCTCGCGCACAGCGCGCGGCGGGCGGTGTTCGCGATGTGCGGTGCGCTGCTCGTCGCCGTGTTCGCGCTCGAGTGGGCGCTGTTCCAGCACGACTTCAACGTCGAGTACGTCGCCGCCTACACCAGCCGCAACCTCCCGATCTTCTATACGTGGTCGGCGCTGTACGCAGGCCAGAAGGGGAGCCTGCTGTTCTGGGCCACGGTGCTATCGGTGTTCGGCTCGCTCGCGCTGGTGTTCACGCCGCGCCGCCACCACGAGCTGCTCCCCACGGTGGCGGGCGTCGTCGCGCTGGTGGCGAGCTTCTTCATCTCGGTGATGCTGTTCGGGCACGCCAACCCGTTCCACCGGCTGCCCTACACGCCGCTCGACGGCAGCGGCCTGAACCCCCAGCTCCAGAATCCGGGGATGGTGTTCCACCCGCCGATGCTGTACCTCGGCTACATCTCGATCACCATCCCGTTCGCGTTCGCGATCGCCGCGCTGCTCTCGAAGCGCGTCGACGCCGACTGGCTGGTCGCGATCCGCAAGTGGACGCTCCTGTCCTGGCTGTTTCTCTCGATCGGGATCTGTCTGGGCATGTGGTGGGCGTACGTGGAGCTGGGGTGGGGCGGCTATTGGGCCTGGGATCCCGTCGAAAACGCCTCGCTCCTGCCCTGGCTCACGATGACCGCGTTCCTGCACTCGGTGATGGTCCAGGAAAAGCGCGGCATGCTGAAGAAATGGAACCTGGCGCTGATCATCGGCTCGTGGCTGCTCTCGATCTTCGGCACGTTCATCACGCGCTCGGGCGTGATCTCGAGCGTGCATTCGTTCACCCAGTCGAGTGTCGGATACTTCTTCCTGGCGTTCCTGATCGCGACGGGGATCGCGAGCTTCGCACTGTACGCAACCCGCCTCACCTTGATGACTGCCGAGACGCGGCTCGAGTCGATGGTGAGCCGCGAAGCCAGCTTCCTGTTCAACAACCTGCTGCTTATCGGGATCGCGTTTTCGGTGTTGTGGGGGACGCTGTTCCCGATCCTCTCCGAGCTCGTTCAGGGCACGAAGGTCACGGTCGGGCCGCCCTTCTTCAACCAGGTGAACGTGCCGCTCGGCCTCGCCCTGCTGGCCCTCACCGGGATCGGTCCGCTCATCGCCTGGCGTCGCGCCTCGCTCCCCAATCTGCGGCGCCAGTTCGCGGTGCCCGCGACCGCCGGCGGGCTCACCTTGCTGGTGCTGCTGGTGGGCGGGATGCGCGACTTCTACGCGCTCATGGCGATCGCGCTCGGCGGCTTCGTCGCGGCTACAATCGTACAGGAATTCGCCCGCGGCGCCCGCGCACGGCACCGTCAATACGACGAGGCGTATCCCGCGGCCCTGGGGCGACTGATTGCGCGCAACCGGCGTCGCTACGGCGGCTACATCGTGCACACCGGCATCGTGATCCTGTTCGTCGCGTTCGCGGGCATGGCGTTCAAGACCGAGACCGAAGCGACGCTCCGGCCCGGTGAGTCGGCGTCACTGCGCAGCCCGTACGGCCACACCTACACCTTTACACACCTCGGCATCTCGCAGTACGACGCGTTGAACCGGCAAATCACCGCGGCCACTCTCGAGGTGCGTCGTAACGGCAAGCCGATCGGGTACCTCACGCCCGAGAAGCGGCAGCATGTCGACGGGCTCGGCCGCCCCACGTTCCAGCCCTCCACCGAGCCGGCCATCAGAAGCATGCTGCGCGAGGACCTGTATGTCGTGTTGGGCGGCATCGTCGACGGCACGGAGCAAGCGGTGTTCCGCTTCACGATCAATCCACTGGTATGGTGGGTCTGGTATGGCGGCATGATCGTCGCACTGGGCGGACTGATCGTGATGTGGCCGGGCGGCGCACCGGCGGCCAGACGGTCGCAGGCCGGGTACGCGGTGCGGTTGGTGGGCGACGACCGATGACCGTTACACGACGCCATGACGCCACGTTACATGTGAGCCGTCGCGACTTCCTGACGCTCGGGGCCGGGTCCTTTCTTGGCGTCGTGGCGTCGTGGCGTCGTGCAACGCTTCAAGGCCCCGATTCCCTCCCCGGTACCGGCCCCGCCGGCCGCGTGTCGGATCCGGCCCGCGCGGGCCGCCCCCTCCCGCCCGTCACCGCCGCGGACAATGACGCCGCGATCCAGGCGATCGAGAAGCAGATTCACTGCACCTGCGGCTGCAATCTCGACGTGTACACGTGCCGGACCACCGACTTCACCTGCACCGTGAGCCCCGCGATGCACCAGCGCGTGCTCG
>QHUU01000088.1 GCA_003222155.1 Gemmatimonadota bacterium | reverse complement strand
GCACGCCCTCACCGAGTCGATCGAGGAAGTGCTGGCGACGCTCAAGGAGCGCGAAGCCAAGATCCTCAGGCTGTATTTCGGCCTCGAGGGGCAGGAGCCCATGACGCTCGAGGAGATCGGCTCGCTGCTCGGCATCACGCGGGAACGGGTGCGACAAATCAAAGAAAAGGCGCTGGCGCGCCTCCGCCACGTCTCGAGAGCCAGGGCGCTGGAAAGCTTCCTCTTTTAGGACGAAGCAGGTCCGCGGTGCGCGGTGCGCGGTTGCCTCCGATGTAACCGCGCACCACGTACCGCGCACCCTTATATTCTCGCCATGGCTGGCCTTTCATCTTTCGATATTTCCACCGGTGCCGACCTCCAAGAGGTCGACAACGCGGTGAATCAGGCCACCAAAGAAGTGGCGCAGCGCTACGACTTCAAGGGCTCGAAGGCGTCCATCGCGTTCGATCGCCCCAAGGCGACCCTCACGCTCGTCGCGGATGACGACTTCAAAATGAAGGCGCTGCTCGACGTGCTGCAGACCAAGCTCGTCAAGCGCGGCGTGCCCGTGAAGAACCTCGAGCTCGGGGCCGTCACGCCGGCGGCCAACGACACCGTGCGGCGCGAGATCAAGCTCACCCAGGGGATCCCCCAGGAAAAGGCGAAGGCGATCGTCAAGGCGATCAAGGACAAGAAGTTCAAAAAAGCCCAGGCCTCCATCCAGGGCGAGGAGATCCGCGTCCAGTCGCCGTCCAAGGATGAGCTGCAGGAGGTGATGACGTTCCTGCGGTCGCAGGATTGGGGCATCGAGCTCCGGTTCGGGAATTATCGCGGATGAAGCTCGGCGTCATCTCGCTCGGCTGCGACAAGGCGACCGTCGACTCCGAGCGCCTGGTCGGCGATCTCGTGGGGCACGGCGCGGTCCTGACGTCGGACCTCCCCCACGCCGACGTGATTCTCGTCAACACCTGCGGGTTCATCGACGCCGCCAAGCAGGAATCGATCGACGCGATGTTGTCGGCCGCAACGCTCAAGACGCAAGGCGACGTGAAAGCGGTCGTCGCGGTCGGATGCCTGGTCCAGCGATACAAGGAAGAGCTGCAGCGGGAGATCCCGGAGGTCGATCTGTTTCTCGGATTCTCCGATCTCCACCACCTCGTACCGGCGCTTGCCCAGCGCGGGCTGATCGCCGACCCGCTCGCGACCCACCCGGGCGTCCGACAGTTTCTCGGTGACTCGACCCACGTCCGCTACCTCAAGATCTCCGAAGGGTGCGACCACACCTGCGCGTTCTGCGCCATCCCGCTGATGCGCGGGAAGCACCGCTCCGAGCCCCTCGAGCGCCTGGTGCGCGAGGCGCAGCTGCTCGAAGCACAGGGCGCGAAGGAGATCAACCTGGTCGCCCAGGATCTGGGTCATTACGGCCGGGATCTCGGTGCGAGCGGGCCCAAGCTGCCCGACCTGCTCGAAGCGCTTCTCGCCGGAACAACGGTGCCCTGGTACCGGCTGCTCTATGTCTACTCGGCGGGCCTCACCGCACGCCTGGTCGAGCTGGTCGCGCGCGAGCCTCGGATCGTCCCCTACCTGGACATGCCGATCCAGCACGCCTCCGACCGGATGCTCGAGCGGATGCGCCGCCCCGAGCGCCAGCGGACGCTGCGCGACAAGCTCGGCTGGCTGCGCGCCACGATCCCCGACCTCGCCCTCCGGACCACCTGCCTGGTGGGTTTCCCGGGCGAGACCGACCAGGACTTCCGCCAGCTGCTCGAGTTCCTCGAGGAAGCGCAGTTCGACCGGTTGGGCGCCTTCGCCTACTCGCCGCAGGACGGAACGCGCGCCACCGCGTACCGGGACGACGTGCCCGACGGCGTGAAGCGCGAGCGGCTCGAAGAGCTGCTCGAGGTGCAACGCGCCATTTCGGCGGAGCGACTCGGGCGGTTCGTCGGGCGCGATGTCGCGGTGCTGGTGGACCGTGTGGCCAACCCCGACGACGAGGCAGGGTCGACGCACGTCGGGCGGGTGCCGTGGCAGGCGGATGACGTGGACGGCGTGACCTACCTCGCGCAGGGCGGCTGGGCCCGCCCGGGGACCTTCCTGGCGGCGCGGCTGGTGGCGAGCGAAGACTACGACTTCAAGGCAGTCGCCCTGACGTGAGCCGCTCGGAGGAGCTCTTCGCCCGGGCGAAAGCGGTGCTCCCCGGGGGAGTGAATTCGCCGGTACGGGCGTTCCGGGCAGTGGGCGGGACGCCCTTTTTCGTGGCCCGGGCCGAGGGCGCGCGGCTCACCGACGTGGACGGCAAGTCCTACCTCGACTACGTGTGCTCCTGGGGCCCGCTGATCCTCGGGCACGCGCATCCCGCGGTACTCGAAGCGATCCAGGCCGCCGCGGCGAAGGGGTGGACCTACGGGGCACCCTGCGAGACGGAGGTCCAGCTCGCGGAGCTGGTACGCCAGCGCATGCCGTCCGTGGAGCTGGTGCGGTTCGTGAATTCCGGGACGGAGGCTACGATGGCGGCGGTGCGGCTGGCCCGGGCCGCGACCAGGCGCAGCCTCATCCTCAAGTTCGAAGGGTGCTACCACGGGCATGCCGACAGCTTCCTCGTGAAGGCGGGGAGCGGCGTGGCGACCCTGGGACTCCCCGACAGCCCGGGCGTCCCGCCCGGCCTGGCCGAGCTGACGGCCACCGTGCCTTTCAACGATGCCGCGGCGGTCGAGGACGTGTTCGGGCGGCGCGGGCCGGAGCTCGCGGCGGTCATCGTCGAGCCCTACATGGGCAACGCCGGCTTCATAGCCCCCGAGCAGAATTTCCACGCGACCCTGCGCAGCCTGTGCGACCGGCACGGCGCGCTGCTCATCTTCGACGAGGTGATGACGGGATTCCGGGTGGCGGCGGGCGGGGCGCAGGAGCGGCTGGGCATCCGCCCGGATCTCACGACACTGGGAAAGATCATCGGCGGCGGCATGCCGGTGGGCGCGTTCGGTGGGCGGGCCGACCTGATGCGGCTGATCGCGCCGGACGGCCCGGTGTACCAGGCGGGGACTCTGTCGGGGAACCCGGTGGCGATGGCGGCGGGCCTCGTCACGCTGCGCGAGACCGAGCGCCCGGGTTTCTACGAGACGCTCGAGCGGCGAACCGCACGACTGGTCGCGGGTATAGGGGACGCTGCGCGCCGGCGCGGGGTCTCCATCGCGAGCGGACACGCGGGCTCGATGTGGGGGCTGTACTTCGCCCCGGGACCCGTGCGCAACTTCGCGCAAGCAAAGGCTGCGGATACGGCGTTGTTCGCGCGCTGGCACCGGGCCGCGCTGGCGCGCGGCGTGTTCCTCGCCCCCTCGGCCTTCGAGGCCGGCTTCGTCTCCGGTGCGCACACCGATGCCGATATCGACTTCACCATCGCACAACTCGACGCGGCGCTGGCCGAGGCGCGGGCTCACTAGCCTCGTCGCCGCGGTCGGGACCGCCTGTGCCCGGCCGCAGTCGGTCACCCCCGGCACCGAGCCGGAGTTGCGCGTCGGCCTCCTGGCCGGGGCGCCCGGCGTCACGCTGGGCGGAGACGGCGAGCTGTTCGTCAGCGACGACTCCAACGGCGAGCCGCTCGGCTCGATCCCGGCGGGCACGACGTGGACGGTCGCGGTCGACACGCCCGGCGTACGGCTCGTGAAGCCCGACGGCTCCAGGGTCGAGCGGCGGCTCGGCGTCTCCGCGGTCAACGTCACCGAGGGGCGGTTCGCCATGGCGAACGGGCGCCGCTACCGCGGCCGGGTGAACGTGATCCGCGACGCGGCCGGGCTGACGCTGATGAACCGGGTGCCGGTCGAGGGCTACCTCGCGGGCGTGATCGGCGGGGAGATGGGCCCGCGGCGGCCCGGCGAGCGCCAGGCCATGCTCGCCCAGGCGGTGGTGTCGCGGACCTTCGCGCTCAAGAACCGGGGACGTTGGGAGGGGCAGGGATTCGACGCCTGGGCGGACGTGCGCGATCAGGTATACACCGGCGTGGTCGGAGAGACCGCGGAGGTCTGGGACGCCCTGCGCGCGACCCGCGGGGAGGTCATCTGGTACCGCGGCGCGTTGATCGAGGCCTATTTCCATTCCACGTGCGGATCCCGCACCGCCGGCGTCGACGAAGCGTTCCGGACGGCGCGCGACCGGCCTTACCTGCGGTCGGTCTCGGATGAGTCCGGCGGCGGCCACGCCTATTGCGACATCTCGCCGCGCTTTCGCTGGCGCGAGGAATGGGATGCCGCCACCCTGCGCGCTATATTGTCGCGAACCCTGCCGGCGGTGATGAACGCGGGCGGAGGCGGGTTGCAACGCGTCACCGATGTTGAGGTGACGGGCACCACGGCGTCGGGGCGCGTGGGCGAGCTGCGCATCGCGTTCGAGCACGGCGATGTGCGCGTGCCGGGGTCCGATGTGCGCGCCGTGCTGCGGCCCCGGCCCGATCAGCTGCTGGGGAGCGCGGCGTTCCAGTTGTCCGTCACGAAGGACGGTGGTCAGGTCACGCGCGTCATCGCGGCCGGCGCGGGGTGGGGCCATGGCGTGGGATTGTGCCAGTGGGGCGCGGTGGGCCGCGCCCGGGCGGGCCAGGACTACCGCACGATTCTCACCACTTACTTCCCGGGGACCAATGTCGAGCGCCTCTATTAAGGCGGTCGGTCTGTGCGCGATCCTGCTGTCCGTCAGTCCGCCCGCGTGCCTGTCCGCCCAAGGTCTGCTCTCGCAGTTCTCCTACGACAACCTCAAGCCGAGCGCGCTGCAGCTCGACGTCGGGCCGCTCGGAGGCAACAACATCCGGGGCGCGTTCACCGGTGGCATGCGGCTCGACTACGGGCGCATCGCTCCGCACGTGCGCGTGCTGCTCGGCGTGTCCTACGTCAAGGCCGACTTCGGGTCGGCCGCCCGCGCGCGCTTCGAGCAGCGCCTCAAGAGCGTCGTGGTGGACCCGACGGGCGACGATACCATCAAGCTGGGCAGCATCACCTGGAGCGACGTGACGGGCGACGTGGACCTGCAGTACGTCCTGCCGCAGGGACACGCCGTCACGGTCTACATGGGGATCGGCCTCGGCGCACACTTCCGTCACGGCAGCGGTGCCGCGATCAACGGCACGTTCGTGCAGGACGCCTTGAACGAGATCACGGCCGGGCTGAACGGCACGCTCGGCACCGAGTTCGGCGCCAAGCGGTGGCGCTTCACGCTCGACGCGCGCGGCGTGCTCTCGAGCGGGCTGTCGACCGTGTCGCTGCGCTCGGGCGTGATGTACCGCTGGGCCGCGAAGTGAGCGACCCGATCCGCATCGCCGTCGTCGGGGCTGGAGCGATCGCGCAGGTCGCTCATCTGCCGGCCCTGCGGCGGTTGCCGGGCGTGGAGGTGGCGGCGATCTGCGACAACGATCTGAGCAAGGCGCAGGCTCTGGCCGGCCGGTTCGAGGTCAAGGAGACGTTCGACGACATCGAAGAGGTGCTGAAGTACGCCCGAGTGGACGCGGTCGCGATCTGCACACCCAACCACCTGCACGAGATCCACGTCGTCTCGGCGCTCGCCGCGGGCGTGCACGTGCTGTGCGAGCGCCCGCTCGCCCTCACCGTCGCCGGAGTCGAGCGGGTGCTCCAGGCGAGCGAGAAACACGGCAAGCGGGTCATGGTGGGCATGAACCATCGCTTCCGGTCGGACGTGCAGGCCGTGCGTGGGTTTCTGGCCGGGGGCGACATCGGCCTCCTGCAGGCGATCCGTGGCGGCTGGTACACGTTTCAGCCGAGCCGCCAGGTCATCGGCTGGCGGCTGCGGCGCCAGGAGGCGGGGGGCGGGGCATTCCTCGACCTCGGGCTCCAGCTGCTCGACCTGGGCTTGTGGCTCGCGGGCTGGCCCGCCGCGAAGCGCGTCGCGGCCCACACCATCGGGCAGTCGAAAGACGGCGTGGAAGACATGGCGACGGCGCTCGTGGTGTGCGAGAACGGCGTGTCGCTGTCGATCGACGTGAGCTGGCGCCACATGGGGGACGCCGAGCGCTTCTGGTTCGACCTGGTGGGGACGAAAGGCTCGGCGAGCGTCCAGCCGCTGCGAATCTTCAAGGAAATCCACGGCAACGTGAGCGACGTGACGCCGACCGGCGCGAGCGGGCGCGAGACGGCGTTCGCGCAGTCGTACCGCGCCGAATGGACGTATTTCCTGGCGGTCATCAAGGGCGACGTGAACGCGCCGCCGCCTCGTGACCAGCTGGCGCTGCACCGGGTGCTCGAGACCGTCTATCGGTCCGCCGACGAAGGGCGCGACGTGCTGCTGTGAGCCCCGCGAACCGGCGGTCCGCGGCTCTGGTCGCGGTCGGCGCTGCCCTCCTCGCTGCCAGCTATCCTCCGTTTCGACTTCCCCTGTTGAGCTTCGTCGCCGCCGCGCCGGCGATCCTTCTGTTGCGCCGACTGGAACAGGAGGACGACGCGCGCGGCGCGCTGCGCTGGGGGTTCGCGTACGGCTTCGTGACGCAGGGCGCGGTGCTGTACTGGCTGGTGGTCGCGCTGTGGCACTTCACGCCGTTGTCGGCGCTCGGCTACTTCGCCACGATCGCCATTTTCGGGCTCTGGCACGGCCTGCTCTTCTGGTTCGTGCTGCGGGTGCGCCGGCGGCTCCCCGCCGTGCCGCTCGCGCTCGTGTGCCCCGTCGCCTGGACCGCCGTCGAATGGGCGGTCGGACACCAGGGGGACATTCGGTTTCCCTGGCTCGGGCTGGGCACGTCGCTCGGGGACGCTCCCGTACTGGTGCAGTGGGCCGACCTCGCCGGTGCGCGCGGCGTGACCCTGTGGCTGGTGTGGTGCAACGTGATGCTCGTGGAAGTGTGCATCGGGAAGGGGGAGCGGGGAGCGGAGAGCGGTTCCCTCCGGTGGCGGCCGGCCGCCGCGGTCCTGGCGACCGTCCTCGCAGCTTGGGGATACGGCGCCTGGCGCACCCAAACGCTGCCGCTGCGCGAGCTGGGCACGGTCGGGCTGGTGCAGCCGAACGAGGGCTTCCGCGAAAAATGGGATCCCGGGCACGCCGACAGCGTCGTGGCGAGGCTGGTCGACCTGTCGCGCCAGCTCGAGTCCCGTGGCCGGCTCGACCTGCTGGTGTGGCCCGAGGCCGCCGTTCCCGGCTGGCTCGCAGAGACGCCCGCGTGGGACGCGCGGCTCGCCGCACTCGCGCGCGATGCGCGCACGCCGATCCTCACCGGTGGCCTGCACGCGGTGACTCGGGACGACTATTACAACGCCGCCTTTTTCTACGATTCGACCGGCCAGTGGCGGGCGTATCCCGTGTACGGCAAGCATTATCTTGTCCCCGTCGTCGAGCGAGTCCCGTTCGTCCCGGTGCGGCTGTTTCGCAGCGTGCCCGGCCTGGGCCACTGGTCCGGGGGGTTCTCGCCGGGGTCGACCCTGCCGCTTTACCCCAGCCCCCTCGGGCGCTTCGGCGTGCTGATCTGCTACGAGTCGGCGTTCGAGGACCTGGCGCGTCGCTATCGCGCAGCGGGGGCCGACTTCCTCGTGAACATCACCAACGACGCCTGGTACGGCCGCACCGCCGGTCCCTATCAACACGCCACGCACCTGGTGATGCGGGCGATCGAGACTCGCACCGGGATCGCCCGCGCGGCGAACGACGGCATCTCCGAGTTCGTGGACCCCTTGGGCCGCACCTCTTCGGCCACCGGTCTGGAGGTCGAAGCCGTCGTGGCCGGCCGCCTGCGCACCAGCGACGTGATCCCGCCGTACGTACGGCTGGGGGATTGGGTGGGGACGCTCTGCGTGCTCGCGACGCTGGGGTTCGCGGGCGTGTTGGCGGTGCAGCACTGGAGACGGAGCCCTTGATAACGCAGAACGCGGAAGGCGGAACGCGGAACAGCGCTAACTGGGGTCGTTCGCGGAAGCTTGCGTCCGGGGTTGAACTCCATCCGACCTGTTCCGCGTTCCGCCTTCCGCGTTCCGCGTTGGGGGCGAGGGGGGTGGTGGAGTGGTGAGGGTGGGCGTCGACGTCGGCGGCACGTTCACGGACCTGGTCGTCCTCACGCCCGACGGCGCGATCGCGGTCCGCAAGGTCGCCACCACGCCCGAGGACCCCGCGGTCGGCATGTTTCGGGCCCTGGACGCCCTAGCCGGTGCGCGAGGGGCTCCCGCTCCGGCAGCCCAGCGGGCACCCGCCGTCGCGGGAGCCCCCCGCGCACCGGCCATCGAGCTCCTCGTGCACGGTACTACGATCGCGACCAACGCGCTCCTGGAGCGGCGCGGCGCGCGCGTGGTACTCGTCACGACCCGCGGGTTCGAGGACCTGCTGTGGCTCGGGCGCCAGGACCGGGCCGCCCTGTACGACCTGGCGCGCCACCAGCCGCCGCCGCTCGTCGCCCGGGAAGACGTCGTGCCGGCCACGGAGCGCATGGGCCCCAGCGGGGTGCTCGACCCGCTCACGGACGGAGAAGTGGCGCGCGTCGTCGCCGCGGTGCGTGCGCTCGCGCCGGAAGCCGTCGCCATCGCGCTGCTGTTCGCGTTTCGCGACCCGACGCACGAGCGGCGTCTCGCGAGCGCCTTGCGCGACGCGCTGCCGCGGGTGCCCGTCGCGGCGAGCCACGAGGTCCTGCCGCTGTTCCGCGAGTTCGAGCGCACCAGCACGACCACGGTCGAGGCGTACCTCCGTCCCAAGGTCTCGACCTACCTCGAGCGTCTCGACGGCGGCGTGCGCCAGCGCGGGATCGGCGCGCTGCGGGTAATGACCTCGAGTGGGGGCACGCGCGCGCCCGCCGCCGCCGCGGCGCACGCGGCGTCGCTGGCGCTCTCGGGCCCCGCGGGAGGCGTGGTCGGGGCCCGTTTGGTCGGCGCCGCCGTCGGCCTGTCGGATCTCCTCACGCTGGACATGGGCGGCACGAGCGCCGACGCGAGCCTCGTCGTCGGCGGCGCCCCGCTCGCCGACGGTGCAGGCGCGGTCGGCGGCATCCCGCTCGCCTTGCCCGCGGTGCTGATCGAGACCGTGAGCGCGGGCGGCGGCAGCATCGCGCGCGTGGACGAGGGTGGCGCGCTGCGCGTGGGGCCGGACAGCGCCGGAGCGGTGCCGGGCCCCGCGTGCTACGGGCGCGGCGGCGAGCGGCCCACCGTGACCGATGCCTGTCTGGCGCTGGGGTGGCTCGACGCGGGCAGCCCGCTGGCCGACCAGGTGCAGCTCGACCCCGCTGCCGCGGAGCAGGCCCTGCGCCGGCTGGGCCCGGCGGCCGGAGGCGACTCCGCGCGGGTCGCCGCGGGGATCGTCGCCGTGGCCGGCGCGGTGATGGCGCGCGCCCTGAAGCGGGTGAGCGTCGCGCGCGGCCTCGACCCGCGCCGCATGGCCCTGCTGCCCTTCGGCGGCGCGGGCGCGCTGTTCGGCTGCCAGCTGGCCGACGCATTGGGGATGGGGTCGATCGTCATCCCGCCGCATCCCGGAGCGCTGTCCGCGCTGGGGCTCGCCTCGGCGGCCGAGCGCGCCGATCTGCTCGCGTCGTTGCACCGTCCGGTGGACGGACTCGAGCCCCGCGCCCTGGCCCTCGCGTTCGCGCCGCTCTTAGCGGAGGGCGCTCGGCTGATACCGGCCGGCACGCTACTCAAGTATGCCGACTGCCGCTTTGCGGGGCAGGGGTACGAGGTGACCGTCCCGGTCGAAGGCGACGAGCCGGCGCGGATCCGTGACGAGTTCCTGGCGGCGCACCGCCGACGCTACGGGCACGGAGGCGGCGGCCTCGCGGTCGAGATCGTCAACCTGCGCGTCGTGGCCCTGCGCGAGGGACCGCTCCCGCGATTCGCCGGCGAGACCCGCACCGGGCGGCGCTCGCAAGGCCGGCGCGCGTTCGTCGTGCGCGGGGAGCGGGTCACCGGCTCCGTCTGGGCGCTCGACGAGCTCGCCGCCGGCGTGACGATTCAGGGTCCGGCGATCCTCGCCGGCCGCGACGCGACCGCGCTCGTGGAGTCCGGCTGGTGCGGCACGGTGCACCCCTCGGGAGCGGTGCTGCTGGTGCGCACATGAGCCTCGACGCGGTGGGCCTCGAGGTGATGGGGCACGCCTTTGCCTCCGTGGCCGAGGAGATGGGGCTCGTGCTGATTCATTCGGCGGTCTCGCCCAACATCCGGGAGCGACGCGACTGCTCCGCCGCCCTGTTCGACGCCGCCGGCGAGATGATCGCCCAGGCGGCCCACATTCCGGTGCATCTCGGCGCGTTGCACGAGTCCGTCGCGGCCGTGCGGGCACGGGCTCCCGCGCCGGGCGACGTCTTCGTCCTGAACGATCCCTACGCCGGCGGGTCGCACCTCCCGGACATCACGCTCGTCGGTGCCGTGGAGGTGGACGGTGCGGTGGGCGGCTACGGCGTGGTGCGGGCGCACCATTCCGACGTGGGCGGCATGCAGGCGGGGAGCATGCCGGCCGGTGCGCGCGAGATCTTTGCGGAGGGCGTGGTCGTGCCCCCGCTCCGCCTCACGCCTGATGTCGAGCGCTTCCTGCTCGCCAATGTCCGTACCCCCGAGGCGCGCCGCGCCGACCTCGCGGCGCAGCGCGCCGCCGTGGAGCGCGGCGCCGACGGCCTCCGGGCGCTCGCGGCGCGCCACGGCTGGGCCGCGCTGCGCGAGGCCGCCCGCGACCTCCAGGCGTATGCCGAGCGGCGGGCCCGCGAAGCGTTGGGACGCCTCGCGGCGACCGGGCTTACCGCGACCGACTGGTTGGAAGGCGACGGGGTCGACGACACCGACCTCGCGATTCACGTGCGCGTGGACATCCGGGATGGCGTGTTCCACGTGGATTTCACCGGAACGGCGCCCGCCGCGCGTGGCAACGTCAACTGCCCGCTCGCCGTCGCCCGCTCGGCGGTGCTGTTCGTCGTACGCACCCTGTTGCCCGAGGACGTGCCGACGAACGGCGGCGTGACCCGCGTCGTGCGGGTCACGGCGCCGGAGGGCTGCATGGTGCATGCCCGCTTCCCGAGCGCGGTGGCGGCGGGGAACGTGGAGACGTCGCAGCGCATCGTGGACACGGTGTTTCTCGCGCTCGCCCGGGGCGGCGTGCCCGTGCCCGCTCAGGGACAGGGGACCATGAACAACGTCAGCTTCGGGGGGACGAGGGATGACGGACCCGGGACGGGTGGCTGGACCTACTACGAGACGATCGGGGGTGGCCAGGGAGCGAGCCACGGAGCCCCCGGCCCATCCGGCGTGCATGTGGGGATGTCGAACACCCGTAATACCCCGATCGAGGTACTCGAGATGGAGTATCCCTTACGGCTCAAGGCTTATGCCTTGCGACGCGGGAGTGGTGGAGTGGGGAAGTGGTCGGGAGGAGAGGGCGTGATTCGGGAATTCGAAGCGCTCGCCGCCATGGACGCGAGCGTCCTCTCGGACCGGCGGCGCCACGCGCCGTGCGGAGCCGGTGGTGGCGGCGCGGGCGCTCCCGGTCGTACCCTCGTGAACGGCGCCCCGCTCCCGCCCAAGGCGAGCACGCGGCTCACGGCCGGCGACGTGGTGCGTGTCGAGACACCGGGCGGGGGCGGATGGGGACAACCTGAACCAGGAGGCCAGCGATGACGTGGCTGCTCGTGGCGGTGATCGGTCTCGTGGCCGGTGTGGTGGCGGGCCTGTTCGGCGTGGGCGGTGCGATCGTGATCATCCCGGGGCTGGTGCTCGTCGCCAAGCTGCCCCAGCACACCGCGAGCGGCACGTCGCTCGCGGCGCTGCTGCTCCCCGTCGGCCTGCTGGGGGCGATGGAGTACTACCGCCGCGGCCAGGTGAACGTCCCATACGCCGCGATCATTGCGGCGGGGCTGTTCTTCGGCGCCCTGCTCGGGGCGAAGCTGGCGGGGACGCTGTCGGATGCGGCATTGCGGCGGGCATTCGGCGTGTTCCTGTTGATCGTGGCGGTCCGGCTCCTGGTCCGCTAGGTGTTCGCGTCGAACACCTTGGCATCCACGAACAGCCGGAACAACTCCTGGTCCAACTGGCCGGCGCGCACCTCCTCTACCATGATGTCGAGGGCCCGGGCGGGCGCCACCGCGGCCTTGTACGGGCGATCGGCGGCGGTGAGCGCGTCGTAGATGTCGCTGATCGTCATCATCCGGGTCTGGATCGGGATCGCCTCACCGGTCACGCGCCGGGGGTAGCCGCCGCCGTCGAGCTTCTCGTGGTGCCCGTAGGCGATCATGGGCACGTGTTGCAGCTCGCGCGTCCAGGGAATCTGCTGCAGGAAGCGGTAAGTGTTGGTGACGTGGCTCTCGATCTCCAGTCGCTCGGTCTCGTCCAGCGACCCTTTGGAAATCGTGAGGTAGCGTATCTCGTCGTCGCTCAGGTAGGGGCGCTCTTCGCCCGACAGGTCCTGAAAGGTGTGGCGCGCCAGGGCGAGCAGCTCCTCGAACCGCTCCGCCGGGAGCACCGTGGGCTCGTTCGCCCGCAGCACGGCGTCGAGAAAGCGGTCCAGGGTTTCGACTTCCCGGGCGTGCTCGGCCTCGAGCGTCGTGAGAAACGCCTCGTACCCCTTGCGTCCGTGCGCCTCGAGGTACTCGGCGCGCCGCCGCCAGAACTCGCGCTCCGCCGTGCGTCGCACGAAGTCGTACCGCTGCCGGATGAGCTCGAGCTGCAGCGGATAGAGCTTCTTCGCCTTGACCAGCACCTGCTCGCGCACGCCGACCTTCCCGAAGTCGTGCAGCAGCCCGGCGTAGCGCAGCTCGCGGATCTGCTCGCGCGTGAAGCGCACGCCCTGGTAGGCGCCGTCGCCGGCGCGGTCCACCACCACGGCGAGGCCCACCGTCATGTTCGCGACGCGCCCCGAGTGCCCGAAGGTGGTGGGATCGCGCTGCTCGATCGCGTGCACCGCCGCCTTGACGAACCCCTCGAACAGGCGCTCGATCTCCTCGTACAGCCGGCTGTTCTCGATGGCGACGGCAGCCTGGCCGGCGAGCGCGGTGACGAGCTCGACCGTGCGCTTCGAGTACGGCACCACCTGGCCCTCGACGTCCGCGGGGGTCGCGAGCACCACTTCGGGGTTGCGCTTGCGGTTGATCAGCTGCAACACGCCGATCACGTCCTCCTTGTGATCCTTCATGGGGATGACGAGCATGGATTTGGTGCGGTAGCCGTACCGCTCGTCGAAGGAGCGGTTGATGCTGTACTCCACGTCGGGCGGCAGAAAGTACGCGTCATCGATCACGAGCGGCTCACCCGTCACCGCGGCGTAGCCCGCCAGGCTCGAGCGGTCGACTGGAATCGTGAACTCGATGAACGGCGCCTCGGGCTTGGAATAGGTCTGCGCCAGGCGGAAGCGCAGGCGCTTTTGACCCTGTTCGCTCGTTTCCACGAGGTAGAGGCTGCCGGCGTCCGAGGACGTGATGCGGCGGGCCTGCGTGAGGATGAGGTCGAGCAGGGACTTCACATCGCGCTCGGTGCCGAGCGCGACGCCGATCCGGGTCAGCTCTCCGATCTCGCGGCTGCGGCTCGCGGCCTCGGCCCGCGCCCGCGCCGTCTCCATGCGGGCCGCGGCCTCGCGGTACCCCGCCCGCACTGCCACCAGCAGCTGCCGCACGCCGACGGGCTGGCGCACGAACCCCGAGAGCAGCTCGGCCGGCATCTCCGCCGGGATGTCCGCCTCGCCGTTCCGGCCAAGTGCCACGATCGCACCGCCCGCGTCGACGAAAGCGCGCAGCACGTCGAGCGGAAACGCGGAACGGCTCTCGGAGTCGAGCACGAACACGCTCGGCCGCTCGTCCACCGCGAGGTCGCGCGGCAGACGCGCCTGGCGCGCTTCGATCTGCGCGCGCTCCAGCGCCGGCCCGACACTCGCCGGATCCCACGCGGAGCTGTGCAGCAGCAGGTACCTCATGGCGTGGAGTCCGTGCGTCCCGTCACCCGGCCGTCAGGACGTCTTGACGCGCTGCAGTCCCTGCTGCGCCTCGGCGTACTCCGGGAAAACGGCCAGTGCCTTCTGGTACATCTCCACTGCCTTGTCCCGTTGCCCGCGGTCCTGAAACAGCAGCGCTTTGGAGTAGAAGGTCAGGGCCTCCGTCGGCACCTGGCGACCCATCCGCTGGTCGGAGGCTTGCTTCGGCAGCGGCGGCAGGTTGGCGTCCTTCATGAGGCGCCCCGACACGTTGCGAATCAGATCGAACAGGTGGTCCCGCTGCATGCGGTCGGATTCGACTTTGACGATCTCGCTCGTTTCCACGTTGATCATGCGAGCGTCGAGGCGGAAGTCGCCGTAAAAATCGATGAATGCACCCGTGATCACGTAACGCGCGCCCACGAGCTTCCCCACCCTGGCCGCCGTTTCCGGCGTCACCTTGCCCGAGGCGCCCAGGTTCTGGTCCGCAACGAGCTTTTCGATCTGCTCCCGCTCCACCACCCGGGCCGAGGGATTCGCCGCCAGCTCGGAAATCATCATGCCGGCGATCCCCTTCTCGAGCGCCTCGAAGTTCTCCTTGTCCTGGCCGTACGAGCCGCTGTTGTCGAACGGCAACACGGCGATGCCCGGCCGGGTGTCCTGGCCGCGTCCCTGGGCGCCCAGCCCCGCGCCCAGGGGCAGGAGGGCGAGAGACGCGACGACGACGAGCGAACGCGAACGCATATGATGAGCTCCCGAATCAGAATGGATCACAGGGTCAGTGTCATCCCTTCCTGCGCCGCCACCACCTCGGCGGGCACCCCCTTCACCCGTGCCTGGCGGCGGGCGGCGGCGACCAGTCCATCGATCGCTTCGTCGCCGTGCTCCGGCTCGTGGTGGAACAGGACCAGGCGCTGCACCCCCGCTTCGCCGGCCAGGGCGACCGCTTCTTCGAACGTCGAATGGCCCCAGCCGCGATGCTCTTCCAGCTCCTCGGGAGTGTACATCGCGTCGTGAATCAACAGGTCCACGCCGTGAAGAAAAGCCACGAACTCCTTGCGCCAGGACGCCGGGGTGCTGTACCGGCCCCCCGCGCCGAGCTCGTTGTCCGTGATATACGCCATGCTCGGGCCCCCTGCCGCCGGCGTCAGCCGGTAGCCGAGCGTCGTCCCCGGATGGCGCAGCCGGATGGCCCGCACCCGGAACGTGCCGACCGTGAACTCACCCGGCTCGACCTGCTGGACCGTGAGCTTCGCCGACAGCGCGTCGAGGGGCACCGGGAACACCGCCGGATCCATCTGCTGGCGCAGGATCGCCTCGAGCGAGGTCGTCCCCTGGCGCGAGCCCCAGATGCGCACCGCGTTCCCCGGGGCGAAGAACGGCTTGAAATGCGGCAGGCCCTGGATGTGGTCCCAGTGCGCGTGCGACAGCAGGATCTCCGCCTGCACGGCACCGTTCTGCCGCTCCACCAGCTCCCGCCCCAGCGCCCGGATCCCGGTGCCGGCGTCGAGGATCACCAGTTGGCCGTGGCCGTCGTTGCCCCCGGTGCCCTCCACCGCGACGCAGGGCGTGTTGCCGCCGTAGCGCGCGGTGTGGGCGCCGGGGGTAGGGATCGACCCCCGCGTTCCCCAGAAGGTCACCGTGTAAGCCATGGGTCCCGCCACCGCCGCACCTGTGGCTAAGTTATGGAAATTTCGAGAGCTAGAGCAAGCCGTCGCCTCACCGGCGGGCCGTGACCCAACTCACGACCGCCCGGCCGAGGTTTCCAGCGCGGAGCGGTCGCGAATCAGGATCTCGCGACGGCTGATTTCGATGTACCCCTTGTCCACCAGCTCGCGCATGGTACGGCTCACCGTCTCTCGGGACGATCCGATCATCTGCGCGATGGTGTGGTGGGTGAGCCGGCGCGTGATGCGGTCCGAGCGGGCCTCGTCGGCGAGGTCGAGCAGCAGCTGGGCCACGCGCCCGTTCACGTCGAGCAGCACCAGCGAGCCGACCTTCTCGTCCACGCGCCGCAGGCGGCGCGAGAGCTCGCGCAGCAACCCCATCGCGATCCCGGGTGACTGCTGCAGAATGGCCTGAAAGTCCTCGCGCCGGATCACCAGGAGGTTCGAGTCCTCCATCGCGATCACGTGCGCCGAGCGTGGCTCCTCGTCGATGAGCGACATCTCGCCGAAGAAGTCCCCTTCGCCCAGCACGGACAGGATGACCTCGCGTCCGTCCTCGCCGATCAGCACCACCTTCACCTGACCCGTGGCGACGACGTAGAGGGCGTCACCCGGGTCGTCCTCGAACAGGATCACGGAATTGCGGGGATAGCTCCGCTCGCGGGTGATCTCGGCTACCCGGTCGAGCTCCGCGGCTGCTAGCTGGCTGAACAGCGGTACCTTCTGGAGGATGGCCGTTACCGACACGATAGGCTTCCCCTGACGTGTGGTGGGGTGGATGGTCGCGCAAGCTTACGTCCAAGCCTAGCCGGTGTCAATTCGGCGCGACGCTCGACGCTTGCCGCCAACTTGTGGCGCCAGTTATATTTCCACACTTCGTGTCGTTGGACTTCCAGTCAAGGATCGTGTGCTGTGAAACCCGGAATTCACCCTGCCTACAATCGAGCGACCGTGCAATGCGCGTGCGGCAACAGCTTCGTGACGCGCTCCACGGTCCCCGTGATTCACGTCGAGGTCTGCGCCAAATGCCACCCGTACTTCACCGGCAAGCAGAAGCTGATGGACACGGCCGGGCGGGTGGAGCGTTTCCGCCAGAAATACGGGACGGAGAAGGCCGCAGGGTAACGCGTGGAGGCCCGACTCCGCCAGGCGCTCGCACGGGCGGAGGAGGTCGCCCGAGAGCTGGCCGACCCCGAGACCGCGCGGAATCCGGCCAAGCTGAGGCAGCTGGGCCGCGAGCACGCCCGTCTCGACCAGATCCGTCAGGTGCACGACCGGCTCGACCGGCTGGGGCAGGAGCTCGCGCAGGCGCGCGAGGTGCTGCAGGACCGCGACCCCGAGCTGTCGCAGCTCGCGCGGGCGGACCTCGAGCGCGTACGCCCCGAGATCGCGCGGCTCGAGACCCAGCTCGCCGAGTTGCTCACCCCGCGTGACCCGCTGGACGACCGCGACGCGATCGTCGAGATCCGGGCCGGCACGGGGGGGGACGAAGCCGCGCTGTTCGCGGCGGAGCTGTTCCGCATGTACACGCGTTTCGCCGAGCGGCGGGGGTGGAAGGTCGAAGTCGTCTCGCTCTCCGAGGGCAACCTCGGGGGCCTGAAGGAAGCCATCTTCGCCGCCCGCGGTCCCGGCGTCTACGGCACGCTGCGCTACGAATCCGGTGTTCACCGCGTGCAGCGCGTACCGGTTACCGAAGGGCAGGGCCGCATCCACACGTCGGCGGCCACCGTGGCCGTGCTCCCCGAAGCGGAGGAGGTCGACGTCAAGATCGAGGAGAAGGACCTCCGGATCGACGTGTTCCGCTCCCAGGGCCCGGGCGGGCAGAGCGTCAACACGACCGACAGCGCCGTGCGCGTCACCCACCTGCCCACGAATCTCGTCGTCCAGTGCCAGGACCAAAAGAGCCAGCTGCAGAACAAGATCAGAGCGCTCGAGGTGCTGCGCTCCCGGTTGCTCGACAAGATGATCGCCGAGCAGGAGGCGGCCCGCGCCCGTGAGCGCCGCGCGCAGGTCGGCACCGGCGATCGCTCGGCGAAGATCCGGACCTACAACTTTCCCCAGAATCGCGTCACCGATCACCGCATCCACTACACGGTTCACAACCTGTCCGAGGTGCTGGACGGGAGCCTCGACGATCTGATCAACGCGCTGCGGCTCGCGGGCGAGAAGGAGCGCCTCAGTGCCTGAGCGCGCCGCGCACCCCGCCCACCTGGGGTCGATCGGCGACGCGTTGAAAGACGCCGCCAACCGCCTCGCGGCCTCGGGTCTGCCCGGCTCGCGTCGCGAAGCGACGATGCTGTGGGCGGCCCTGAGCGGCGCGGGGACCAAGCCGGCCGACGTGTGGCTGCGCCGCGAGCAAGAGCCCGGGGCGGGGCTGCTCGAGCAGTTCTGGCAGGCGGTGCAGCGTCGTGCAAGCGGCGTCCCCTTCGCGTACGCCGTCGGCCGCACGGGCTTCCGCACGCTCGACCTGAAGCTCGACGCGCGGGCACTGATTCCCCGGCCGGAAACCGAGGGACTGGTGGAGCTCGTGCTGCGCGAGACGGGGACGAGGGACGAGGGACGAGGGACGGGTGGTGTGGTGGCGGACATTGGGACCGGATGTGGCTGCATCGCGCTATCCCTCGCCGTCGAAGGCACCTTCGAGCGGGTGATCGCGGTCGAGCACTCCCGGGAGACGGCCGCCCTGGCGCGCGAGAACGTGGCGCTGGTGCGGCCGCCCGTACCGGTCGAGGTGCGCGAGGGAGACCTGCTCGCTCCGCTTGCGGGCGAGCGCTGTCGTGTCGTCGTCTCCAACCCGCCGTACCTGACCGAGGCGGAGTACGTGGGCCTCGACTCGACCGTGCGGCTGTTCGAGCCCCGTGAGGCGCTGGTGAGTGGCGCGGACGGGCTCGTCGCCACGCGCGTCCTGCTCGCAGGGGCCCGGGTGGCGCTCGAGCCGGGTGGGCTGCTCGCGCTGGAAGTGGACGAGCGGCGCGCGCAGCGCGTCGCGCGGCTCGCCCGGGAGCTGGCCTGGTCGCGGGTGAGGGTGTACGACGACTTGTTCGGTCGGGCGCGGTACGTGCTGGCCATCCTCGAGGAGGACGCGTGATCGACGAGAAGGCGCAGGAACTGGGGCGGCTGTTGGGCCAGAGTGACGAGTACAAGACGCTGCTCCGGGCCAGCGACCGGATGAAAGAGGACGCGACCTGCAAACGGCTCCTCGCCGACGTCGAGCGCATCGCCCAGGAGATCGAGCGGGCGACCCAGGAGGGCCGCGAGCCCGCCAAGGAGCAGGTGGAGCGCTACGATCGCGCGCTCCAGAGCGTCCAGGCGAACGCGGTGTACCAGCAAGTCGTGGCCGCGCAGGCCAACTTCGAAAAGCTGATGGCCAAGGTCAATGCGCGCATCTACGACGGCATGAAGCAGGGGGCGGCGAGCCCCATCATCACGCTCGGTTAGGGATCAGGGAATGGGGGCTGGGGGCTCGGGCGTGTTCGTGGTGGTCGAAGGCCCCGAGGGCGCAGGGAAGTCGACGCTGGTGCGCTCGCTCGCGGCCCGCCTGCAGGCGGAAGGCCGCCCCGTCGTCACGGTGCGGGAGCCGGGGGGGACGCCCGTGGCGGAAGCGGCGCGCAAGGTCGTGCTCAAGTTTCCGCACGACATGACACCCGCGGCGGAGCTGTTCCTGTTCCTCACGGCGCGCACCGACCTGGTGCAGCGTGTCATCCGGCCGGCGCTGGAGGCGGGGGACGTCGTGATCGCCGACCGGTATAACCTGTCGACCATGGCCTACCAGGTGGCCGGAGGCGGGTTACCGTTCGACGAGGTCGAGCAGGCGATCCGCCTCGCGACCGGCGGGCTCGTGCCCGACGTCACGCTGGTGCTCGACATCCCCGTAGCGGTGGGACGGGAGCGACAGCGGGCGGCGCGTAAAGTGCAGGATCGGTTCGAGCGGCAGGACGATGCGTTTCATCGGCGGGTGCTCGAGGCGTACCGTCATGCGCAGGGACCCGGCGTCGTCCATGTCGACGCGACACAGTCGAAAAAGGCCGTGCTGGACGCCGCCTGGAAGGAAGTGCTCGCGGCGACGGCCCTTCCAATACGAGGCTCGTCATGACGCTGCGCAAGATAGTGATCGTCACGGTGGTGGCCGGTCTGGCGCTCGCCACCGGTGGGTGGCTGTTGCAGCACGAGGCCGCGCCCGCCGGCTCGGTGTACCAGCAGGCGCGCCTGTTCGAAGACGTGCTCGCGCACGTGGCCGACTATTACGTCGACTCGATCGACGAGCGGCGGCTCTACCAGCTGGCCATCGACGGTATGCTCGACCAGCTGCACGACCCGTATTCGGTGTTCCTGAAGCGGGACGACTTCAAGGCGCTGAACGAAGCGACCACCGGCAACTACGGCGGTCTCGGGATTCAGATCGAGGTCCGCGACGGCTGGATCACCGTCGTGGCACCCTTGCCGGACACGCCGGCGGAGCGCGCCGGCATCCAGACGGGCGATCAGATCGTCGGGCTCGACGGTCGCTCGACTGAGGGCTGGAAACAGGACCAGGCGGTGAAGGAGCTGCGCGGGGAGGCGGGGTCGCCGGTCGAGCTCAAGGTGCGCCGTGTGGGGATCGAGCAGCCGATTTTGTTCAAACTCACCCGTGCGCAGATCCACGTGCGCTCGGTGCAGGTCTCGATGCTGCTCGACGACAAGGTCGGCTACGTGCTGCTCACGCCCGTGAGCGAAACGTCGGCCCCGGATCTCACCGACGCGGTGACCGGGCTGCTCCAGAAGGGCATGAAGTCGCTGATCCTCGACCTGCGGGGCAATCCGGGCGGGCTGCTGGACCAGGGGGTCGCCGTGAGCGAGCTGTTCCTCGACCCGGGCGAGGAAGTCGTGGCCACGCGCGGCCGGGCGCCCAATACCACGCGGACTTATCGCGACGCCAAGCCGCAAGCCTGGCCCAACCTCCCGGTGGTCGTGCTGGCGAACGGCGGCACCGCCAGCGCCGCCGAGATCATCACGGGGGCGCTGCAGGACCACGACCGGGCCGTGGTCGTCGGGACGCCGACGTTCGGCAAGGGGTTGGTGCAGTCGCTCTGGCAACTCACCCCGGAGACCGCGCTCAAGCTGACGACGGCTCGCTGGTACACGCCCAGCGGGCGGACCATCCAGCGCAAGAGCAAGAACGAGGACGACCAGCTGGCCCAGGCCGAGGCGGCCGAGCTCGGGCGTGACACGACGAAGGTGGACTCGTCGCTGGTGTTCCACACCGATCACGGACGCACCGTGCTGGGCGGCGGCGGCATTCGGCCGGACCTGTTCATCAAGCCCGATACGTTCACCACGGGCGAGCGGGCGTTCATGAAGGCGCTGGGGAGCAAGATCCCGACGTACCAGGACGTGCGGGCGAGCTACGCGCTCGAGGTCAAGGGCTCCGGACGCGTCAAGACGCCGACCTTCAGCGTCACGCCGGATATGACGGACGAGGTGTTGCGGCGGCTGCGCGCCCGCGGCATCGCCGTGCCGGACAGCGTGCTGGCAGGCGCCCGGACGCTGATCGCGGACGACCTCGGGCATGAGATCACACGGTACGTGTTCGGTCGGCCCTCCGAGGTCCGGCGCCGGATGGACGAGGACCGTCAGGTGCAGGCAGCGCTGGCGCTGGCGCGCCGCGCCAAGTCGCCCCAGGATCTCCTGTCGCTCGCTGCCGCGCAGGCGCCCGCCACCCCGCGCAACTGACTCGCTCGGTCGGCATCATCGGACCGGGCCGGGCGGGGGTGGGGCTCGGCTTGGCGTTGGCCGCGGCGGGGTACACGATCGAGCTGCACGGCCGCGGCAAGAAATCCGTGCCGCGGCCGCTCACGCTCACCGTGGGTCCCGGCGACCAGCCTCCTCCCTGGATCGCCCAGCCCGCCGTCGTGATCCTCGCCGTACGCGACGACGCGATTCGACCGCTGGCGGGCGCACTGGCCGACGTCGGCGCAATCCGCGCGGAACAAGTGGTCCTGCACCTCTCGGGTGTGCACGGGCAGGAGGCCCTTGGGCCCCTGGTCGGGTCGCGCGCCGCGCTCGGCTCACTGCACCCGCTCCAGACCATTTCCGAGCCCGAGCGTGCCGCCGAGCGCCTGAAAGGTGCCTGGGCCGCCGTGGAAGGCATGCCGCGCGCCGTGGAGGCCGCGGAGCGACTGGCGCAAGATCTCGGGCTGCGCCCGTTCCGGATTTCGTCCCAGGCGAAGCCGATGTACCACGCGGGCGCCGTTTTCGCCTCGAACTACTTCGTGGTGGTGGAAGCGGTCGCGCAGCGGCTGCTGCGCCACGCCGGGCTCTCGGACGCCGAGGCCTGGCAGGCGCTGCGGCCGCTGGTGGAGGGTACGCTGGAGAATCTCGGACGACTCGGGCCGCTGGCCGCACTCACGGGCCCGGTGGCGCGGGGGGACGCAGCCACGATCCGTCGCCACGTCGAGGCGCTCACGCAGGACGATGCCGCGTTGTATCGAGTCCTGGGGCGGGCCGCGCTCGAGCTGGCGCAGAAGCGGGGCATGGACGGGACGACGGCGGCGCGGATCGCCGCGGCACTGGCGACGGATCTCCCGCCTGTAATCCGGAAGACGTAGATCAAGTTGTAAACATTATCAAACATTAATAAACATTGACAAAACAGTAGTATCGTGGCTAGGTTAGACGCCCGAACCCCAAGGGCCTGGCCGTGTCCACCGATCAGCGGATCACGAGCTATTCCGTCTTCCTGAAAGCACTGCTCAGCGACCGAGAACAGTTTTTCGAGGAGGTCGTCGACGCGGTCGGGCTTGGCAGCAAGCTGCGATACGCCGTCCTCACGATCATCACCCTGTCCGGCTTCTTCGGCCTCGTCGCCGGTGCGTACTCGGGTCCCGCGCAGGCGGTGTCGGCGGGCGTCAAGCTGCCGTTCCTGTTCTTCGCGACGTTCGCCGTGTGTTTTCCGGCGTTCTTCGTGGTCCAGGTCCTCGTCGGCTCGCGTTTGCGTCTGCTGCAGGTGGCCGTGCTCGTGTTCGGTGCGCTGGCGCTCACCTCCGTGCTGCTCGCCGCGTTCGTGCCGATCACGGCGTTCTTTCTCGTGAGCGGTGCGAATTACTACTTCCAGCATCTCCTGAACATCGTCATCGCCGGAGTGGCGGGCCTGTTCGGGATGTACGCCCTGCATGAGGGGTTGAGTGTCGTGTGCGAGAAGCGCGGCGTATATCCCCGTAAGGCGCTCACCATCATGCGAGCGTGGGCGCTGCTGTTCGGTTTTGTAGGCATCCAGCTGGCCTGGACGCTGCGGCCGTTCCTCGGCGACCGGAACCAACCCTTCCAGGTGTTCGGGACGTACCAGGGGAATTTCTACGCGGCGATCATCTACGCGGTGAACAAGCTGATGCGCGGGGACGAGAAGGCCACGCCCGTGCCGGGCAAGCCGGACACGATCCCGCGATTTCGCGGCCTGAGCATCCCTCCGTTCGACACGGCGGCCGATTCGACGCATCGACCGAGGCAGCCATGACACGGGGTGATGGCAGGACTCGCGGACCGTCCCTCGACAGCGAGATTCTCACGATCGAGGAGGTCGCCGCCTATCTGCGGCTCACGCCGCAGACTATTTACAAGTGGGCCCAGGAGAAGCGGATTCCCGCGGCGAAGCTGGGAAAGGAGTGGCGCTTCCGGAAGAGCATCGTCGATCAGTGGCTGGACGAGCAGATTCTGGGTGGGGAATCCGGCTTCGAGCGTGTGAAGCGGGAGAGGTAGGACGGCGTCGGCCTACTGATCTACCACCCGTACTCCGGCCGGGGGCGAAAACGTGAGCTCGCGACCCGGCACGCCGCCGTTCACGCGGATCTCCCGCAGCATCACCGTGCGGCGCTGGCCCGACGCCTCCACGATATCGAGGCGGCGGACCAGGGCGTCGTCCCGGCTCACCCAGATCGTTGCCTCGCTGTAGGGCTGGTCGCCCGTCTTGGGCACGAGCACCAGCACATCGGCTACGCCCTCAGCAAGCGAATCAACCCGGACGTAGCGCGCCGTGTAGCGCTCGCGGGGATGCTCGACGAACTGTCCGATCAGGTTGGGGCCGGTCGAGCCGTACTCCGGAATGCGGGAGCGCAGCACCTGGCCCGGCGTGGTGCTGGGCGTGTAGAGCCAGAGGAAGCGTCCGTCGGCGACGATGCGGTCCCCCCGAGGATCGGTGAACCGCATGGCGAAGCGGCTGGGACGCAGCTGGTACAATCGGCCGCGCGTCGTGTCGGGCGCGCCGAGCATGGGATTCGCGACGACCTGCACGAAGTCGGCGGAGAGGCTGGTGATGGTCTGATACACGGCGCTCGCGCGGTCGAGCACGGGCCAGGGGTCGGGGGATTGGAGACCGGGCAGGAACGTGGCCGCGAGGAACGCGGAACGCGGAACGCGGAAGGCGGAACAGATGTGCCGAGTCCGGCGCGCTCGACTAGGCGTTCCACGCGACGCACACCCGCCTGTTCCGCGTTCCGCCTTCCGCGTTCCGCGTGGCCTCATGCCCCCACTCCCGCCGGCTCCGCCACCCGCCTCCCGATTACCTCCGCGATCACCCGGATCTCCCGCATCAGCTGAGCGAACTGGTCGGGATAGAGCGTTTGCGCGCCGTCCGAGAGCGCTTGCGCCGGATCGGGATGCACCTCGACCATGATCCCGTCCGCTCCCGCGGCCACGGCGGCGCGGGCCATCGGGATCACCTTGTCGCGCAGCCCGGTGCCGTGCGACGGGTCGGCGATGATGGGGAGGTGCGACAGCTTGTGCACCACGGGGATGGCCGTGAGGTCGAACACGTTGCGGGTGGCCGTGTCGAACCCGCGGATGCCGCGCTCGCACAGGATCACGTCATGATTCCCCTCGGCGAGCAGGTACTCGGCCGAAAGCAGCAGCTCTTCGATCGTCGCCGACATGCCGCGCTTCAGGAGCACGGGCTTCTTCGCTCGTCCCGCGATCTTGAGCAGTGAGAAATTCTGCATGTTCCGGGCGCCGATCTGGATGATGTCGGCGACTTCAGCGACGTAGCCGATGCCGTCGGGATCCATCGCCTCGGTGCAGATCAGCAGGCCGGTTTCCTCGCGCGCCTTGGCGAGCAGCTTCAGGCCGGGTCGGCCCAGGCCCTGGAACGCGTACGGCGAGGTGCGCGGTTTCCAGGCCCCGCCCCGCAGGATCACGGCGCCCGCTTCCTTGACCAGCCGCGCCGCCTCGATGATCTGACGCTCGCTCTCGACCGAGCACGGCCCCGCGATCGTCACCACCTCGCTCCCGCCGACCGCTACTCCTGCGCCGAGCCGCACCACGCTGTTCTCGCTCTTCCACTCGCGGCTCACCTGCTTGTACGGTTTGGAGACATGGATCACGTCCTGCACGCCGGGAAGGCCTTCCAGCCGCGATGCGTCCACCCGCCCGTCGTTGCCGACGAGCCCCACGGCGGTGCGCTGCGCGCCCGGCATGGGCCGCGCCTTGTAGCCCATCTCCTCGATCACCGCGATCACGCGCCGCACCTCGTCTTCGGTCGCGCCGTGTCGCATCACGATCAGCACAGCTACCTGCCTCCGATGGTGAAGCGGTCTCCATCCCGCGCGGCCGTCACCGGTCCGGTGAAGCGCGCCCCGGCCTTGCCTGCCGGGTCCGAATTCTCTACCGGCGGATAGAAGTGCGTCAAGACGAGCCGCCGGGCGGCGGCCTCGCGGGCCAGGTCGCCCGCCTGCTCGGGCGTGAGGTGCATCTCCATCGCCAGCTCGGCCGGCAGCGAGCACTCCGCGAGCAGCAGGTCGGCGCCGGCGGCCCAGCGGGCGAGTTTGCTCGAGGGCCCCGTGTCACCGGTGTACACCAGCCGCCCCTCCGGGGCGGTGAGGGACAGAGCCACGCTTTCCTGAGTATGCGGCACGGGGAACGTCTCGAGACTCACGTCTTTATCGAGCGGGAACGGCTCGCCCCCCTGCACGTCGAGAATGCCGATGGGAAACCCCGGGTCGAGCAGCCAGGGGCCGTAGCCGTCGGCGAGCTTTTTCAGGAGCCGCACGACGCCCGGTGGCCCGAGAATCACGAAGGGCTCCTGGCGCGCCGGGACGGTGGTGTACTTGAGCGCGTACACCAGCATCGGCAGCTCCCCCCAGTGGTCGGGGTGGAAATGCGACAGCACGACGTGGGTGATCTGGTGCCACGGCAGGCCGAATTGCGCCAGGCGGTGCAGGGCGCCCGCGCCGCAGTCGAGCAGGATCTTGAGATTGCCGCGGCCGACCCAGTGGCACGCCGAGGTCCGGCTCCCGGACGGCGCCACGGTGCCGGTCCCGACTGTGACGAGCTCCACTCAGGCCGGTTCCATCTGACCCAGCCGGACGCCCACGATGGTCGAGACGCCCGGCTCCTGCATGGTGACGCCGTACACCGCGTCGGCGGCCTGCATGGTGCGCGGGTTGTGCGTGATGACGATGAACTGGGTCAGGTCCTTGAACTCCGCGAGCAGGAGCACGTAGCGCCCCACATTGGCGTCGTCGAGTGGCGCGTCCACCTCGTCGAGCAGACAGAATGGGCTGGGCTTCGTCAGGAAGATCGCGAACAGGAGCGACACGGCCACGAGCGTCCGTTCGCCCGACGAGAGGAGGTGAATACGCTGCGTGCGCTTGCCGCGTGGCGCGGCGTGGATCTCGATCTCGCTCTCGAGCGGCTCGGCTTCGTTCGCCAGCCGCACGTCGCATTCCCCCCCGCCGAACAGCGTCTGGAACACGGTGCGGAAGTTCTCGCGCACTTTGCCGAACGACTCGAGGAACATCGCTTTCGCCGTCTGGTCGATCTCGCGCGCCGCCTGCTGCAGCGACTGGCGTGCGGCCACGAGATCGTCTCGCTGCGTCATCAGGAACTCGAGGCGCTTCATTTCCTCGGCGTGCTCGTCGACCGCGAGCGCGTTCACCGGTCCGACCTCGTCGATCGCCGCCCGGAGCCGCTCGTTCTCCTGGCGCAGCCACTCCACGTCTCCCGCCACTGCGGGGGCCTCGGCCAGCAGCTGATCGAGCGGTTTGCGCCACTCGGCCTCGACCTGCGCGACGAGCCCGCGGCGGGCGCCGAGAATCTCCGTCCGCTCGAGCTCGAGCTTGTGCTCTTGCGCGCCCCGGGCTTCGAGCGCGGTGCGGGCTGCTTCGAGCGTGCCCTCGGACCGGGCGAGCCTCGCGTCCGCCTCCGCCACCTGCCCTTCGGCGTCGCGCGCGGCGGCTTCCAGCGCGCCCACCGCGAGGCGACGCTCCTTGAGGGTGTCCTGCCACTGCGCCTGCTGCGCCGTGAGCGTCGTGGTATCGTGGTCCAGCGCCGCGATCTCCTCCACGAGCGTCGCCACCTGGTGGCGGGCTTCGTCGGTTTCGGCGGCGGCACGCGCCGCGCGCTCGCGCGCGGCGGCGAGC
>QHUU01000087.1 GCA_003222155.1 Gemmatimonadota bacterium | reverse complement strand
CCAACGTCACGACTCGCACCGCTGCCTCCCGACAAGGTTCGGCGACACACCGAGACGCCCCTAACGTGCTCTGCCGCAGACCACGTGGTAAGGGGGTCGGGAAAGGCTCAGCGGCTACTCAGTCTATGGAGGCCCGGCAGGAATCGAAGGATGGATCGGTCCCCCGCATCGGCTACCGGGTTGCCAGGGCCGGCTGCACCCGCGCCCCAGGCCCAGCGTCGGGGCCAGTAACCCGTTCGGCCTATGCCGCTCACCCGGGTCCTGCCCCATACTCCGATCCACGTGAGCGGGCGCTGACGCCCGCCCGTGACGGAGGTAGAGATGACCACAGTGCTGCAGTCCCTTTCGACCGAGCTCGCCGAGGCCGTGGAGTCCGCCGGCCGGGCGGTGGTCGCGATACACGCGCGACGGCGCATCCCTGCGACCGGCCGCATCGCCCAGCGCGCGGCGGTGTACCCGGTCATGCCGGGCACGGCGAAGAACGCCGCGACCGACGAGACATTGACGATGTGGCCCCGCCTCCGACGGATCATGTCAGGGAGGAACGCCCTCGTGAGGTTGAACGCGCCCAGGTACGGAACGGCGATCATCTGCGCGGCCTCCGCGGGACTGGTCTCCTCCGTGAAGAGCGGGCGCCCAGCTCCCGCGCCGTTCACCAGGATGTCCGGCGTGCCGCTCTCCGCCTGGATCGCGCTCGCTGCTTGTTGCACCGCCGGGGCATCGGCGAGGTCGACGGACTGAACCTTCGCCGAGCCCTCAGCGTCGGTGATCTCTCGGGCGACCCGGTCGAGGGCTTCTCGAGTGGGGGCGAGCAAGAGCACCCGCGCGCCTTCACGCGCGAGCTCACGGGCTGTCGCCGCCCCGATGCCGCTCGACGCGCCCGTCACGAGTGCCAGGGTTCCAGTGACCTTGATACGCCCAGCCCGCCTCGACCAGCCCAATGTTATCGGGGCGGGTCGGTCACGGCCATGTGGGTCACCAGTCTGCGATTGTCGCGGACGCGGTTTGTTGCAGGATTCTACGGCTGGGCTGCCGGGTGGGGAAGCGTCGTAGCGACATGAGTCGCTGCGATGCTTCCCGGTATGAGAACAGGCCCGGCAGGAATCGAACCTGCAACCCCCGGTTTTGGAGACCGGTGCTCTACCAATTGAGCTACGGACCTACAAATTGACGCTGCCGGAAGTTACTGCGTCCAACCCGGCCGCGGCACCCTCCCAACCCTCTTCCTGCCAAGCGGTTGACTCCCCACGCCTCCGCGTTGCTCGGGCAGTGCTCGGCGCTCCTTACGTTGGGTCGCGTCGGATGCGGGCCACACCAACGCAACCCACGCACCGGGCGGTGCGACAACCAAGGAGACGACCATGTCAAACAAGACCTTGCTGCTCACCGTTGGCGCGCTGGCCCTCGCCGCCTGCGATAGCCCGACCGCGCCCAACACGGTCCCTCTCGAAGCCATGGTGCTGCGGCCACCGCCGATCTTTCGTCTGGCCGAGCGGATCGCATTCAGGAGCGCGCGTGCCGGCGCCCCCGGCTATGACGAGATCTACGTGATGAACCAGGAGGGGGGCGCACTCGTCCGCCTGACCAATAGCCCGGGCTATGATGGCGAGCCCGCCCTGTCGCACGACGGGTCGAAGGTCGCGTTCGCGAGTTTTCGCGAGGGCACCTACTGCTGTGGCGTCTACGTCATGAACGCAGCGGACGGCAGCGGAGTCGGCCGCCTCACCACCGGACGCTCGCCTGCCTGGTCGCACGACGGCTCGAAGATCGCGTTCACGCGCTCGGGCGCCTCCGGGAGCGACATCTTCGTCATAAACGCGGACCGCACCGGCGTGGTCCAGTTGACGAGTGCGCCGGGCAATGATGACCAGCCCGCGTGGTCGCCCGACGGGTCGAAGATCGCATTCAGGAGCTGGCGCGACGGCAGCTCCGACATCTACGTCATGAGCGCATTGGACGGGAGCGGTGTCGTCCGCCTGACGACGGACCCGAGCTATGACGAACACCCCGCCTGGTCGCCCGACGGGTCGAAGATCGCGTTCGCGAGCAACCGCACCCAGAACTCTCAGATCTATATCATGAACGCGACCGATGGGAGTGGAGTGGTCCGCGTCGCGACCAACACCTATTGGGATTACCAGCCCACCTGGTCGCCCGACGGGAAGCAGATCGCGTTCACGAGCCGGCGCGACGGCAATGATGAGATCTACGTCATGAGCGCATTGGACGGGAGCGGCGTGCTCCGCTTGACCACTGACCCCGCCTTTGACGGCGAGGCAAGCTGGGCCCCGCGCTTCTAGCACCCTCGGTGTGATGGCAGCGTCGCGCTCCGCGCGGCCCGGCGCGCCACACTCCGCAAACGCCTTTGTCCCCAACGGTTGACTCCGGACTTCTCCAGGTTGCTCGGCTATTGCCCGCGTCTCCCTAGCTTGGGTCGCGTGAGATGAGCGCACCACCAACGCAAGCCACGGTAGGTGACGGAGAAAGGCGGAGCAATGTCGTTGACCATCACAGCGGTTCTCGTCGGCCTGATGTTCGGGCCCCCTGAGGTCGTATTGCCCCGCCTCGAGCTCGCGCCGGCTGCCCGCGCGCTCCTCGCGGCGTTCGCGGCCAGCCCCACAGAGCGCCTCGGCTGCCTGCTCGGGTCCGTGGACGGCGCGACGGTTCGCGTGACGTCTGTGTTGGCGACTGACGACAGCGCCGCGACGGCCACGCGCGTAGTCGCCCGCGCCGCATGCCCGCCTGAAGCGGTGGGGCGGGTCCACTCCCACCCGGGTGCCGAGCGGTGCTGGTACTGGTTCCCGGGCACCCAAGTCGAGACGTCGGACGCCGTCTCGTTTCGGCGCGGCGGCTACCCAGTCGACGCCATCGTGTGCGGTGCGACGCTGGTATATGTCACCCGCGCCGGCGGCCCCGAAGCCCAGAGCCTGGCGTTAGTGGACCGCACCGTGCCGGTCCTGCTGGTGCATGCCGCGGTCGCGTTCGCGACCGCCCACCACTCCACCACGGGCAGGCCGTTCGGAGGCCAAATGGTGGCGTCCGACGACCGCGCGCCCGACCGGAGCTTCATCAAGCGCTGGGCGCGCGCGATTCGCTCGGCCGCCTTGAAACCAAGGATCTCCCAGTCCGGACGACTCACTTTGAAGTATCGGCGTCCGATGGGCGCGCAGCTCGGGATTGTTCTGGACCTGTAGGCCGCACCGCCGGTGCCCCTGCCCCAACTCTTCCGCATTACGCCATTGACTTCGGACGGCTCCGCGTTGCTCGGCCATTGCTCGGGTCTTCCTAGCTTGGGTCGCGTTCACATGACGCCACGCCGACGGGTTGCAGGAGTGGCGGCGCCGGATCGGAAGCGACCCACACCAGGAGGCATGTATGTCTGGATTGATCGCAACACTCACTTGGCGGGGCCGCGTCCTTCGCGCCCTCGTGGCCGCGGGCGTCGTCGGCGCTGCGGCGTGTCAGGATGCCGGCAGAGCTGTCGGGCCCACGAAAGAGGTCCGGGGGCCTAGCGCCCTTGCCTTAAACCCCAATCCCCTCGATCCCACGTCGCAGCCCGATCTGATGGTGGCGAGTATCACCTATGCACCAGCGAACCCCTTGGTGGGGCTCCCGATCCGGTTTAGCGCGGTCGTCAAGAACATCGGCAGCGAAGCGTCCAACGCCTCTACCCTGAATTTTCAAATCCCCGCGGAGCTGCAGGACGCACAGACGTGGGTCAACGTGCCGGAGCTTCAACCAAGTCAGGAGTACACGGTCGAGCGGTCCGCCACTCATCTGAGCGCAGGGTCCTATGTCGCCAGGGCGACGGTGGCCGACCCCGGGTCCAAGCACCTTAACGATAGTAAGAGCGTCTCCTACACGGTCGTCCAGGGCACAGCCCAAGCCGATCTGATCGTGAAGAGCCTTACCGCGCCAGTCGATCCAATGTATGGCGTGGTGTGGGGGCCAGACGTTCAGCTTACAGCAGTCGTCAGCAACCTCGGCCTCACAACGGCGGGCGCCTCGATCCTGGGGTTTGGCGGCTGGGCTCCGGCGTCGTTGAGGCCGCTAAGTTCGGCGCAGACGATATTTTTATCGCCCTGCACCTTGCCGCTGGCAGACGGGCAGGTTTCGGTGCCGGCGCTCGGACCCGGTGAGGAGTACCTGGTGCACTGGACTGCCCATCTGCAAGACGGGCAGTACCGGATCACTGCGACGGCCAATTCGCGACAGTGCACTCCAGAGGCGAGCCTCTCGAACAATTCGGCGCTCGTCGACTTCTGGGTAACCATCATCAATTGACGGCCCCGGTGAGGCACCGGTGCCGCTTGCGTAGCCGTGAGACAGCGCCGCGCTCCCGCGCGGCGCTGCTTGCTGCTAAGTGATCACTCGCCCGCGCAGCTCGGCAAGGGCTCGGCGGCCGGTCTCGTCATCTGGTGGCAGCGTGCGCTCCGCCACGCCGAGTGCCCGGCGCGCCGCGCGCGGCGCGGACTCGGCGAGCGCCGCTTGTGCGGCTGCCACCGCTGCCGCGAAGGCGGCGGCGGCCGGTCCCGTTCGCGCCATCAGCTCCGCCCGCAACAGGCGCGATTCCAGGTCGGGGCGCGAGGCCAGGGCCGCCGCGGCGCGCGCCCGCAGCGCGCGTCGCTCGCCGGGCAACAGGCGCTCCCCGCGCACGACCTCGGCGATGAGCGGCGCGGCGAAGCGATAACGCTCCCCGTCGAAGGCGAGCAGGCCGTGGCGCTCGAGCCCGACGAGCAGCTGCTCGATATACTCGGGCGCGAGACCGGTGAGCGCGGCGATGAGCTCGGGGTCCAAGGCGAGCGCGCCGATGCTCGCCGCGCGCAGCACCTGGAGGCTCGCCGCGTCCAGCTCCGCGACCCGGGCCAGCACCGCCTGGCGCGCCAGGCCCGGGACCGACATCGGGAGCGGCTCCTCGATGGTGACGCCCGGACGGGGCCATGTGAGCGCCTCCGCGCGCAGGACCGCGGTCTTCTCGAGCCCCTGCAACATGGTGACGATCAGAAACGGGTTCCCGCTCGTCTCGAAGAAGACCCGACGCGCCAGGCGATCGAGGTCCGCCTGGTTCACACACCAGGCGCTGCCGCGCAAGACGAGCTCCCGCGTGTCGGCCGCGGAGAGGGGTTCGAGCTGCACCGCCTGGCCCGGCACTCTTCCCGCGCGTCCGACGTCGCTCCGCAGGCGAACCAGCGCGCGCGAGGGCTCCTGGAACGTGGCGCGCGCGCTCAGCACGAGCAGCAGCGGCAGCCCGGCGAGCTGCGGCATCGCGCCACCGAGCGCCTCGATGCTGGCGCCGTCCGCGCAGTGCGCCTCGTCCACGGCCAGCGCCACGGGTTGCTCCCCGGCGAGCGCCCGCAGCAGCGACGCCACGGCGGCCGCCACCTCGGCGTGATCGGCGGGTGCGCGCGCGGCGACGCCCGGGAACGCTTCGGGCGCCAGCGTCGCGAGCGCGGCCAGCGCGCCGGGGTCGGCGGCGGCGCTGCCTGGCGCGCGCGGCAGGCCCGCGCGCAGCAGCGTCCGGAGCGTGCTCCAGGGCGCGTCGCGGTCGCTCTCGAGCGGCGTGGCGACCGCCGCCACCGCGCCCTCGAGCGCGAACCGGTCCACGCACTCGGTCAGGAGCCGGGTCTTACCCGTCCCCGGGTCACCCGTGATCAGCAGGGTCTGCGGGCCCCGTTGCAACGCCTCGGCGACCAGCGTGAAGGCCTCCCGATGCGCTCGCTCCTGGCCCACCAGCGGCGGCACCGTTTCGCTGAGCGGCCGCGCTTGCCGCCGCCAGCGCTGCCCGCGGATGCGGTCGGCGAGCGCCGCCAGCTCGCGGCCCGGTTGCTCGCCCAGTGCCGCCATGCGGGCGGCGAATTCGTGGAAGGCCGCGAGCGCCCCGGCGGTATCCCCGCTCAGCGCGCAGCTGCGCATCAAGAGCTGCGCGGCCGGCTCGGCGTACGGCTGCAGGGCGAGCGCGCGGCGGGCCGACGCGCTCGCGTCGGACTCGCGCGCCGCGGCCAGCGCCTGCTCACCCGTCGCGACCAGCGCGGCGGTGGCCCGCGCGCGGTACCGGTCCCGCTCCTGTGCGACCCACTCCTCAAACGCGGGCGCGCCCTCTACGGCGAAGCCCTCGAGAAAATCGCCCGCCACGAGCCGGGCGGCATCGACAGGGCTGCGCTCCAGCAGCGCGTCGAATCGCAGCGCATCCACCTCGAGTGCGTCGTCGCGCAGCTCGATCGAGTCGCCAGCGGACGCGAGGCGCGACTCACCGACGTGCGCCCGCAGCCGTCGGATCGCTTCGTTGAGCGAGTGGCGCGCCCGCGCATCGCCGGTCTCGGGCCAGAGCACTCCCACCAGATGCGCACGGGTCCGTCGGCGATTGGGAGAAAGGGCGAGGTAGACGAGCAACGCAAGGTGCTTGCGACGCAACACCTCGGGCGGCGCCGGGGCCCCGGCGAGGCGCGCGGTCGGCACCCCGAAGCACTGAAGGTTCAGGGAGGGTAGTTCGGACATTGGGAGAGAAACTACCCCTAGACGCCCCTCGGCGTCTGGGCGCCTCGGCGTCTAGCAGGTCAGGGTGGCTGACGGGAATCGAACCCGCAACCTCCGGAGCCACAGTCCGGCGCTCTAACCGATTGAGCTACAGCCACCACGGGCGGTGGCAAATCTAATGGGTCGCGCTGGTCGCCAGAAGCGGCCCAGCGACCGGGCCGGGGGACCGCCCCGCGCACGGGCCTGCTTGCGCGGCGTCACAGCGCCGGAACAGGGCGGCAAAATCGGTCGCGTAGGGCTCGCGCAGCATGGTGTCGTTGTCGCAGCCGCGGGGCCCGACGTACTCGTCGGTGCACCGCGCCAGCGACGCCCACAGCGGCGTCGCCGAGGGCAGCCACCCCTCGCACGGCAGGAATAAACTCAGGCGGCCCGCGAACGGCGCGGGCCGGTAGCGACGGATCGCCGCAATGGTGGCGCGCTCGACCGCTGTGCGTCGCACCAGCACGGGATCGAGCGCGGCCGCGCGCGCGGCATCGCGCCGCTCCTTGCGCTGGCGCATGCGCTCGGCGACGTAGCGGCCGAGCGCTCGCGGCGACGACCAGAGCGCGCGGGCGTGCGCGCCGAAGCGGGTCATCTGCTGGCCTAGGCGCCACCCGAGTTGCGACGGCAGGCGGTACCAGGTCGGATCGGGGCTGCCGAACAGCGCCACGAAGCGCACGCTCGCGCCACCCTGCAGCAGCTGTCGCCCCAGCTCGAATGCCACCGTGCCACCCGCGCAGAAGCCGGCGACGATATACGGACCGCTCGGCTGGAACGCCCGGACCTGGTCCGCGAAGTACGCCGCGAGGTCCTCCACGCGCGTGAGCGGCGCGCTCCGGCCGTCGAGGCCTGGCGGCTCCAGTCCGAAGAACGGCTGGTCGTCGCCCAGCCGCTGCGCCAGGGCGCGGTAACAGAACACGTCGCCGTTGTGGCCGGCGACCGCGAACACGGGTGTGCGCGTGCCGCGTCGCTCGAGCGGCACGATGGCACGCGGCCGCTGTGCCAGCTCGTCGGCCGACCGCAGGAACTCCAGAATCTCGCCCTTGCGTCGCTGAATCTCGTCGCGCAGCTCGGGGGTGAGCGTGCCGGCCGGCGCCGTGCACCGCAGGTGCTCACCCTCGGCCCAGACCTGGACGTCACGGCCGCGCAGCTCCGCGAGAAACGCCGTTACACTCACAGCTCGACCACCTCGCGATCGCGCGTGTCCGCGGTCCGCGGCTGCCCCACGGCCGACCACGACAGCGCCTCCAACGCCCCGGCCAATGCGGCGACACTCGGGTGCTCGAACAGGATGCGGAGCGGCAAGTCGACTCCCGACACGGCGCGCAGCTGCGACATGAGTCGCGCCGCCATGAGCGAGTGGCCGCCCAGATCGAAGAAGCTGTCGCCGACCCCGAAATCCCCCCGCTCCAGCACGCCCGAGAACACGCCCATCACCATCTCCTCGGTCGGCGTGCGAGGCGCCACTGCGGCCACGCGCGCCGCCCCTGTTGCCGGGGCCGGTGCCGGCAACGCCTTGCGGTCGAGCTTGCCGTTCGCGGTACGCGGCAGGGCGTCCACGCGGACGAAGTGGGCGGGCACCATGTACTCGGGGCACGCGCCGCGGATCAGCGCACGTAGCTGTTCGACCAGATCGGCCGGCGGACGCTCGGCGACGAAGTACGCGACGAGCTGCTTGTCGCCCCCTGCCTCGTCGCGCGCGACGACCACGACCTCGTCGACCGCTGGATGCCGCTTGATCGCCGCCTCGATCTCCCCGGGCTCGATCCGGAAGCCCCGGACCTTCACCTGGTGGTCGATCCGCCCCAGCCACTCCAGACGCCCCTCGGGAAGCCAGCGCGCCAGGTCGCCCGTGCGATACAGGCGTGCGTCCGGCGCGAACGGGCTTGAGACGAAGCGCTCCCGGGTCAGCTCGTCGCGACGCAGGTAGCCACGCGCCACGCCGTCGCCACCGATGTACAGCTCGCCCGCCACGCCGGGAGGCGTGGGCTGGCGATTGGCGTCGAGCACGAAGACCTGCGTATTGGCGATCGGCCGACCGATGGGCACGCGGGCGTCGGCGGATGCGACCCGGTGGAGGGTCGACCAGACGGTGGTTTCCGTCGGGCCGTACATGTTCCACAGCTCCGCGCACCGCGGCAGCAGCGCCTGTGCCAGGTCCGGCGGGAGCGCTTCGCCGCCACACAAGACCTTCAGCTTTGCCGAGCCACTCCACCCGGCCGCCACCAGGGCGCGCCACAGCGCCGGTGTCGCCTGCATCACCGTGCACGCGCAGTCCCGCATCCGCTCCATCAGGCGCCGGGGGTCGAGGGTGTCGTCGCGGCTGGCGATCACCACGCGCCCGCCGCTGATGAGCGGCAGGAACAGCTCGAGACCGGCGATGTCGAAGGACAACGTGGTCACAGCGAGGATCGTATCCGTGGCAGTGAAGCCCGGCGCCCGTTGCATCGACAGCAGGAAATTGACGAGCGCCGAGTGGGGGATTTCCACACCCTTGGGTTTTCCGGTCGAGCCGGAGGTGTAGAGCACGTAGGCCAGGTTGTGCGGGCCCGGATGTGGCGCGCCGGACTGCGCGATGTCCGGCGTCGCCCCCGCGTCCGCCTCGCCGTCCAACCGCACGACGCGAGGCGCCTGGACCGACAGTGTGCGGTCGAGCCCCCGATGCGTGACGAGCACCCCCATCCCGCTGTCCTCGATCATGCCGGCGAGGCGCTCGGCCGGGAACGCGGGATCGAGCGGCACGTACGCGCCGCCCGCCTTGAGAATGCCGAGCAGTGCCACCACCATGTCGAGCGAGCGCTCGACGAGCAGGCCGACGAGCACGCCGGGCCCGACCCCCTGCCCTCGCAGCTGGTCCGCGAGCCGACCGGCGCGATGGTCGAGCTCGCCGTAGGTCAGGCGCTCCCGCCCGCACACCACGGCCACGTCATCGGGTGCCTGCCCCGCCCGTCGTTCGATCAGCTGGTGCAGGCACAGGTCCTTCGCAGGATTGGCCGCGGCCGTGTCGTTCCACTCCACCAGCACGCGCTGGCGCTCGGCGTCGCCGAGCAGCGGCAGCATGGAGACGCGCTGATCGGGATCGCCGGCCATCGCCTCGAGCAGTGTTGCATAGTGCCCGCACATGCGCCGGATCGTGGCCGCCTCGAACAGGTCGGTGTTGTACTCGATCATCCCTTCCAGGCCGTTTTCCGTCTCGGAGAGAAGCAGCGTCAAGTCGAACTTTGCCGTGCCGGTCTCCAGCTCCCGGTTGCCGGACACCTTCGATACCTGCGACACCCCTTCGGGGTTGTGGAGCACGAACATCACCTGAAACAGCGGCGTGCGACTCGCATCCCGGTCCGGCGCCAGTGCCGCGACGAGGCGCTCGAAGGGGAGGTCCGGGTGCGCGTAGGCACCGAGCGCCCGCTCCCGCACCTGTCGCACCAGGGCACGGCAGGTCAACCCGTCGGTGAACCGCGAACGCAACACGACGGTGTTGAGGAAACACCCGATCAGTCGTTCCGTCTCGCTGCGCGTGCGGCCGGAAATCGGCGTTCCCACGAGCAGGTCGTCCTGGCCGGTATAGCGGTGCAGCAAGGCCGCAAACCCGGCCTCGAGCGTCATGAACAGCGTGGCCTGCTCCCGTCGTCCCAGGGCTTTCAACCGGTCCAACAGCGGGCGCGGCAGCTCGAAACCCTCGGTCGCGCCCCGGAAGCTCTGCACCACCGGACGCGGCTTGTCTGCGGGCAGGTCGAGAACGAGTCGGGCCCCGGCCAGCTCGTCCTCCCAGTACGCGATCTCCTGCTCGAGCGCGGGCCCCTGGAGCCAGGCCCGCTGCCAGCAGGCGAAGTCGGCGTACTGAATCGGCAGCTCGGGCAGCGGAGCGCGTCGCCCATGGGCAAACGCTTCATAGTGCTGGAGGATCTCCTGGTGAATCAGCTCCATCGACCACTCGTCGGCGACGACGTGGTGAATGGTGAGCAGCAGCCGGTGTTCTCCGTCCGAGAAATGGACTGCGGTCGCCCGAAACAGCGGGGCGCGGGACAAGTCGAACGGCTTGCGCCCGTCGTCGCGCACCACGCGCATCCATGCCCGCTGCCGCTCCGCGTCGGGCAGCGCGCGGAGATCGAGCTCCGCGAGCGGCACGTCGATCGTCGGCGCGACGACCTGCATCGGGTGCCCGTCGCGCTGCGGGAAGGCGGTGCGCAGCACGTCGTGGCGGCGTGCCAGCTCGTGCATCGCTCGCCGCATCGCGTCCGCATGGTACGCCCCGCTCAGACCGATCACGTCGACGATGTTGTAGACGGGGCTGCCCGGCGCCAGTTGATCCAGGAACCAGAGCTGCTCCTGGGCGAACGAGAGCGCGCACGGTCCGTCCTGGGTACGGCGCGCGATCCGCGGCGCGTTACCCCGCGAGCCCTTGGCGTCGGCCAGGACAGCCGCCAGGTCCCCGACGGTCGGGTTCTCGAACAAGGTCCGGGTCTGCAGGTCCACGCCGAACACGTCGCGGATCCGGGCCACGGCCCGGATCGCGAGCAACGAGTCCCCGCCCAGATCGAAGAAGTCGTCCTTGCGACCGATGTGCTCCACCTTCAGGAGCTCGGCCCAAATGGTGGCGACGGCCTGCTCGGTCTCGGTGAGCGGCGGTGCCACGTCGCGGCCCGGCTGCGCGCGGTCGAACGAGACCGCCGGAAGCGCCTGGCGGTCCACCTTCCCATTCGCGGTCAGGGGGAGTTTGTCCATCAGCACGAATGCCGAGGGGATCATGTACTGCGGCAACCGGGCCTGCAGGTATTTGCGCAGCGACGCGGGTGTCAGGACTTCGCCGTCGGTGGGCAGCTCCGCGCGCGCGTACGCGTCGGGAGGTTGGTGCCGGATCAGTCGGCCCCCCTCGGGTGAAGACCTGATCGCGTAGACGTAACACAGCTCGGTGTGTCGCAGCAGCGGATCCTGCTCGACCAGCACCTCGAAACCGTGGCGCTCGAGCAGGAGCGTGATCGGCTCCACGTGGTCGCGCTGATCCACCTCGATGACCGCCTGCCGGATCTTGGACCAATCCTCGGAATCGAGCCCGCGCAGCACGTCCAGCTCGCTCTTTTCCACGTTGACCTTGAGCAAGTCGATGCGCTCGATGCCCTCCTCCGCGATGACGCTCGAGAGGGTTCGCAGCCGGGCCGACACCGTCCTGGCCCGGAGGCGGTCATCGATGACCTGACCCACGTCCGCGACGAAGCGCTCGTTGTCCGGCGCCGCCACCTGCTGATTGAGCACGTAGCGCTTGACCATCTCGCGCTCCGTCGCGGCATCGGCGTGGAACCCCGAGAGCAGTGACAGGCCCTCGAACCACGTGAGGTCGGCCGACCCACTTTCGCGGGACAACCCGAGCGGCAGGCACCGCACACCCGCGCCCCAGGCGGCCGCGTTCGCCTCGAGACACGCGAAGGCGGCGGGGTTCGGCTCGCAGGCGACGATCCGGAGGTTTCGGGCCAGGCGGCTCGCGAACACGGTGAACAGCCCGATGTTGGCGCCCACGTCCACGATGCAGTCGCCCTCACGGATCGTGATGCCGTGCCGCAGATACGCCTGCTGCACGAAGATCTCGTTGTAGATGTACTCGGTCTCGTTCCGGTTCAGGTGCGCCACGGGCGAGCCGTCGGGCAGCACGTACGGGGCCTGCCATCCCCACAGCGCCTGGTTCGGCCGGTGGGGCACGACGTACGCGACCAGGTGCTTCCCGCCAGCCGCATCGTCGTACGCCCGGACGACGGCGTCGCGCACACCGCGCTGCGTACGCAGCGCGCCTTCGATCTCCCCGAGCTCGACCCGATAGCCGTGCAGCTTGATCTGGTCGTCGACCCGACCGCAGAACTCGATGCTGCCGTCCGGCAGAGCCCGCGCCAGGTCGCCGGTACGATAGAGGCGCTCCTCCGGAGCCGACCCGAACGGATCCGGAATGAACTTCTCGGCGGTGAGATCCGGGCGGCCGAGGTAGCCGCGGGCCACCCCGCTGCCACCGATGTGCAACTCGCCCTGCTCGCCGATCGGCGCGGGCCGCCCACTCGCATCGAGGATGTGCACTCGGATGTTGGGCAGGGGGCTGCCGAGCGGCAGCGTGCCGGACCGCGTGACCGGCAACTCGGGCCCGACCTTGTACGTCAACACTCCGACGGTGGTCTCGGTCGGACCGTAGTGATTGTAGATCTCGCAGCTCGGCGCCCACGCCCGCAGCCGGGCGATCCAGTCCAACCGCGACGCCTCGCCGCCCAGCACCAGGCGGGCCCTGGGCATCACGGATTCCGGATGGGGGCCCGTCTGTAACGCGGCGAGATGCGACGGCACGATCTTCAGGACGTCGATGCGCTCACGCTGGAAGTATTCCGCGAGTAGTGTCTGGTTCTCGGCCCGCTGCTGCGAGACGACATGCAGGCAGCCGCCGGTCGCGAGCGCCGGGAAAACCACCGTATTGCCGAGATCGGCTGCGATCGTCGACACCGTCGCGTGATTCATGCCCGGCTCGAGTCGCAGACGCTCCGCCACCCCCAGGACGTAGTTGACGATGTTGCGATGCGTGATGCAGACGCCCTTGGGGCGGCCCGTGGAACCGCTTGTATAGATCACATACGCGAGCTGGTCCGGCCGAACGGGGACCGCCGCGGGCGTCGGCGTCTCGCCGTCGGCCCAGTCGAATCCATCCAGACTCACGGCCCGCGCGCTGTCGATCGGCAGACGTGCCAGGAGGCCCGACTGCGTGACCACCACCGCGACCCCGGCGTCGGAGAGCATGAAGGCGATCCGCTCCTGCGGGTACCCGGTGTCGATGGGCAGGTACCCGGCCCCGGCTTTCAGGATGCCCAGAATTCCCACCATCATCTCCACCGAGCGCTCGACGAACAGGCCGACGAGCGCGTCGGGGCCGACACCCCGACCTCTCAGGTGGTCCGCGAGCCGCTCGGCGCGCCGGTTCAGCTCGCCGTACGTCATCCGCTCCTGCTCGAACACGACCGCCACCTGATCGGGTGTGCGACGCGCCTGCGCCTCGATCAGCTCATGGAGGCAGAGATCCTTCAGAGCGAGCACGCGATCAGCTCCTTCATGATTTCATTGGCGCCCGCGTAAATGCGCTGCACGCGGCTGTCGGCCCACATGCGCGCGATCGGGTATTCCGTCATGTACCCGTAGCCGCCGTGCAGCTGGACGCATTCGTCCACGATGCGGCACTGGCAGTCGGTGAGCCAATACTTCGCCATGGCGGCCGTGGTGTCGTCGAGCTGGCCGGCGATGAACCGCTCGATGCAATGGTCGACGAACACCCGGCCGACATGCGCGGCGGTCTTGCATTCGGCCAGCTTGAAGCGGGTGTTCTGCAACTCGATGAGCGGTTTGCCGAACGCCACGCGCTGTTTCACGTATTCGGTCGTGATGGCCACCGCCTGCTCCGCCGTCGCGACCGCGACCACCGCCACGCCCAGACGCTCGTAGGGCAAACGCTCCATCATCTGATAGAAGCCCTTGCCTTCGGCACCTCCGAGCAAATTCGCCGCCGGGACGCGGGCATCGTCGAAGAACAGCTCGCAGGTGTCCTGGCCGTGCATGCCGATCTTGTCGAGCGAGCCACCGACCCGGTATCCGCGCAGACCCTTCGTCTCCACCATGATGAGGGAGATGCCCTTCACGCCGGAGGCACGCGGGTCCGTCTTCACCGCCAGGCACACGATGCCGGCGAGTGCGCCGTTGGTGATGAATGTTTTGGAGCCGTTGATGACATAGTGGTCGCCGTCGCGTCGGGCCGCGGTCTGGATGCTCCGCAAGTCGGAACCGGCGCCGGGCTCGCTCATGGCGATGGCCGCGACCATGTCGCCCCGCGCCATGAGGGGGAGCCAACGGCATTTCTGCTCCTCGCTGCCGTATGCCAGGATGTAGTGTGCCACGATGCTCTGGATGCCGGAGCCGAAGTGCACGCCGGCGTGCGCGAGCTCCTCCAACACGACGGCGGCGTGGGCGAACGTGCCGCCGCCACCGCCGTACGCCTCGGGCAAGTCGGGGAGCAGCATGCCGGTCTCGCCGGCCTTGGTCCAAGCTTCCACATCCGGACGCTGCTGCTCGCGCCACCGGGCCTGGTGCGGCACGAACTCCTTCTGGACGAACTGACGGACCGTCGCGCGAAACATCCGCAGCTCGTCGTTCATCCACGGCGACTCGTTCGCGGCCGCGGCCATCAGGGGTCGTCCTCGATCAGTCGCTCCGTGACGACGGCCGCGACAAAACCCGGCACCGGGGAGAACCCCTCCAGACGCCAGCGGCACCGATCTCCGGGCACGTCCTCGACGCGGAGGATCCTGGCGGGCTCCCCCGGGGCGAGCGATACGTCGAAGCGATCGAGCGGATGGTACAGGCCGTCGCCCAGCGCCTTCACGAACGCTTCCTTGCGGGTCCAGCACTGGAAGAATCCCAGCGCCCGCTCGCCCGGCTCGAGCGCCTGGTACGTGGCGTACTCCCGGCGAGAGAAGCAGCGCGCGGCAAGGTCGTCGGCGTCGGGGAGTGCGCGGACCGCCTCCACGTCGACGCCGACGTCCCGCCCGGTGGAGAAAGCGTACACGGCGACATCTTCACAGTGCGATACGTTGAACCGCAGGTCGGCGGCCGCGAATCGCCCGGCCAGGGTGGGTTTGCCGCGTGGCCCGGAGGTCAGCTCGACCGATTCGGGCCGCACGCCGAGCCGCGCCGCGAGCAGCTGCCGCAACAGCGCCCGCGCGACGATGAATCGGCGGCGGTCAGGATCGAAAGCGAAGCGACGCGCTCGTTCCCGCTCTCGGTCCGAGAGCAACGTCGCCGAGGCAGACACCGCATCCGACCCGACATCCGGGCGCGCCACAACCACTTCGACGTCGTCGTCGCTGAACGACGCCGCCCGCGGTCGGGCTGCTGCTGCCATCGTGGCCATCTGCTCTGCACCTCGCCTGTCGATCAATCCTCCCCCGCACGGCCTCGGGCCCAACCACCTACAGCCCAAAGCCCATCGCACTTCCCGGGCCAGAGACGTCGTGGTGCGCCGGGGCTGCCGCCGTGCGTGTCGTATCTGATTGCCGTACAATTGAATGGAGCCATGACCGGAGCTGTGGCGAGTACGTCGGTGCTGCGCGCCCGCGGCGAATTCGCCCTAGAGTGGTGCGAACGCGCTTCGGGAAGTATTCGGTACACTGCTGCAACGCTCAGGCGGGAGGCCAGAAACCCTCGGCGAGCTCCGCGGTGCGGGGATCAAGGAGGACCGGCAGACCGTCGAGCGACGCGATCGGGACGACGCCCCGCACCGCGTTCGTGAGGAACAGGCTCTTCCCGGCGAGCGCGTGCCTCGCGTAGCGGCCTTGGTCCACCCGCGCCGCCAGCTCGAGCACGCGCGCCCGTCCGATGCCGGGCAGGATACCAAGGTCGAGCGTCGGCGTGCGCAGCAGATCGCCGTCCCACCAGAACACGCTCCACACGGTGCCCTCGGCCACACACCCGTCGTGCGTGAGCAGCAGGGCATCGTCCGCTTCGGCCCGGTTCGCCTCGCCGGCGGCGTCTACGAAGCAGTCGCGCTCGGTCGTCTTGTGTCGATAGGGCCGGTGTGCCTGGGACGCGGCGATCACCGCGGGCGTCTCCACCGGCGGTGGCGCGCGCACGGTCACGCTGGCGCGGCCATCGCGTACCTCCAACCGGAGTACGGCGTCGCCGGTCGCCGAAAATGGCGTCACCAGCGCGGCGAGGTCCTGCGAGGGTTTGGGCAGGCCGAGCTCGCGCAGGGAGCGCTCCAGGCGGGCGAGGTGGCGCGGCAGAAACGGGATGCGCCCCTCCCGCACGCGCATGGTCTCGATGAGGCCGTAGCCGGGCCGGTCCATGCGTGCTAAGGCTCAAGCCGCAGGCCGAAAGCCGCAAGTTGCCTATCGGGACCCGGTTTCACATGTTGCTTGCCGGTCGCTACCCCAAGGGATCGCCATGCGAGTCCTCGACGTCTCTTTGCAACGTCTCTGTGTGACGACTCTCAGCTTGACGTTGTCAGGTTGTTCTCACGCCCCACCCGCCGACTTCGCCCCCGACCCCGGCCTGGTCGCGCAAGTCAAGGACATCCGGATCGTCACCAGCTACGCCCGCGCGTGCCCGGGCAGTGTGGTCGCGGCGAGCTACGAGGCGGTCTTGGCGAGCGGTGAGCGGGTACCGTTCGCGCGGTCGTACGACAAGAAGCATCCGCCGCGCCTGCACGTCGTGTTCCTGGATCGTGAGAGTCCCGACGCGGTGTCACAGGAAGACGGCGACTGGGTGACGGAGCGCGATCCGCTCGCGACCGTGTCGACCGGTTTCCGGCTCACGGCGACCCTGCGGGCCAATTCCAATGTCACGAGCACCGTCGTGGTCCCGCCCTACTACGGCTGCATGCCCCATACGTTCACGTTTTCGGGCGAGCCGGGCGGCTCGGGCGAAGCCGGGGGCAACGGACCGGACGTGACCGTGCGGCTCGCGGTGGTACGCTCGCCGTTCTACAACAAGCTGTACGTCGCCGGGGTCCAGGTGGGCGTCGCGCCGCCCTTCTACGTCTTGGGCGATGCGGCGAGCGTCGCTCCGGCGGACTGGCTGATCGTCGAGTCGCGGGGCGGTCGCGGGGGCGCAGGCATCGCGGGTGCCAACGGCACGGACGGCACAGCCGGCGCGGCGGGATGCCCCGCGCAGCCGGGCGCCCCGGGGGGCAACGGCGGCAACGGCGGACCGGGCGGTTCCGGGGGCCGGGGCGGCCGGGTCAGCGTCGTCGTGCCCGTCGACCAGCCGCTCCTCGCCGGACTGGTCGACGGTCGCAGCCCGGGCGGCGCCGGCGGACCGGGAGGGGCGGGCGGGACCGGCGGTCGGGGCGGCAAAGGCGGTAAGGGGCAGACCGACCAGAGCAATCGCCGCTGTCCCGATGCGGCCGACGGCCCTCAGGGGCGGGCCGGCGGCGCGGGGCCGACCGGCACTGAGGGAGCGCCCGGGCCGCGCTCGATCGTGGTCACGGCCCCCGCCAGGGACATCTTCGGCGTGCAGGTGCCGCCGGCGTTGGGCGCACTGCTCGAGCGGCTGCAGCGAAGGCCCTGAACGGCTATCGCACGACGAGGTGTGAGTACTGCAGGAAGCTCTCGACGACCAGCTCGAATTCGTCGCCCGGCATGACGGGAGGGAGCGGCGTGGTCCACGGCCGCCGTCCCGCGACGGGATCCGCCACCAGCGTCACGCTCCCCGAGGACGTGAGGAACTCCACCGGCACGGTGAACTCGACCGTGCTGTTGGTGGTGACCATGCCCAAGCGCACCCACGTCGCGCCGCGGGTGAGGTAGATTCTCACGTCCGACCAGTTGCTGTTGGTCACGCGGAGCGTCACGGGGTCGTGGGCCGCGGTCGAGTCGGCGGCAGCGGGGATGGTCGCGACCGGTCGCTGACGCGCGCACCCCGCGGTCGTGAAGGGAGAAACGACACACCAGGCAGCCGCCAGCAGCGGCACCACCGTCTGCGTCATGGCGTCAAAGCCCCGCGTGTAACATAGTGCGCCGCAGCGGACCCTAGAAGGGATCGCCATGCCCGGGTCGTACGACATCATCATCGTCGGGGCGGGCCACAACGGCCTCGTCACCGCAGCCTATCTCGCGCGCGCCGGCAAGCGGGTGCTGGTGCTCGAGCGGCGTGACGTGGTGGGCGGCGCGTGCGTGACCGAGGAGCTGTGGCCGGGCTTCAAGGTGTCCACCGCCGCGTATGTGAACAGCCTGCTGCGTCCCGAGATCATCCGGGACCTGGAGCTCGCGCGCCACGGCTTCGAGCTGCTGCCGCGCAGCCCCTCGTCGTTCACGCCGTTCCCGGACGGCCGGTTCCTCCTGATGGGACCCGACAAGGAGCTGACGCGCCAGCAGGTCGGCAAGTTCTCGACGCGCGACGCCGAGGCCTTGCCGCGCTACGAGGCGATGCTCGAGCGCGTGGCCGACTTCATCGAGCCCACCCTGCTCGAGACGCCCCCGAACCCGTGGTCCCTCCGTCCCAAGAACCTCGCCCACCTCGCCCGTCTCGGCTGGCGCTTCCTCCGGCTGGGCCGGGACGGCCCGGGCGCGATCGAAATCCTGACGGGTGCCGCGCGACCGATCCTGGACCGCTGGTTCGAATCGGAGCAACTCAAGATCGCCCTCGCCACCGACGCCATCATCGGCGCCATGGCGTCACCTTCGATGCCGGGCACGGCGTACGTGCTGTTCCACCACGTGATGGGCGAGTGCAACGGCGTGCGGGGAATGTGGGGCTACGTCCGGGGCGGGATGGGCGGCATCACCCAGGCGCTCGCGTCCGCGGCGCGCGCCCACGGCGCGGAAATCCGCGTCAACAGCCCGGTCGCGAAGATCCTCACCCGCCGCGGCCGCGTGAAAGGAGTGGCGCTCGCGGACGGCACCGAGTTCCAGGCCCGCAAGGTCGCGTCCAACGCCGACGCCCGCGTGACGTTCCTGCAGCTGGTCGAGGAGCGGGAGCTACCCGACGAGTTCGTCGCGGCGGTGCGCGGCATCGACTACGCGAGCGCGTCGCTCAAGATCAACGTCGCCTTGTCCGAGCTGCCCGACTTCACGGCCGTGAAGGGGAGCGGGCTGCCGCCGAGCGGACACCTGCGCGGCACGATTCATCTCGCGCCCACGCTCGACTACATGGAGCGGGCCTACGACGACGCCAAGTACGGGCGCCCCTCCGCCGACCCGATCCTCGAGTGCACCATCCCGTCGGTCGTGGACACGACGGTGGCGCCGGCCGGAAAACACGTCATGTCGTTCTTCGTGCAATACGCGCCGTACCAGCTCAGGAACGGCGGCTGGGACGAGGTCAAGGACCGGTTCGCCGACCGCTGCTTCGACATCCTCAACGAGTACGCGCCCAACTTCAAGCGCTCCGTGATCGACCGGCAGGTGCTGTCACCGCTCGACCTGGAGCGTCGCTTCGGGCTGACGGGAGGCAACATCTTTCAGGGAGCCATGACCCTGCCGCAGCTGTTCTTCCTGCGACCGCTGCCCGGATACGCCGACTACCGCGCGCCCATCAAAGGGCTATATCTGTGCGGCTCGGCGACGCACCCGGGCGGCGGCGTCATGGGGGCGTGCGGGTACAATGCGGCGCGCGAGATCCTCCGCGACCGCTAGTCGGCCTTCTTCGCCGTCGGCGGCAGCAGCCCGTTCAACCGCAGGTAGATCGCCATCTGGCTGTAGTGATCCGCCCAGTCGGCGACGGTGATCAACGCGGCCATCCCCTTCGTCTGTTTGCGGCCGCCGAAGAAGTCGATGCTGTCGCCCAGCTGCGCGTCCTGGATCTGAGCCAGCACGGTCTCGCAGAACTTGAACGAGGCCTTGAGGCCGGCCACGAGCTTGTCCTTGGGGTCCGTGCCCGCGAACTTTTCCGCATCCGGCTGCTTCATCCCGGACGCCGCGCTGCAGAGATAGTTGTTCCCTTCCCTGATCAGGTGTGCGACCACGTCGCCGAAGCTCATCTGGGCGGGCGTGGGCTTGTAGCCGTACTTGTCCGCCGGCATCTCCTCCGCGGCGTCCACGATATTCTTCGTCTGGCGCTGCGCTATGGCCCGGACGCCGTTGCTGACCGGGTTCTGCGCGTGCCCGAGGGCGACGACCGTGAGGGGGAGGGTACAGAGTGCCAGCAACGTAATTCCGGGCGTGGATCTCATCCTCGAATCTCCTGTGAAGGGCGTAGTGGCGGCCGCAGAATTCTGCATCGGAAAGGGCCCCGCGTCCAGGCTAGATTAGGCCGATGCGCGTGTCACTCGCCTGCACCCTGCTCTGCGGCCTCGCCCTGCGCGCGGCCGCCCAGTCGAATGCCGAGCTGGTCACAAACGACGCCTACACGCGATCGCACGACTACGATCTGATCCACCAGCGCATCGAGGTGCGGAACTTCGACTGGGAGCGCACGTCGTTCGACGGGCGCGTGACGACCACGCTGGTGGCGCTGCGCCCCGGCCTCGACTCCGTCATCCTCGATGCCGGCAAGCTGCTGGCGGTGAGCCGGGTGGCGGACGCCGCCGGCGCGCCGCTGCGCAGCGGGGTGCACGGCGACACGCTCGTCGTGTACCCGGCCCGGCCCGTGGCCTTCCACGACACGCTGCGCTTCGTGATCGACTACCACGCGCGCATCGAGAGTGGCCACGGGCTCACCTTCATCGAGGCCGACGGCCGGGAGCACCGCCCGCAGCAAATCTGGAGTCAGGGAGAGGACCACGACAACCATTTCTGGTTCCCCACCTACGATTCTCCCAACGACAAGATGACCTGGGAGCTCGTCGCCACCGTGCCGCAGCAGTACACAGTCGTGTCGAACGGCCGGCTCGTGGCCGACCGCAGGCTGCCCGGCGCGACGCACACCGTCACGTGGCGCCAGGACCTGCCGAGTGCGACGTATCTCGTGTCCCTGATCGTCGCGCCGCTCGTGAGACTGCCGGACCGCTGGCACGGCGTTCCCGTGGACTACTACGTCTATCACGTCGATTCCAGCCGCGCCCGACGGCTCTTCGGCGTGACGCCGGACATGATCGACGTGTACTCCCGCCTGACCGGGGTCCCGTATCCCTGGGCCAAGTACGCTCAGACGACCGTCGCGGACTTCTTCGGCGGGATGGAGAACGTCAGCGCGACCACCCTCGTCGACTGGCTCCCGGACGAGCGCGCCTACGTCGACCGCCCCTGGTACCAGTGGATCCTGATCCCGCACGAGCTCGCCCACCAGTGGTTCGGCGACTACGTCACCACCGCGAACTGGGCGAACATGTGGCTCAACGAAGGGTTCGCCGAGTTCATGCCGGGACAATACTGGGGCGCGAAGCTCGGACGCCATGCTGAAGAGGACTATTACCTCGACGAGTACCGCCAGTATCTCCAGATCGACGCGCGGCGGCGTATGCCGCTCGCCGCCCTCGGCTCCAACAACATCTATCCCAAGGGCGCGCTGGTGCTCCGCATGCTGCGCGACTACCTGGGCCCCGAGCGGTTCTGGGCATCCCTGCACACCTACCTCACGGGCCACGCGCTCGGCAACGCCACCAGCGACGACCTGCGCCAGGCCGTGCTGGACGCGACCGGCGAGAACCTCGACGGGTTCTGGAGCGAGTGGGTGTACGGCGCGGGCCATCCCGCCTTCACCGTCACGGCGGCATACGACACGGCGGCCCGGACGCTCGCGTTGGGCGTGAAGCAGACGCAGAGCGACAGCGCGACGGGCGACAGCACCGGTCCGCGCTACCGGACGGCGGCGGTGTTCCACATGCCCCTGAGCATCCGGGTCGGCACGTCCGCCGGTGACGTCGTCCGCCGCGTGCAGCTCACGGCGCGCGAGCAGACCGTCTCGTTTCCGGGGCTCGCCGGCCCGCCCACGATGGTCGTGTTCGACGACGGCAACACGATCCTCAAGGAGCTCACGTTCGACCAGCCCACGTCCTGGCTCGCGACCGAGCTCGGGCAGGACCTCGACCTGTGGAACCGCGAATGGGTGATCGAGGAGCTCGCCAAGCGGCCGGCCGACGCGAGCGCCCTGGCCGCGCTCGCGCGGGCCGCCACCTCCGCCGACTACTTCCTGACCCGCGCCCAGGCGGCGGAGGCGCTGGCGCGATTCCCCGCGGTGGGCGCCGCGGCACCGCTCGCCACCGCCCTGCACGACACCGCGGCGGCGGTGCGACGCGCGGCCGTCGCGGCCCTGGGCGCGGTCGGCGGTGCGCGCGCGGCCGAGCTGGCGCGTACGACATGGCGGACCGACCCGAGCTACGAGGTGCGGGCCGCCGCCCTCACCGCCCTCGTTGCCGCCGATTCGAGCGCGCGTGACAGCGCCGTGGCGTGGGGGCTCGCCGCAGCCTCGTACCAGGACGTGATCCAGCAAGCGGCGTATCGTGTCATCGCGCAAACGGGAGATACCGGCGCGATCCCGCAGCTCGAGACGCTGCTCGGCGCGGACCGCTTCCCCGCGCACGTGCTCGCGGCGCTCGCGACCCGCGGCAGCGCGCGCGCATTGACCGTGCTCACTTCCCACCTCGATGACGACCGCGCCTACGTGCGCCGCTGGGCCGTCGAGGCGTTCCGGTTCACGCTGCCCCGCCAGCTCGGCGTCGAGCGCCTGCGGGCGGTCGTGGGAAAGCTCAAGCACGCGGACACGAGGGACGAGGTGGGGAAAGCGCTGCAGCAGCTCGAGACGCCGGGGACGGAGCAGGAGTAAGCGTCAAGGCGACGGACGTCTCCAGAAGTACAGCGGCAGTCCCGCGAGGATCAGCACCGCACTCATCGCGGCGTCGGCGGGCTGCTCACGGGCCGTGTTGAACACGAGCCAGAGCGAAAACAGAATGAAGACGATGGGCGTGACCGGGTAGCCCCACGTCTTGTACGGCCGGGGCAGGTGCGGGGCGGTGCGACGCAGTCGGAGCACCGCTCCGCACGACATCGCGTAGAACACGAACTCCGCCAGCACCACGTAGGTGAACAGCCGGCTGTAGGAGTCCTTCCACGAGGGCTCGGTCGAGATCAGGGTCAGGGCGATCGCGATGACGCCCTGTACGGCCAGTGACGGCACGGGCGTGAGAAATCGCGGGTGTACGCCGCCGAGCCAGTGGGGCAGCAGGCCATCGCGCGCCATCGCGTACGGGACGCGCGCCGCCGTCAGGACGATCCCGTTGTTCGAGCCGATGGTGGCGATCATGATCGCCGCGGCGACCAGCCCCGCACCCGCATGTCCCAGCGTCACCTGCGCCGCGTCCGAGGCCACGAGCGACGAGCCCGCCATCTTGGCGGGCGACAGCACATAAGCGAAGGACGCCGTGACCAGGCAGTACAACGCGGCGCCGATGAGCGTCGAGAGCACGATGGAGCGCGGCAGGTTGCGCTCCGGATCTTTTACTTCGCCCCCCACATAGGTGACCTCGATCCAGCCGTCGTAGGCCCACAGCACGGCCACCAGCGCCACGCCGAACGACGCGATCTGACGGCCCAGCGGTGCGTCGGACCAGAGCGGGGACAGGTTCGCGGCGCTCCCCCCCGGCAGCACGAATCCGACGACGATCAGGACGGCGAGCAGGCCCATCTTGGTCAGGGTGAGCACGTTCTGCGTGATGGCCCCGAGCCTGACCCCCAGGGAGTTGAGCAGGGTGAGGCCGACGATCGACACGACGGCCACCGTCTTGATGCCGCCGTCGCCGAGCGGCACGAAGAACCCGAGGTAAGTCGCGAACCCCAGCGCGATCGCGGCGATGGACGCCGGGTTGATCACCACCCCGCTGGTCCATCCGTACAGGAATCCCCACACGGGCCCGTAGGCTTCACGCAGGTACACGTAGATGCCGCCGGCTTTCGGCATCGCGGCGCCGAGCTCCGCCACCGACAGGGCGCCGAGCAGCGACACTCCGCCTCCCGCAACCCACACGAGAATGCTGGGCAGCGAGGCGCGCAGCTGGAGGGCGATGGCGCTCGGGACGATGAAGATGGCCGAGGCGATGATCGTCCCGACGTTGATCATGGTCGAGTCGAGCAGCCCGAGCTGTCGCTTGAGCTCGGGCATCAGCGCTTGAGCCAGGCGCGATAGGCGGTCTTCAGGAGCTTCTGGAAGTGGTAGACGCCCTCCTCGAACCGTACGGAGAAGCGACCCTTGTCATACGCGCGCGATGTGAGCCCGCGTTGCACGCGCTCGCAGATCTCGCCGTCTTCCTGCTGCACCTTGTCCGAGAAGGCGACGTCCGCCTCGATGCGCTGCCCCGCCGCGGGCGAGGTCACGTCGTCGTAGTAATAGCGGAAAATCACCTTGCAGCGGTCCGGCGCGACCGGGAGTACGACGTTCGACTGCAGCCGGCCCGGCACCACGTTCAGCATCAGGTTGGGGAAGATGTGGTAGTACAAGGCATCGCCGCCGCCCGCCGTGTACACGTTGCGGTCGCCGGTGAGCGGACCGACCTGGACCGAGTACCAGTCGTGCACCTCGGTGACGTAGCCCTCGTAGTCGTACAGCGTGTACAGCTCGGGGTGTACGTACGGCACGTGGTAGCCTTCGAGGTAGTTGTCGACGTACACCTTCCAGTTGGCGCGCACGTCGTAATCGATGCGGCGCGCGAAGCGGAGCGCCCCGAGGCGCGTCGGGGCGATGCGCTCGCGGATACCCTTCAGGTAGCCCTCCAGTGGTTTCGGCCGCTCGGCCAGGCTCACGAACACGAGCCCTTCCCATTCCGCGAGGTGCACGGGCGTGAGGCCGTAGTTGCGCTTGTCGAACAGCTCTACCTGGTTGAAGTGCGGCACGCCGCGCAGCATCCCGTCCAGCCGATAGGTCCAGCCGTGATACTTGCAGATGAGCATGTCGGCGTTGCCGTCCTTCATCGCGAGCGGCCCGCCGCGGTGGCGGCAGACGTTGTAGAACGCCCGCAGGGCGCCGTCCCCGCCCCGCACGACGATGATCGGCTGCTCCGCCACGTCCGTCACGATGTGATCGCCGGGGCGTGCCAGTTGGCGCGCGTCGGCCACGTATTGCCACGTGGCGGCGAACACGGCGTCGCGGTCGAGCTCGTGGACGCGCGCGTCCGTGTACCACGCCGAGGGAATCGTCTCGGCCCGCGCCAGGGGACGAACGCGGAGATCGGCCGGTCGGACCAGGGACCGCGCCGACGTCACGGAACGAGCCGGTTGTATTTGCGCAGCACCTCGCGCAGCCGGTCGTGCGGCAGCGCGAACACCGTGAGGTCGTCGGCGCCGGTCATCGTTTCCGCGGCGAGCATCGCGTTGACGATCGCCTCTTCGGTGGCCTGCACCGTCGCCTCGAACAGCGGCGTGATGCGCTCGTCGGGAGCCATGACGATGTGTGCCACCCCGGAATCCCGGGACGCGTGGGGATTCGCGGTCGAAAAGGCGATGAAGATGTCGCCCGACGAGTGCGCCGCGAGCCCGCCCATGCGACCCACGCCCAGCGCAGCCCGCTTGGCGATCCGCTTGAGCTGGTGCGGAAGCAGCGGGGCATCCGTCGCCACGACGATGATAATCGAGCCCACGTCGTCGGCGAGCCGCGTATCGCGCGCCGACCGTCCTCCGGCGCACGGCGCGCGGCACGGGAGCAGGTCCGGGATCTCGCGACCCACTGGCACGCCGGCAATGCGCAGCGGCGCACGGGCGCCGTAGTTGCACTGCACCACTACGCCGACGGTATAGCCGTCGGCCGCGAGGTGGCGAGACGCCGTCCCGATGCCGCCCTTGAACCGGTTGCACACCATCCCCGTCCCGCCACCGACATTCCCCTCGGCGACCGGGCCGCCGCGGGCACTGTCCATGGCCGCCCACGCTTCCTCTTTCGTGACGTGGAAGCCGTTGATGTCGTTCAAGCCCCCGTCCCACGTCTCGGCCACCACCGGCAGGGACCACTCGTCGTGCAGCATGCGGCCCTGTCGCACGACCCATTGGATCACCGCGTCACGCACCACGCCGACCGAGTGGGTGTTGGTGATCATCACCGGTCCCCACAGGAATCCCGATTCCTCGACCCAGGTCGTCCCGGTCATCTCGCCATTGCCGTTCATGGCGAACCAGCCGGCGAATACGGGGTCGTCCGACGCCTTGCCGCGCGGGAAGATCGCGGTGACGCCCGTGCGCACGGGACCCTTGCCCACCACCAGCTTGCCCGCGCCGGCGATCAGCGTGCGGTGCCCGACCTCGACGCCGGCGACGTCAGTGATGGCGTCGAGCGGACCGGGCGTTCCCTCGAGCGGGATCCCGAGGTCGCGAGCCCGCTCGCGATGCTGCGCCGGCGCTGCGGTCAGGGTGGCGGCAGTGAGCGCCAGGAGCAGCGCATGAACTTTCATCCGGCCGGTCCGTAAGGGTGGGCTAGGATAACCGGCCGTTCGAGAGCGCCGCAAGCCGCGCCACGAGCTGCGCCACGACCAGCGCCACGACCAGCGATAGATTTGTTGACCCTATGACCGCGCCGTTCTCCGCTCCCAGCTCCTATTGGCAGACGAGCCGGGCGCCCCGCTACAGCCTGTCGTTCGCGCTGCCGCTGCTGCTGTTCTATCAGGTGCTCGCCGTGGTGCTGGCGCACGGCACGCGCTCGGTCCGGAACGGCGCCGACGTCATCCTGCAGAGCCTGTTCGTCGCGGTCGCGGGCTCCTGGGGCCCGCTCGTGTTCATGGTCTGCCTGATCGGCGTTGGCATGTGGCTGGTGGCCCGCGATCTCCGTAATGGCTCGCGGCTCCGGGCGCGCGTCTTCTGCGGTATGCTGGGCGAATCGGTGCTGCTGGCGCTGCTGTTCGGATTCCTGGTGGGCGGGGTCACGAGCGGAGTACTCGGCGGGTTGCAGATCCTGGCCCGCCCGGCCGGCGGCGACCTCGACC
>QHUU01000086.1 GCA_003222155.1 Gemmatimonadota bacterium | reverse complement strand
GATTAACGTGGTGACGCTCTTCCCCGAGGTGTTCGAGGCGGCCCTCGCCGTCAGCATTCCGGGGCGCGCGGCGGAGCAGCAGCTGGTGCGCTACCGGATCGTGCAGCTGCGCAGCTACACGCACGACCGCCACAAGACGGTGGACGACTACCCCTACGGCGGCGGCGCGGGGATGGTGCTCAAACCCGAGCCGTTCTTCGAAGCGGTGGAGGACCTGCGGGTGGGCCCGCCCATCGTCCTGCTGTCGGCGCGCGGGCGGCGCTTCACCCACCGGGACGCGGTCCGGTTCGCGGTCGGGACGGAGCTGACGCTGTTGTGCGGCCACTACAAGGACGTGGACCAGCGGGTGGCGGACGGTCTGGGAGCGGAAGAGCTGTCGGTGGGCGATTTCGTGCTTTCGGGTGGCGAGCCGGCGGCGCTGTGCGTGCTCGACGCGGTGGTACGGCTGCTCCCGGGCGCGCTGGGCGACCACGAGTCCGCAGCGACGGACTCGCATTACGACGGGCTGCTGTCGCCGCCGAGCTACACGCGGCCGCCGAGCTATCGCGGAATGGATGTGCCCGCGGTATTGTTGAGCGGGAATCACGAGCAGATCGCCGGATGGCGCGCGGCCGAAGCCGAGCGCTTGACGCGCGAGCGACGCCCCGACTTGTGGGAACAGGCTAGACGCGCAGACGCGTAGACCGGGAATAGGGGGAAGGTTATGGACCGACTGAGAGCGATCGAGCGCGAGGGCTTGAAGACGAACCTTCAGGCGTTCGACCCGGGCGACACGGTGCGAGTCATGGTGCGCGTGCGCGAAGGCGACAAGGAGCGGCTGCAGGCGTTCGAGGGCGTGTGCATCGCCCGCCGCGGCGCCGGCATCAACCAGACCTTCACCGTGCGGAAGATTTCCGCCGGCGTGGGCGTGGAGCGGATTTTTCCCCTGCACTCGCCGTCGATCGCGGAAATCGAGCTGCTGCGCAAGGGGCGGGTGCGGCGCGCCAAACTGTACTTCCTGCGCCGCCTCGCCGGCAAAGCGGCGCGGATCCGCGAGAAGCGCGGCGTCGTGGTCCCGGAAACGGCGGAGAAGCAGGAGGCGTGAGAGGTCCCCGCCCCACGCTCGAGCGCGAAATCGCGTTCTGGGAAGCGGGGGGCGGACTCGTCGCCGGTGTCGATGAAGCAGGTCGCGGTCCCCTCGCCGGTCCGGTGGTGGCCGCGGCCGTCGTGTTGCCACCGCATTGCAAGGTCATCCGGGGCTTGCGCGACTCCAAGCTGCTCCCGCCCCCGCGCCGCCTGCGGCTGGCCGGTGTGGTGCGCGCGCGCGCGCTGGCGGTGGGCGTCGGGGCCGCCAGTGTGCGCGAGATCGACCGCCTCAACATCCGCCGAGCGTCCATCCTCGCCATGCGGCGCGCGCTCGCCCGCCTGCGCCTGACGCCCGGCCTGGTCCTGGTGGACGGCCTGCCGTGTCCCGAGCTGGGCTGCGCACACGACGCGATCATCGACGGCGATGCGCACTGCCATTCGATCGCCGCCGCGTCGGTGATCGCCAAGACCGTGCGCGACCGCCTGATGGAGTTGTTGGCGCGGCACCATCCGTCGTACGCGTGGGAGAGCAACAAAGGCTACGGCACTCCGGATCACCTGGCCGCGCTCGCCGCTTGGGGTTTCACGCCCCATCATCGCAAGTCGTTTGCGCCGGTCGTCCAGCTGGAGTTGATCGGGCGGCAATAGAGCGGCAGAGGGCGGCATCAGGGCGGCACGTCATGTTGCAGCTCCGGCTCGAGCCGCAGGTCGGCTGCGTCGGCCACGCGACGCGCGGTGTCGAGCCCGTCCTCGTACCACCGCCGTACCTTGCGCGGGTCGAAGTCGAGACTCGGGCCGCGCAACTGTTCGCGCGGATGCAGCACGTGCAGCCGTACGCCGGCGGGCGGTGCGGTCGCGGCGTCCGCGGCGCGCGCGTCTCCGTCGGGGAGCGGGGCGCTCGTCAGAACCGAAATGGAGCGCAGGGCCACCCACAGCCAGTTGTGGAGCCGCGGCTGGGCGATCGGACCGGCCACGTGCGGGGCGAGCACCCAGACCTCGTCGGGCTCGTCGCCCGGAGGGGGGGCGCGGGTCTCCGCCAGGACGTCCAGCGCATCGGCGAGCGGTGTGGCGCTGCGGAGGCCGCCGTCCACGGCCAGCTCGTGGCCGTCGCCGAGCGGCACCGGCGGGAAGATCAGTGGGAGGGCGCAGCTCGCCAGCACCGCGTCCACGAGCGTCGGGTGCTCGTTGCCGGCCGTGCGGTAGCGGCCGGACAGGAGATCCACATAGCCGATGCGCAGGCGGATCGGCGACGTCGCCACGCGCGCGGGGTCGACGTGCCGCGTGAGGATGGCGTGCAGCGGCGCGGCGTGGTACAGGCTGGCGCGTCGGGCCAGCACGGTGCCGAGGGCTCCGAGCCAGCGTCGCCGGTAGATATCGTGGCTGCCCCGCAGACCGAACCAGACCGAGCGGAGATGCTCGAGCTCGGCGGCGAGCTCGTCGGGATCGCGGGCCTGGGCGAGCGCCGCGGCGTTGACGGCGCCGGCGCTGACGCCGGCGATCACGTCGAACCACAGTCCACGCTCGACGATGAGATGCTGGCAAGCGCCGACCTGCCAGCTTCCCTTCGCCCCGCCGCCCGACAAGACCAGTGCCCTGCGCATGGTGCGGTCGGGACCGGCTACTCCGCGGTGAACAGCGCGACGCGCTTGTCGTTGAAGGCGGCGATGCCCTCCCGAGCGTCCGCGCTCTGGAACAGCTGCTGCTGCAGCTCGCGCTCGAGCGCCTGGCCGGAGGCGAGCGGCAGCTCCGCCCCCGATTGCACCGCGCGCTTGATGAGGCCCACCGCCCGGGCCGCCTTGTGCGGCGGGCAGAACTGCTGCGCGTACAGGGCCACCACCTCCCGAAATCCCTGGGCCGGGAGGATTTCGTTGACGAGTCCGAGCTCCTTCCCGCGGTCGACCGAGAACGTCTCGCCCTTTGCCATCATCTCGATCGCCAACGCCTTGCCCACCACCTTGGCGAGCCGCTGCGTGCCCCCGAGCCCCGGCAGCACGCCGAGGTTGACCTCCGGCAGGCCGATCCGGCTGGCGCCTTGCTTGGCGAGGCGCACGTCGCACGCCAGCGCCATTTCCAGCCCGCCCCCGACGGTGTGGCCGTTGAGCGCGGCGATCGTGAGCTTGGGCGTGTGCTCCAGCCGGTTGAGCGTCTCGTTCGCGTACAGCGAGAACTGGTACAGGAAGCGCGGCGTGACCCGCTGCATCATCGCGATGTTCGCGCCGGCGGAAAAGAACCGGTCGCCGTGGCCGCTCACGACCAGCACGTATACATCGTCGTCGAACCGCGCCTGCACGATCGACTGATCGAGCTGCTGCATCAGGTCGTAGTTGTAGGTGTTGGCCGGGGGGTTGTCGAGCTCGATGAAGGCGATGCCGTCCTCCACCCGGTAGTCCACGAGCTTCTCCTGCTGCTCGCGCTCTGGGATATCGATCATGGTCGTCATGGTAGTCTTCCCATGTCAGGGTACAACGGGATCCGCGGCTGACCCGCGGACTTCCACCAGCACCTTGCCGAGCTGCTCGCCACGCGCGAGCCGCTCGAACGCGGTGCGCGCCTCCGCGAGCGGGTACACCCGATCCACGAGAGGGCGCAGCGCGCCGCTCGAGAGCACGCGCACCACCGCCGCATATTCCGTCGCGTTGCCGAGCGTCGAGCCGAGGATCGTGTACTGGTTCCAGAACAGGCGTCGCACATCGGTCACGACGCGCGGGCCCGTCGTGGCCCCGCACGTGACCAGGCGGCCGCCCTTGGCGAGGCAGCGCAGCGAGTCTTCCCACGTCGCCTCACCGACGTTCTCGACGACGACGTCCACGCCGCGCCGCGCCGTGAGCGCCCGGACTTCCTGGACGACCGACTGCGTCCGGTGGTTGAGCGTGACGTCTGCCCCCAGCTGGCGGGCCTGCGCGAGCTTCGCGTCGCTCGAGCTGGTCACGATCACGCGCGCCCCGCGCAGCTTGGCGATCCGCATGGCCGCGAGCGACACCCCCCCGCCGATGCCCCAGACCAGCACGGTTTCCCCGGCCTCGACCCGCGCGCGGGTCACGATCATGCGCCATGCGGTGAGCGACACCAGGGAGAAGGCGGCCGCTTCGGCCCAGGAGATCGGCGGGTCGAGCGCCGGCACCTTGGCGAGGTTGTCCTCGGGCACCAGCACCGATTCGGCAAGGGTGCCGGGCAGGTGCTCGCCCAAGACCTGGTAATTCACGCACAGCGAATGCTCCCCGGCGCGACAGAAAGCGCACGTCCCGTCCCAGATGCCGGGGTTGATCATCACGGCGTCTCCCGGTTTGACCGTGGTGACGTCGGGGCCGGCGGTTTCCACGACGCCCGCCCCGTCGGATCCGAGGATGTGGGGGAACTGATACTCGCCGGGCAGGCCACGCACGACGAACAGGTCCAGATGGTTGAGCGCCACGGCCCGGATGGCGACCCGCACGTCGCGCCCGCCCAGCAAGGCGGGTGAGCCCGGAGCCGCGACGTCGGCGATTTCGATGCGATCGAGGCCGCCCGTGGAGCGGATGACGCACGCGCGCATGCTGCCCCGGTCGTCGGACACCACGACCGGCGCTTCGCGTAAGGAGTTCGCCTCCGACATTGGATGTTTCACACGCCGTCTCGCATCGGGTGCGGGCCGGGAGGCAAAGCGTGTGCCATGTCGGGTTCTCGTTTCTGTCGCGCACTGCACAGAGGGGGGATCGCGGAGCGGCGCACACAATTGAGGCGCGTGCGGTGCGGCGCGAGCCTCAGCGTAGTGCCGCGGCTCGCGGCGCGCGCGCGTCAGTCGAGGTGGTGGTCCCCGGCCCAGCGCAGCGCGTTGAACAACAGCGGATACGTGGCGATCGACTGCGCGCGGTACTGCGGCCGGAACGCGAACAGGACCACGCGCCCCTTGCCCATGCGCACGACGGCGAGCGCGCCCTTGCCCTTGAGGCGGTCGGCGCCGTCCAGCCAGCCGCTCAGCAGCAATGAGTCCGAGTCGGGGAAGCGAGCCACCCAGGTCACCCGGCTGGAATCGGCCCCGGGCTTGAGCTCGAACGCGGGCCCGCCCTCCATCCACGCGATCGACTCGTGAGACATGCCGCGCGCGATGGGATGGCGCGGGTCCACCTCGAGGGCGAGGATCGAGCCGGGCGCGTAGTACTGGGCGGGCGTGAGGCCGGCCAGCGCGTTCCGGATCGGCAGGTCGAAGCGCTTGAGGGGAAGCTGCGACGCCTGGTTCAAGGTGATCAGCGTGCCGCCTGCTTCGACGAACTCCTGCAGCGCGGCCACGCCGGCCGCCCCGAGACCGCCGGCGAACTGCGGCGGCACCCGACCGGCCTTGCGGCCCCGCACGAGCCGCCTGGTCGACTGACTGGGGAGCAATACCACGTCCAGGCGTCGAGCCAGCCCGCCGGCGCGCACGTCCGTGTCGTGCAGGGTCGCATACGGAATGCCGTAATGGTCGAAGATCCAGCGGGTCCAGCCCGCGTCGAGGGAGGGTCTGTAGCTCTCGTACAGGCCGATGCGGGGCGCCGGCCGCGCGTCGCGCAGCCCGGCTGCGACGGTGCGAACGACCGGCGCGTCCGCCACCTCGTCGAGTGCCACCGATACCGGCTCCGCCACGGGCACGGCGCGCACTCCCATGAGCAGGCCGATCGAATGGGCCGTCACGTCGTGCGGCCGTCGCAGCGGGCCGTCGGGGTACTCGCGCAGCTGGGGATATCGCTGGGGCTCGAGCAGCGCCTTCGCGAACGCCCCGTACGGCTGATTCAAGGGGATCACGTACGTGCCGGCCGGAAACGCCCCGCCGGCGGCTCGGAACGGCGCGCGTGCCCGTCCCACCTCGACGCCCCCGGTCCGGAGGATGCGGAGCGCCTCTGCCAGACCGTCGGGGTTCTGGTCCTCGGCCGGGACCACGATGGCCTTGGGCCAGCCGGGCCGGCCCCGCACGGCCCGCTCGCCGATCGTATAGAACGTGCGCAGCCAGTGCTCGCGGTCGGCCGCGGCGTGCCGCAGTACCGCGAACGTCCCTGCTTCCATGTAGTCGACGATGTCCGCGAGCCGCCAGCGCCCGCCGGGCCAGGGGTCGGGGAAATTCCAGGAGGGCTCCCGCGGGTCGAACCCCAAGCCGGGCCGCAGCGAGTCGAGCGGCATCTCGAGTGGCGTTGCCATCCGCGCGCTCGCCGTTTCGGTGAGCAGGCGGATGCCGGCGTGGTAATGGGTGTATGCCCGGGACGGCGTCCACGCGTCGTATTGGGCGTTCACGACGACTCCCTGCTTCCCCTCCGTCTCCAGGTCCCAGGCGACGGCCGTGCCCAGGGCGTTGGCGGCGGACACGACGAGCGGGTCGACGTTGGGCTCGATGGGGTCGAGCCAGGGCGGGACGAAAAACCGTGCCCCGCGCGTGTCCGTCTGATGGATGTCCTGCACGATCTGCGGATGCCACACATTCTCGATCTTCGAGACCGTGAGCTGTGTCTCTTTCTGGGTGAACGTGTACCAATCGCGATTGTTGTCGTGACCGAGGTAGGGATGGTACAGGAACGGCGGCTTGGCGCCCTCCCACGGCTCGTCCAGGGTGGACTTGTACCAGTCGACGACTTTCTGCAGTCCGTCGGGATTGAGGGACGGCACGAGCAGAACGATCGCCTCGTCCAGGATCCGCCGAATCTCCGCGCTGGTGTCGCTGGCCAGCCGATACGCGATGCGCACCGGGACCTGGCCCGAGCCCACCTCGATCGAGTGAATCGCTGCGGTGATCAGCACGATCACCCGGCCGTCGCGCAGCAGCTGCTCGCGCTCCGCCGTCGACGCGATCGTTCTCGGGTCCGCGAGCTTCCGCTGGATGTCGCGGTAATGCGAGAGGCGTCGGAGGTTCGCGGGAGACGAGATCGTCAGCAGGACGAACGGCTTCCCGAGCGTCGACGTCCCCAGCGTATCGAGCTTCACCCGGTCGCTCGCCGCGGCCAGCCGGTTGAAGTAAGCGGTGAGCTGGCGCCAGTCGGCGAGCGAGCGGTCGGCGCCGACGGCGAACCCGAGAAACGACGCCGGCGACGGAACCTGGGCGGCGGCGGCTGCGCCGCCGAGGCACGCCGCGACCAAAAGCGGTGTCACACCACGCGCCATATGGGATAGGCCGCCTGCGGCGCCACCGGCAGCTCCATTTCGGCGAAGCGCGCCAGCCCGTGCTTCGAGGCGGGCTCGAGCAGCACGGCGAGGGCGGCACCGCCGTCCGCGCCGACGGGGACGAGCACGTGCTCGTCGAGCGACCCGGACTCGAGCTGCACGCTCAGCGTCAGGTCATGGGGGGAACGGTCGGGCCGCCGGGAGGGCTTGAGCCGCTCGATCCAGTACCGCTCGATCCGTTGGATCCCGTCAGGCGAGGGCGGCACGAGAGCGAACGCATGACGGCGTAGCACCTCGAGCAGGGCCGCACGGTCGCGCGGCACCGCGTATGCCCGGGGGAGGCGCACGCGCCAGGTGGCCTCGAGGTGCGGCGTGAACCGCCCCGGCACTACCACGGTGCGAATCTCACCCGAGTGTGGGTCGGCGAACGCCAGCCGGCAGGGGCGGGCCGCGTGGCGATAGCGCGTACGCACCGGCACCGAGTCGTCGGCCGGCATCCGGGGCCGGGCTTCGGTCAGCGGGACCCGGTGCTCCTGGGCCCAACGGACGATCAGGGCGAGGGCCAGCTGTACGCCCGCGACCACGTGGGATTCGACCGTCGGATCGTCGCGCCGCGACGGACCCCGCGTCTCGACCAGGATCGTCGGCACCCCGTAGCGCAGCGCCAGGCCATTCCGTGCATCCACCACGTCGGGCGTGCTGTGGCGCACGCGTCCCGACCTGGTGACCCGAGTGTAGCGGGCGCTGCGGTAGCCGGCGGCGTTCAGCGCTCCCAGGACCGGCTGCAGCAGGCGGCTCCCCTTCGGGCCCAGCGCCGGATGTCGCGCCACCGGGTGCGTGGGCACGTCCAGAAACACGTCGTGGCAGTAAACCAGCTGTTGCGCCAGCAGGTGGCGGCGCCGTGGGGGGAAGTCGTGCACATCGACCACGAGGTGGGGCCGCCAGCTCCGCACGAACTGGTGCAGCGCCCGCGTTTCCGCCGCGGCGAGCCGCAGGTGGTCCCGATTGAGATCCACGCCGCGCGCGTTGGTCCGGACGCCTTGTGCCGTCCCATCCGGGTTGGCATCGGGCACGACGGCGATGCCGACGGGCGCCGCTCGGTCCTGAGCCGGTTGGCCGTGCTCGACGAACTGCGTGACCGCCTGCCGTCCCCGGCGCTCGTCTCCGTGCTGGCCGGCGACGATCAGGATCCGGAGCGGGGCCGTTTCACCGCCGACATGGACGACGGAGATGGGTCTGCCTGCTTCGGAATGCCCGATCAGATCTTCTCTCATGCGGCCGGCTCACGGCGTCCCCGGATACAGGGGGATCAGGCGGCTCGACCGCCGGCGACCCCGGGCCTGACGCCAGCCGACCAGGCGCTCCACGTCGAAGAACGGGGCGTACAGGATGCCCGAGAGATGGTAGCGGAACGTGATCCCCATGATGAAGAGGATACCCCAGTGCATCATGAAGGCGACGACGGCCCAGATCTGCCCCGCCCGCTTGTTGAGGAGCGCCAGGGGGGCCCCCAGCTCCACCACGAACGTCAGGATCCCCATCACCGTGAAGAGCCACACGTGATCGTACAGCAGCTGAAACAGCGGCCCGCCCGTCTCCCCGAGCACTCCCTTCCGAAGCGCGTCGGCGGCCACCTGGCTGCGAATCACCTCGCCCGTGGCCCACGACCATCCCATCGGACTCGCGACCTTGGCGAGACCGGTCACGAAGTAGGCGAGCGCCGTGACGGCGCACAGCAGCCGGATCGCGAAGCCGTACTGCCATGCGCCCGCCGGATCGCGCCCCGCCGCCACCGTGCTCGCGCGACGCGCATCCAACGACAGTGCGTCCGCCGCGGGCGTAAAACCGAGCACAAGGGCGTGCAGCGCCACCAGGTTCATGGAGTGGTAGATCATGGACCAGGACAGGCGGTAGGAGATCACCCACATGAGCAAGGCGGCGAACGCCGGCCCGGTGAAGCGGTGACGCCACCCGAGCACGAAGAGCACGTTCGCGACGACGGTGGCCACGATCACGCCCTGGTTCACCTCCGGCGACAGCGGGTGGCGCAGCAGGGCCACGGGACCCACGGGTGCGAACAAGGTCGGGCTGGAGCGACCGATCTCCACCCACATCGCGTAGTGCGAGCCCACGAGCCAGAGGGCGAACGCCCCGACCAGGATGCGGAGCACGGCCAGCCGGGCCGCCGGCGCCGGCGGGAACCAGAACGCGTCGAGCGCTCGGAGCAGCCGAGTCACCGGCTGCCGCGCTCCGCCCACTGGCCGCGGGCGACCGGGCAGGACGCGCGCACCCGCTCCGCCAAGGGAGCCTTGTTCGCGCGGAAGTAATCCGCGAACCGGAACGCGCCCGTCACGATCTGTACGGTCGCGACCTCAGTGTAGGGCGGTCCCGCTTCCCGCGCGATGGCGCCGGCGATCGCCTGACACAGAGTCGTCGCCCGGTCGTTGCGGATGAGCTTGTCGATCTGGCGGCGGGTCTGGTTGAAGCCGCCGTTCCCGGCGAAGTAGTGCGAGATCTGGTGGCGCTGACCGTGCGCGTCGAGACCGACGATGTAGCTCACGTGGTAGGTGTCGCTCCGCTTCGCGGAGAACATCGGGTAGTACGAAAACGGGAAGTTGTCTCTCGGCGCGGGGCTCCAGTTCTGCGCCACCGGAGCGAGCGTCGCGGCCAGGAGGAGCGCGCCCAGCGCGCCGGCGATCCCTTTGGCCCAGTCCAGGCGCCCGACTCGGTCGGACGCGACGCTGCACTGCGCGACACCGTCCAGCGAGCAGCCGAAGTGGCGGCGATGCCGCGCCACCCACGCGTAGATCAAGGGGCCGATCAGGCCCGCCCCGGGCGCGTAGAACAGCGGCAGGAGGGGGTAGAGCCGCGGGCTCTCCCACATGATCCGCCGGTATGCGAAGAACCCCCGGAACACCTCGCCGCGCGGCGTGACCACGAACATCGCGTTGCTGGTGTCCGCGTCGGCGAGCATCGGGAACTTCGCCTTGATCGTCCCGTGATCGTTCGCGTCGTGCAGGCGCAACAGCGGTCGTCGCGCGATGCGTTGCACCGTTGCCAGCGACCGCTCGCAGAAGCGACACAGGCCGTCGTACACGACGTCCAGACCGGTTTCTCGCGGCACTCGATTCATACCTTCGCCCTCCTGCAGCGACTCACCAGCGTCGGTTGCGGTGTGCAACGCGCCGCCATCGCCGGCGGTCGCGGGACGGCACCGCACCGCGTGCATCCGGCGTGCCGAAACAGCGGGCACGGCGGGCGCGGACTCGGCCTCAGGATGGTGCGGCGCTACTGTCGCGCGCGCTTCAATTCTCGTTGGAACGCGGCAAGCGGACGGGTATTGAGGATGTCTCGCGCCTCGAGCCCGGCGCGCCGCGCCAGGTCCACGGCGTAGCGCATGAACGTGAGATTGCCGGGCTGGTGGCTGTCGGTCGAGAGCACGAAGCGCACGCCCCACTGCTTCGCTGCGGCCGCGAGCGTGTCCGGAAGGTCCATCCGCTCGGGGTGGCCGTTGAGCTCGAGCGCACACCCCGCGGCGGCGCAGGCACGGCTCACGGCCTCGAAGTCGGCGGGGTAGGGCTCGCGTTTGCCGACGAGGCGCCCGGTGGGATGTCCGATGGCGTCCACGAATGGGTGCTCCGCCGCGTCCACCAGGCGCCGCGTCAGCTGCTGCTCGGCTTGCGTGAGGCCGTAGTGAATGGTCGCGACGACGTAGTCGGCCTCGGCCAGCACGTCGTCGGGCAGATCGAGTTTGCCGTTCTCGAGGATGTCGAGCTCGACGCTCTTCAAGATGGTGAAGCCGCGCGCCGCGGCGTTCCACGCGTCGATCGCTTTCCACTGGGCGCGCAACCGCCTGGGGTCGAGGCCGTGCGTCATGGTGACGCGCTGCGAGTGGTCGGTGATCGCGATATACTGGTAGTCGAGCGCCCGCGCCGCCTGGGCCATTTCCTCGAACGTCCCTTTGCCGTCGGTGGCGGACGTATGCATCTGCAGGTCGCCGCGCATGTCCGTGAGCTCGACGAGCCGAGGCAGGCGATGCTCGCGGGCGAGCGCGATCTCGCCGCGCGCCTCGCGCAGCTCCGGCGGCATCCAGTCGAGGCCGAGCGTGTTATAGATCTCCGCTTCGGTCTTCCCGGCGACGCGCCGCGTCCCTTTGAACAGGCCGTACTCGTTGAGCTTGTAGCCCTGCTCCTGGGCGATCTTGCGAAGCTCGACGTTGTGTGCCTTGGACCCGGTGAAATACTGCAGGGCGGCGCCGTAGGCGGCCGGCTCCACGGCCCGCAGATCCACCTGCAGCCCGCCCCGCAGCTTGACCGTGGCGCGGGTGTCGCCCTTCGAGACCACGTCCGCCACGTCGCCGTACGTGGCGAAGCGGTCCATGACCTGGGCGCTCGAGTCGGACGTGACGAGGATGTCCAGGTCGCCGATCGTCTCCCGGCGCCGCCGATAGCTGCCGGCGACCTCGATCTGGCGCACACCGCCGCCGGCCTGGAGGTACGCCACGACGGCGGTCGCCTGGGTTTCCGCTTCGTTCAGCAGCATGCGCCGCTCGGTCACCTGGGCCTGGCCCAGGCCGGCTCGCATCTTCTCTTCCATTTTAGGACCGAAGCCCTTGAGCTTCTGGACCTTCCCTGCGTCGAGCGCCTTCGCCAGGTCGGCGGCGGATTTCACCTTGAGCTTCTTGTAGAGCAGCTTCACGCGCTTGGGGCCGAGCCCCGGGATGCGCAGCAGGTCGAGCAGGCCCGCGGGGAGCTTGCGTGCCAGCTGCTGCTGCAGCGGTAGCGCGCCGCTGGTGACGATCTCGGTGATTTTCTCCGCCAGGTCGTCGCCGATGCCGGGGATCTCGGTCAGGTCCTTGGTGCCGGCGCGGACCAGGTCCGTGAGCGGCTCGGGAAAGTCGCGGATGGTGCGGGCGGCGTTGCGGTACGCCCGCACCCGGAACGGGTTGGCGTCCTGGATCTCGAGGAGGTCGGCCACCTCATCGAACAGGCGGGCGATGTCGGGATTCTGCATCGGTACTAAGATGGGCCTTGCCTAGCGGGGCGGCAGGGGCGGCAACCGTGCCGCCCTTGCCGCCCTTGCATAACCGTGCTAATTCACCCGCGCCCTTGCGCACCACCTCCTCCCGGAGACCCTACACCATGACGTGCGGCATTCGCACCCGGTGGCGCCCGTGCATCGCGGCGGTCGGCGCGGTGCTGGCGCTGGCGTGCTGGCCCACCTCGCTCGCAGCGCAGGCCCAAGCGACGACCGGTGTGATCCGGGGGATCGTCTCGGATCCGTCCGGCAATGTCGTCGTGGGGGCGCAGGTCACCGTCACCGACGTGCAGACGCGGTTCCAGCGGACGGTGACCACCAACGAGAAGGGCGTGTTCGTGGCGCCGCTGCTCCCGCTCGGCACCTACGAGGTCAGGGCCCGGGCTGTGGGCCTGGGCGAGCGGCGGCAGACGGGGATCGTGTTGCGGGTGGGCGAGACGGTCGACCTGACCTTGAAGCTCGAGCCGGTTGAGCTCGCCGCGGTCACGGTCACGGCGACGCCGGTGGTCGACGTGAGCAAGGTCGAGTCGTCCACCAGGCTGCCCAACCAGGCCGTGGGGGGGCTGCCGAACAACGGGCGCAATTTCCTCAATCTCACGCTCCTCACGCCGAACGTCGCGACCGTGCAGGGCCCGGATGGCGACGAGCTCACCGTGGCGGGACAGCGCGGCATCCACAACAACGTGTCCGTGGATGGAGCGGACTTCAACAACCCGTTCTTCGGGGAGCAGCGGGGTGGGCAACGCCCGCCGTTCACCTTCAACCTCGACGCCGTTCAGGAAGTGGTCGTCACGGCAGGCGGAGCGTCCGCCGAGTTCGGCCGCTCGGGCTCGGGGTTCGTGAACGTGATTACCAAGTCCGGCACGAACGAGCTCAAGGGCTCGCTGCACTACTTCGGCAAGTACGACTGGCTCTCGGCCGACCTCGCGCACGGCACGCAGACGCTCACGCCCGACTTCCGCCAGCACCAGTTCGGCTTCACGCTCGGCGGCCCTCTGAAACGCGACAAGGCCTTCTTCTTCGTCGCCTACGATCAGCAGGTGTACGACGAGATCAAGCAGAAGACGCGCCCCTCGAGTCCCGCACTCGACTCGCTCACCCGCTGGATGGACACGGCGTTTGCCGGCGCGCTGCGCGGAGACTTCGGGCCGATCTCCCGGACCAACGACGCCCGCGCGGGTCTCGTGAAGATCGACTGGCGGCTCTCCGACCGGCATAACCTGTCGCTCAAGTACAACTACACGTGGTCCCAGCAGGACAACGGCACCTTCGACGTCGACGCCTGGGGTCGCAGCGCCAACGGGATCGAGAAGGACCATTCGAATGCCGGCAATCTGGCGCTCGCGTCGTACCTGTCTCCCGCAGTGACGAACGAATTCCGCTTCCAGTACTCCCGCGAGGACCGTCCCCGGCCCTACGGCGGGGCCCGCTCCGCGGCGCTCGGTGCCAATCCCGCGGACCCGCCGGCGAAGCGGCCGTTTCCAGACACCGGGATGGACACCACCGGATTCCGCTTCGGCCTGCCGTTCTTCTTGCCGATCGATTACTACGACACTCGCATTCAGGCGCTCGACAACGTGTCGATCGCCAAGGGCGACCATCTGATAAAGTTCGGGGCTGAGTGGAACCGGGTGAACTCGGTGCAGACCTTCATCGGGTTCGCGAACAGCCGATACATCTTTGCCTCGGTGACTGCGTTCCTCAATTACCTTGCCGACTCCACGACGGGCGGGCCGCTCCTGTACCTGCAGCAGGCGGGCATAGACCGCAGCGTCCGCGCCGCGGGCACACAGTCCATTCCACAGAACGAGCTCGCGGTCTACCTGCAGGATTCCTGGAAGCCGAACCCGCGGTGGACCGTGGACTATGGGCTGCGGTGGGAGGCCCAGGTCGAGCCGAGTTTGATCACGCCGAAAAATCAGACGTACTACGCGGTCTACTACGACTCGACGGTGACCAACGCGAAGGGCACGTTCGCGTTTCCGTCCGATGGGACGATCCCCTCCGACTGGAAGATGTTCCAGCCCCGCCTGGGCGTCGCCTACGACCCGGACGGGTCGGGCCGAGAGGTCTTCCGCGGCAACGCGGGGCTCTATTACGCGCGCATCCCGGGCCTGAACCTGGCGTCAAGCCGCAGCACCGACGGGGCTCAAGGCATGACCTATGGCGCGGGTGGCCCCGGGGCGCCGGCGTACGGGAGCCTGTTCCCGGACTCGGTGCCGGCGAGCGCCGTCTCAGTTCCGGGAGTGTTCGTGTTCGACAAGGACTTCCGCAACCCCCGGACGTTCAGCGCGACCGTCGGCTACGAGCGGCAGATCGGCTCGGATCTGGCCGTCTCGCTGACCTACACGCACGCCCGCACCGACTTCCTCACCCGCTTCTTCAACGCAAACGATTCGCTGTTCGGGGTGGCCAACGTCGGCCCGTGGGGCACCGGACCGAAGGCGCTCGGGACGCTCACCGTCGTGCAGTCGAGCGCCAAGTCTCGCTACAACGGCATCACACTCGGCCTGAAACGCGTCGCCTCTCCGCACCTCCAGTTCGCGGCGAACTACACGCTCTCGTTCGACAAATCGGACGACGACAACGAGCGCGATCCGTTCACGTTCCGCTACGCCAAGGCGAACGACCTGGCACCCGAGTACAACTGGAGCGACCGCGACCAGCGGCACCGGTTCAACGGCTGGGCGCTGGTGAAGCTGCCGGGCGAGATTTATCTGAACAACAGGGTGAGCTACTACTCGGCACAGCCCGTGTCGGAGAAGTGCGGCGCCGGCAACGTCGGCACCGGGCAGCGGGCCGGGAGTCCGCAGGACCGCATTTGCCCGAACGGGTCGGTCCTGCCCCGCAATACCCTGCGGAAGGACAACGCATACTTCTCCTGGGACGTGCGCGTCTCGCGGCCCGTCAATACCGGGCGCCAGGGGCAGGTGGAGCTGATGGTCGAGGTGTTCAATCTCACGAACACCGACAACTTCAAAGACCCCGCCTACGGCGGGTTGCTCTTCAACTTCGACGGCACGATCCGCTCGGGGTTGGGGGACCCGCGGCAGCTGCAGGCGGGAGTGCGGTGGGTGTTCTAGCTTACCGTGATCTCCTTCACCATCCCGTGCACGGCGTGCGACTTCCCGTCAACGGCGTCGGGCACGAAGCACGCCAGCACGTACCTGCCGGGCGCGAGCGTCACCGTGAACGCCGCGCGCCGCCCGGGCGTGAGCCCCACGATGCCGCCGAGCGGGCGGGCCGGCGGGGCCCCTTTCATGCCGCCCTTGTCCCAGGCGACCACGTCGGCAGCACCCTTCCCCGGCGCGAGCGCCAGCAGCATCACCTCGTGCAACTGCGGCCCAGCATTCGCCACGCGCAGGGTGTGAGCCCCGGCGGTCAGCGGCGGCGCGATCTCGAAGCCGTAGTCGTTCAGCGTGATGGTCCCATCGCCCGCGGGGTCGGACTCGGCCGGCGGAGCCGGCCCCCGCACCACCAGCCAGCGAAACATCCCCTTCTCGAGGTGCAGCTTGCCGTCGGGACTCGGGAAGAAGCACACCAGGAAATAGCGGCCGGCCGTGAGAGGCTGCGTGGAATTCGCGGTGTCGCCCGGCAGCACGACATCGGGGCCCCCGACGAACGCCACCCACTCCGGCGGCGGCCCGGGCGCCTTCATCGCGGCCTCCACTGCTGCGCTGCTCTTCCCACTGTCGACCCGGACCAGCCCGGCCTGATGCGGCTCTTTGCCCGCGTTGACCAGGCGCAGCGTCGCGAGGCCGGCAGGGATCGTGTCGGGTCCGCCGAAGGCGTAGTCCGTGGCTGTGATCGTGATGACGTTCGGGCTCGCGGCGCGCGGGGAGTGTCTGGCGCACGCCACCGTTCCGACAAGGCCCGCGAGCGCCAGGCGGCAGGTGCGTCTGCGGGCCGCCGTGTGATTCAAACGCGCTGGAGCAGGACGATCCCGGACATGCGCCGGAACTGCTCCCGCTTGGCCTTGGGGTACAGCCGTCCGATGAGGCCCCAGAGCCAGGCCCCCCGCATCGTCCGCTTCAGCCGCAGCGACTCCTCCCACATCGACCGGTACTCCGCCTCGCGCCAGCCGTGCGGCTCGAAGAATCGTGTGCCCTCGGCGGGAGCGAACCGGAACGGCGCGTTCCCCGCGGCCACGGCCCGCCCCCACGTCTTCTCCATCATCTTGAGTAGCCGGGGAGACCCCAGGTCGATCAGCCACCAGCGGAACGACCGGGGGACGGCGAGGTCGGCTGCGAGGGCCGCGACCTGCTCGGGGTTGAGATAGATGAGCAGCCCCTCGCTCACGACCAGCACCCGCCGCGGCGCCGCGCCGATCTGGCCGAACAGCGCCCGGCGGCCTGCCACGTCGGTGAGGTCGATCCCCACCTGCTCCAGCGCGCAGGCCGGGCGCTCTCCGGCGAGCTGCTCCTGCTTGTAGGCGATCACGTCCGGAAAATCGACCTCCACCCAGCGTAGCGTCGCCTTCAGGGGCAGCCGGTACGGCCGGGTGTCGAGACCGGCGGCCAGGTTGAGCACCGTGTCGGCGCCGTCGCGCTCGATCGCTCGCAGGATCAGCTCATCCATCACCGCCGTGCGGACGATCATCGGCCACGCCCACGCCTGACCCTTCCGCATGGAGGCGAGGATGCGCTCCCCGCGCTCGCCGGCGAGCCGGCGGGCGTAGGGATCGCGGAACAGCGCATCGGACCGCTCCGACTCCATGGCGCGGTACAGCGCGACCCAGCGGGCGGTGTCGGAGACGTGCTCGATGGCGGTCGTCATGGGGGCCGGAAACGTAACGTTCGTTCCCCCTCTCTGCATGGCGGAGAGGGAGTCAGGGGGTGACGTCCTCAGCGTGCCGCGTCGAGCGCCGCCCGCAGACCCGCGAGCACCTCGGCCACCGGACCGTCCGCCCAGAAGTGCATGTAGTAGAGGCGCGGCGACTCGTCGATCAGATGCGTGTGGACCGCCGTCGCGGCGATGCCGTGCGCCGCCAGTGCCGCAAGCATGGCGCTGACTTTGCCGCCCTCGACTGCGAAGTCTCCGGTCGCGACCGCCCGCGTGCCGTCGACCATTTGCACGTTCACCGGGCTCCCGTACGCCATCGCGGGCACCACTGTACGGCCGTGCAGCGTCACCGCCCCCGAGACGAGCACGAACCCGACCTGCGCAACGTTTCCGCGGGCCGTGCCGGAATGCCCGAGCGTGCGGAAGACCAGCGCGGTGTCGATCGTGGGGGGTGCGGCGGGCTGTGCCGCCACCGGGCGCGGCGTCGCCGTGTGCGCGAGCACACGGTCGAGGCGCGTCGCGAGCTCCGTCGCCCGGCCTTGACCGTGGAAATGCACGTACGTAAGCTGCGGCTCCTCCCCCGCGAGATGATTGTGCACCGCCGTCACGTCGAGCCGCTGGTGCGCCAGCTCGGCGAGCACCGGCTTCACCTCGCTCGCGAGCAGCACCAGGTCGCCCATGGCGGTCGCGTCGTCCGCCTCCCCGCTGAACCCCGCCCAGCCGCCGAGCGCGAGCGACGGAGAGACCGTCACATCGCCGATCCTCAGCGTGACGTCGCGCCGCGGCAGGTTGTAGCGGTAGTAACCGCCCGTCGCGCTCAGCGGCGTCTGGAGGATGCGCGCCACGGAATCCCAGGCTGCGCCCTGGGGGGGCGTCTGGGCGCGGGCGATCGGGGTGCCGAGGGTGACCAGAAGGACAGGGGACAAAAGCAGGGTTGGCGCGCGCATGACGGCTCCATTTCGGGGTGGTGTAAGGATACCCAGGCGGCCGCGGCGACTCGTATCTTGTCGGCGTGGCCGAGTCCCCGATCCATCTCTCTGTTGTGGTGCCGGTGCGGAACGGCGCGGCCCGCCTGCCACTGCACCTCGAAACACTGCGCCGCTACGTGTGCGCCCAGCCCCGGCCCACCGAGCTGGTGCTGGTGGACGACCACAGCGAGCCGGGCGCCGCGCGACTGCTCGCCGACTTCGCCCGCACGTTCAGCGGCGCGACGCTGCTGCGCAACGACTCCAACCGGGGCAAGGGCTTTTCCGTGGCGCGCGGGATGGCCGCCGCGCAGGGTGCCCGGCGCGTGTTCACGGACGCCGATCTCGCCTACCCGGTCGATGAGATCGACACCATGGTGCGCGAGCTGGACGCCGGCGCCGACGTGGCGATCGCCTGTCGCGTGCTCCCCGAGTCGCGCTACCTCATGAGCCCGTCGTTCTTCCATTACCTCTACACCCGCCACCTGTTGAGCCGCCTGTTCAACCGCGTGGTGCGGGTCACGCTCCTGCCCGGCATTCTGGACACGCAGGCCGGCTTGAAGGCGTTCACCGCGCGCGCCGCCCAGCTGATCTTCCCGCGCCTCACGGTGGCCGGGTTCGGGTTCGATGTCGAGCTCCTGTACATCGCGCGCAAGCACGGGCTCCGGGTGCGGCAGGCGGCGGTCCAGTATCGTTACGACGACGAGCCGAGCAACGTGCGCTTCGCCGCCGATGCGGCGGCCATGCTGCGCGACCTGGCGCGGATCCGCTGGAACGACTGGCGGGGGCGCTACGCCTGACGTCCGACGCTTGGTCGTGAACGCCGACGATTTCGGGCTGTCGCCGGGTGTGAACGAGGGCATCCTGGAGGCGCACGCCGCGGGGGTGGTGTCGTCCGTCTCGGTGCTCGTGAACGCGCCCGGCTGGGAGCACGCGGTCGCGGCGCTCCGCCGCGCGGGCGCGGAGCTCGGCGCCGGGCTGCACCTCAACCTCGTCGCCGGGGAGCCGATGGGTGGTGGCCGCAGTCTGGTCCACCCTCGCACCGGCCGGTTTCACGGTCTGGCCGGCCTCGTCACGCGCGCGCTCACCGGGCGCATCGATCCCGACCACGTGGCGGAGGAGTGCGCCGCGCAGCTCGCCCGGTTGCGCGCCGTCGGCGTGCGCGTCACGCACGTCGATAGCCATCGTCACGTGCACGCCTTGCCCGGTGTGTGGGGACCAGTGGTGGCCACCGCCCGGGCGCACGGTGTACCGTTCGTCCGCGTGCCGGTGGAGCATGGGGCAGGGCGGGCATGGGCCAAGCGCTGGACCATCGGAGCGGCGTGGCGCGTGGCGGCGCGCGGCGTCGCCGTGCCGCGCCATGCGGACCGGTTCCACGGCATCGGGCTCCACGGCGACGTGCGGTTCCTCGAACGGCTGCTCGCCCTGGTCGATCGGCTCCGGCCGGGGATCACGGAGCTCATGGTCCACCCCGGCCGTCCCGATCGAGCGTTGGCCGCCTGGGACGGCTACGTGGCGTCGCGGGCCGCGGAGCTGGCGGCGCTCACCTCGTCAGCGGCTCGCGAGCGGCTCGGGCGGGGGGACGTAGGCCTGACCCACTTCGGGGCCGTATGAGCGGGGCGACCAGCGCCGCCAGCCGAGCAGCTCGGCCTGCATCACGATCCACGCGACGAGACAGGGAATCCCCTTGACGCGGTAATAGCCCAGTGCGTTGTGGGCTGACCATGGCAGAATCTCCACGTCCTGCAGCACCAGCGCAGCCACGCCGGCAAGCGAGATGGCGGTACGCACGCGATCCGGCTCGCTGGCCGCGTACCACAGAGCGAGTCCCGTGTAGGCGATGACGAACGACGCCCGCTCGGACTGGTGGTTGAAGAGCACGAGATACACGAGCAGCGAGCACAGGAATCGGAGCCGGAAGGCGCGATCGCTCCAGCGCCCACGCTGCACGGCGAGCGGAGCCAGCAGCAGCAGCGTGCCCGCGAGCTGCACCGGCCAATGCGGCCAGTCTGCGCCGAGCCACTGATAGAGATATTGCATGACCGAGTCGCCGCGGTTCACGCGACTCGCGTCCGCGGTTTCGATGGTCCACCAGGAGCGGTACTGGGCGATCAGCTCGTGAGGCGGAATCACGACGAGCGGCAGCAGCGCGAGACCCACCCCGACGCCGGCGAGGAGGAGCGCGAACCGTGCACGACGGGCGTGGAACAGCGCCAGCGCGACGCCGCCGAGCGGGAAGACCTTGATGCATGCATCGAGGCCCACGAGCAGCGCCGCCCGCAGCTGGCGTCCCGCTTCGAGCGCGAGGAAGGCGAGCAGCAGGAGCGCCGCGACGAGGCCGTTGCTCTGGGTGTACTGCATCGCGAACAGCACCTCGAGATAGACGAGCGCCAGGGCCAGCGTCGCCTGGCGGTCGGGGAGCAGGCGCCGTACCGCGTACCAGAGCAGCAGCGAGTTGAGGAGACTCCAGATCAGGAGCGCCGGTGCGAACGGCAGCGCCGCCAGCGGGGCGAACAGCAGCGCGAACGTGGGGCTGTACTTGTAGAAGTCGAAGTGCTGGTCGGGGTGGGCGGCGTACAGGTCGCGATGCGCGAGCAGGTTCGTCGCCGCTGCGCGGAACACCGTGAAGTTATTGGAGCGGCCGAGGATCCCCTGCTGCACCGTGACGAACACGGCGCTCGCGAGGTAGAGGGCGAGGAGCGAGCGGCGGGCACGATCGACCATGGCGGACGCCGGGAAGTTAAGCCTCCCGGGGTGCCGCGAAAGCCGTCAGGCCGCGTGGTGTCGGGCGGCGATGCGGAGGCGGGTGAGGTGGGTCAGCCAGCCGGAGACGCTGCCCTGTGTGCCCAGGAACGTCGCGGCGGTGCGGCGGGCCTCCGCGAACGCGTCGGTCACGACGGCGGCGACCTGCTCGGGGTCGAGCAGCACGGCGTACGCGGTGGCGTAGACGGTGCTGCGGTAGCGTGCGAACAGCTCGGAAAACGCCGCGTCGTCGCCTTGAGTCAGGCGCTGTACGAGGCCCCGATCGGTCGCGGACGAGGGGCGGGGACGCGGGCGGGTGCGGGTGCGTTGGGCGCTGAGTAGCATATGTGGCCTAAAGAGTCTGCGAGGGGAGGCGTCGTAACGGTGGACTTTACGCCGGCGCGACGCCCGCGCCAAGTAGACAGAACCTTCGTGCGCTACGTCACACGATCGGTGGTACGGACGCGCATTCGATCGGTGCGTGGCTCACAGCCTCGAAATGCGCACCTCATTTGCCGAACCAGGCGAAAAGGGTGACTGTTTTGAGCCGCGCACCACCGCCCAAGAGGGCCCATGGGACATTCCGTCGCTCGATCGCTTCGATCGCTTCGATCGTTGTTTGGGACGCTCGTCCTGCTACTCGCGAGCCCTCGCGACGGCGCTGCGCAAGACGTTTCGCGCATGGTCCGGATCATTCAATCCCACGTCGACAGCAAGCAATTCATGGGATCGGTCCTCGTCGCCCAGGATGGGAACGTTCTCCTGGACAAGGGATATGGCTCAGCCAACCTGGAATGGGACATTCCTGATTCGCCTCATACCAAATTCCGCTTGGGCTCGCTGACCAAGCAATTCACGGCGGCGGCCATCCTGCTGTTGGAAGAGCGAGGCAAGCTGAGGACAGACGACCTGGTGGCGAAGTACCTGCCCGACGCGCCCGCGGCCTGGGCCACGATCACCATTGCCAACCTCCTGACCCATACGTCGGGAATCCCCAACTTCACGTCTTTCCCCGACTATTCCACCACCGAAGCAACGCCCACAACTCCCGAGCAACTGGTCGCGCGGTTCCGCGACAAGCCGTTGAATTTCCAGCCGGGCGAGAAGTGGGAGTACAGCAACTCGGGGTATGTTCTCCTCGGCTACCTCCTGGAGAAGATCAGCGGGCAACGCTACCAGGACTTCGTGCGGGACAACCTGTTCGCGCCGCTCGGAATGACCGAATCAGGATATGACTCGCACGCGGCGATCATCCTCCACCGCGCTGCGGGCTACACACCCGGCGCCAACGGGCCCGTGAATGCAGGCTACATCGACATGAGCATCCCCTTCTCGGCCGGTGCACTCTACTCCACCACTGAGGACCTGTTGCGGTGGGAACGGGGGTTGTTTGGAGGCAAGGTTCTCAGTGCGGCCTCATTGAAGAAAATGACCACGCCGTTCAAGAACGATTATGGCTACGGTCTCGCTGTGCGGACGGCGCACGGCTACACGGTCATTGAGCACGGTGGTGGCATCGAGGGGTTCAACACCCAGTTGGCCTACGATCGTGATCGCAAGCTCGCCGTCATCGTGTTGGGCAATCTCAATGGAGGCGCACCCGATGAGATTGCGGGGCAACTCATGGCGCTCCTGCACGGAGAGAAAGTCGCCCTGCCGTCGGAACGGAAGGAGATCACGGTCTCGACGGACGTGCTTCGGCAGTATGTGGGCACCTACCAACTGGCGCCCACGTTCAGCATCGTCATCACGCTGGAGGGCAACCGGCTGATGTCCCAAGCGACGAACCAACTCGCCCTGCCGCTGTTCGCAGAGTCGCAGACGAGCTTCTTCTTGAAAGCCGTGGACGCGCAAATCGAGTTTGCGAAGAACGAGAAGGGGGAGGTGACTTCTCTCACCCTTCGCCAAGGCGGCAACGAAATGAAGGCCTTGAAGCGGTAGGCGCTGTATTAACTTTTGCGATGAGGCGCAGTTAGACCCGGTAGCTCAGTTGGTAGAGCAACGGACTTTTAATCCGTAGGTCCTGGGTTCGATTCCCAGCCGGGTCACTCAGTAATAAGCCTCACCCCGTCTCCCACCACGCCACGATCCCCTGGTGCCCGCACTGCTTGCACGTGGCCACCGGTGGAATGACGTTGTTGCGGAACGGCAGGCGGGTGGCGCACACGGGGCACACGCCGTAGCGGCGCCCCACGTCGGCGCGCGTGCCGCGCGCGGGGTTGGGGTCCTCGCGCGTGCGGTACACGACCGTGAATTTCTCCGGCCGCTTGTTCCGCACTTCCAGCGCCTCCTGCGGCACCGTCACCCGTTGTCCCGACACCTCCACCACGGCGCGCGTGACGCCACTGCTCACGACCGGATACCACGCGCCCTGGCGCAGCAGCCCCTCGTCTTCCTCACGCTTGAGCGCGTACCACACACGCGCCCAGCCCAGCGGTTGGTCTTCCATGGACCTACTGATTGCCGTTTTCGGCCTGCCGTTCCGTGATCTGGGTAACATTCCCGGGGCCCGAGCCTGGTAGCCGGGGGCTCGGCCGGGCGGGTATATTCGCCTAAGCGGCGCTGCCGCACGCCGGTGGACGGTCGCCCCGAGGACGGGTTCACGCTGGCACGACGGATGCGCACGTAAAGGAGACTATGCCGCCTATCATCTGGATCGACGGGACCTATCACGATCGCGCTACGGCCAAGGTCTCGGTGTTCGATCACGGCCTGCTGTACGGCGACGGCGTGTTCGAGGGCATCCGGGTCTACAACCGCCGCGTCTTTCGCTTGGGCCAGCACTTGGACCGGCTCTACGCCTCCGCGAAAGGCGTGTGGCTCGAGGTGCCGCTTGCCAAGCCGGCGCTGCACCGGCTGGTGGAAGAAGCGGTCACGAAGAGCGGGCTCGACGAGGCCTATATTCGCCTGCTGGTCACACGCGGCGTCGGCGACCTGGGGCTGGACCCGCGGAAATGCCCCAAGGCGTCCGTCATCTGCATCGTCGACACGATCCAGCTGTGGCCGCAAGACCGCTACGACAAGGGGCTCGTTGCGCTCACTGCCGCGACACCGATCCATCACCGCGAGAGCCTCTCGCCTCGCATCAAATCGCTCAACTACCTGTCACACATCCTCGCCAAGGTGGAAGGCATCGCCGCCGGGGTGGACGAGGTCATCATGCTCGACGCGCAGGGCTATGTGGCCGAAGCCAGCGGCATGAACCTGTTCGCCGTGACCAATGGCACGCTCCGGACGCCGCCGGCGTACGCCGGCATCCTGCGCGGTGTGACGCGCGACGCCGTGATCGAGCTGGCGCGCGAGGCGACCTACGGCGTCGAAGAACTCCCCCTCAACCGGTACGACCTCTACACCGCGGACGAGATGTTCCTCACGGGCACCGCCGCGGAGGTGGTGGCGGTGACCAAGCTCGACGGCCGCGTGATCGGCCACGGCCAACCCGGCCCAATCACCAAGGAGCTCGCCAAGCGATTCAAGGCGCTCGCGATACGCGGCGACTGAGACCCCAACTATTGACAGGACTTGGGGTTAGCTGCATATTCTCGCGCCCTTGTTAGCGAGGTGATCCATGCCGTGGCGAGTGATCGCCCATGGCGATCAAGTTTGGCACGTGGACGCTTTGGCGGAGCGCCCGGCCAACACAGAGGCATGGCAGTTGGTACTGTCATTCCGATCGGCGTCCGAGCGCTCCGGACGCTCGTTTTGGACGTTGTACCCGCTCGAAGCGACTTCGAAATCGTCGCTCTTCATTCAGGCCGAGCGCATCCCCGACACGGCCATCTCGCAGCTCCTCGCTGAGCGGCTGGCGTGAGCTCGCTGGAGCTCCAACAGCTGCGCCGCGTGGCGGGAGCGGTGGCACGGCTGCGCGGCGAGGCGGTCCGCGACGTCACGGTGCGGTCCGACCTGCGCCAGCTCAAGGTCGAGCTCGAGAGCGGCTTGATCCTGGTCGTCTCGGCGGAGCGCGACGTCCAGGGGCGCCCGCGCCTCGAGGTGGACGTGGTGGAGGGCCCGAAAGAGCTGGGGGCCCGCCACCAGCTCGAAGTCCGCTTCGAATAGGTGCGCGGACCGTGACGACGCCAGCGGCAGGGGGGTCCGGCGGAGTAGGGGCGGGGGGGGCGGGGGGCGAACGCCTCCGCTTCCAGGACTTCGAGTTCCAGCGGTTGGCGAATGGGCGGTGCCGCGCCAAGGTAGTGCTGACGTGGGCCGACGGGCGGCAGTTCACCGGGGAGTCGCAAGGCGTGATTTCACAGGCGGGCGAGCTGCGGTGCTGCGCCGAGGCGACCGTGCGGGCGCTGGAGCGGGTGGTCCAGCCGCAGCTCGGCTTCGAGCTGCTGGGCGTGAAGGCCGTGCGGGCGTTTGACGCGACCGTGGTGATCGTGTCGCTGTCGGCGCGACAGGAGGCGCGGGCCTCCCGGCTGGTGGGCGCCTGCCTGACGGAGACCGATGCCCCTCGCGGCGCGGCCCTGGCCGTCCTGAACGCCACGAACCGCATTCTCGGCAACTTCTTCGCCACCCGATGAGCCGGATCGCGGGGACTCCCCTGGTCGCGCTCTTGAGCGCGGCGCTCGGTGCCGCCTGCGGGGGCGGTCGCGCGGGGCACCCGGCTCTGGTCGCCCCCGTTCGCGACTCGACGGCACCGTCGCCCGGGGTGGATTCGTTGGCGGCGCTGGCCGCCCGGCAGGCGCGCGACTCCGCGGCAGATCAGAAGGTACTGGACAGCCTGCACGGACCGCGTCCCCCCGCCGACAGCATGCAGCAGCACGCGGCTCCGACTCCCCCCCTCAAGGGAGAGGATGTGGAGCGGGAGGCGGTGCGGCTGTTCGGACCCGAAGGTCGCACGGCCATCGGGGCGGCACCCACCGCCGCGCCCACCTTCGACATCGACGTCTCGAGCTTCGCCACCAACCGGCGGGTGCTCGAGTACCTCGAGTTCTTCCAGGTAGACTCGCGCGACCGGTTCGAGATCTGGCTCGCCCGGCTGGGGCGCTACGAGGGGATGATCCGTGAGCGGCTCCGGGCGAAACACCTCCCGGAGGACCTGCTCTACCTCTGCCTGATCGAGAGCGGCTTCTCCAACACGGCGGTGAGTCGCGCGAAAGCGGTCGGGATGTGGCAATTCATGGCGAGCACGGGGCGGCTGTACGGGCTGACGGTGGACCCGTGGGTGGACGAGCGCCGCGACCCGTTTCGCGCGACGGAGGCGGCCGTGAATTACCTGGCCGACCTGCGGGAGCGCCTCGGCAGCGTGTACCTCGCCGCCGCCGCGTACAACACGGGTGTGGGGCGGATCGAGCGCGGCATCGATCGCCTGCCGGGCGAGCAGGACTCCGTGGACGATCGCACGTTTTTCCAGCTCTCCGACCGCCGTTATCTGCGCCGCGAGACCCGCGATTACGTGCCGAAGCTCATTGCCGCGGCGCTGATCGCCAAGCAGCCACAGCGCTACGGCTTCCAACCGGAGCCGCTACCGCCGCTCGTGTTCGACGAAATCACCGTGCCGGACGCCACGGGCCTCGACGTCGTCGCCCGGCTGGCCGACACCACGGTCGCGGCTCTGCTCGACTTGAACCCGCAGTTCGTGCGCGGCGTCACGCCGCCGGGGCGGAGCGTCGTGGTGCGGGTGCCGCGCGGGCACGGGACGCAGGTGGCGGAGCGCTACGACAGCCTCCCCGTGACCGAGCGGATCACCTTCGTGGACCACTACGTCTCCCGCGGCCAGACGCTGTCGGACATCGCGAAGCACTATCGCGTCAGCGTTTCCCTGATCGAGGGCGCCAATCCCAGGGTCCGGGCCCACGCGCTGCGCCTGGGGCAGCGGATCATCATCCCGATGAGCGGGCGCGTGGTGCCGGCGTCGGCCTGGTCGGTCCCGCCGGAGCCGCGCTACCGGCGGGTGTCGAGCACCGACGCGAGCGCCGGCGCGCACCGGGTGCGGCCGGGGGAGACGGCGAGCGAGATCGCGCGCCGCTTCGGCGTGTCACTCACGGCGCTCCTCAACTACAACGGCTTGACGATGGGATCCTTGCTGAGAGTTGGGGACCTGCTGAAGATTCCGCAAAAACAATAAAAGAAAAAAGACGTACCACACCGACGTAGCACAGAGACGTAGCACGAAAGGCGCAGGGTGACCGCCCCTACGCCTTTGTGCTACGTCTTCGTGTTACGTCTTTGTGCTACGTACTTAGCTTTTCCGACGATACCCCTTCATGAGTGCGGACGCATAGCCGTTTTGCGGGTCCTTCCCGGCGTCGAGCAGCTCCTGCACCCGGCCGGGCCCACGGTTGTACGCCAACAGCGCGAGGCGCAGCTTCGCGTCGGGGTTGCCCTCGTACCGCTCCAGCAGGTCGCGCAGGTAGCGGAAGCCCAAGCGCAGGTTGGTGTTACGCTCGAAGAGCTGGGCGGTGGTGAGCCCCGGCTCGTACAGCCGTGCGGTGCTGGGCAGGACCTGCGTATAGCCGATCGCCCCGACCTTGCTCTTCGCCTTGCCGTTGAAGCTCGACTCCACCCGCACCAGGCGGAATGCGAGCGCCGGATCCACGCCTTCGGCCAGGGAGACGTCGTAGATCGCCGCGGCGAGGTCGGCCGCGATGCCGTAGTGGGTGGAAAAGTCGATGATCGCGTTGGCCCGCTCGAGTTGCAGCCGCGCGACCGCCAGCTCACCGCGGGTCGCCTCGAGCGACTGCTCGAGCGAGCGCAGCTCGCCCACGATCGCGGGTGCGGTCAACGGCGTGGGCTGGTCGTCGGCGGTGGCACGTCGAGCCCACCCGCCGACGCTGCTCACGACCAGCGCGCCGAGCAGAATCAAGCCGCCCTGCAACATCAACTTCTGGGTCTTCGTGTACATAGACCTCTCTTGTAAGTCCAGACGGTCCCAAACTGGCCCCGCCTCGTCAAGCATCCATCAATCGGCCGTGTCGCGCCGCCAGTCGCCGTGCGTGCCACCGGTTTTTTCCAGCAGCTGCACCTTTTCGATCACCATGCCGCGGTCGGCGGCCTTCACCATGTCGTAGACCGTCAGCAACGCGACCGACACGGCCGTAAGGGCTTCCATCTCCACGCCCGTCCGGCCCACCGCTTTGGCGGCGGCCCGAACCCGCACGCCCGGAAGCCCCTCCTCGAGCGTCGCTGCCACTTCCACGTGGTCGAGGCCTAGGGGATGGCACAGCGGAATCAGCTCCGCCGTGCGCTTCGCCGCGAGCGTCCCCGCCACCTCGCTCACCCCGAGCACGTCTCCCTTGGCCACCTGCTGCTCGGCCACGAGCCGGAACGCCTCCCGCGACATCCGGATCGCTCCTTCGGCGACCGCGGTGCGCACCGTGGCCGGCTTGTCGCCGACGTCCACCATGCGGGCGCGGCCCGCCTCGTCCACGTGCGACAGCTTCATTCCGGCCCCGTCCCCGCTCGCTCCCAGTCGCCGCCCAGTACCGCCGCGACGAGTTGTGGGTTCACATTCCCCTGGGCGAGGCCACGCGCCTCGAGCACCTGCGCCATCGCCCGAACGACCGTCCCCGTCTCTCTCCCCGACCGGGCCTGCTCGCGCAGTCGCTCGAGCAACCCGTCGAGCATCTCGGTGAATCCGCCGCGCGCTTGGAACGGCTGCTGCCCGAGCGCAAACGCGTAGCGGCGTACCGGTCCGGCGTTCACGGCTGCGGCGAACCGCTCCGCAGCCTCCCCACCCCGATCCCCTCGCTCCCCTGTTGCAAGGATCCTGCCGATGCATCCCTCGGCAGCTGCAACTCGTTGTGCGACAGCACGTTGACCAGTGACACCCAGCTCGCGCTGAACGAACGCTGCCACGATGCTGTCGCCAAGTCTTGCCACTCGAACCCGCACTACGCGAGACAGAACCGTCGGCAACAGCCCCTCGGGTGCCGTCGCGGTCAGCACGACCACCGTGTTGGCCGGCGGCTCCTCCAGCGCCTTGAGCAGCGCGTTCGCCGCCGCCTCGGCCCCCACCTGCGGGACCAGCCGCTCTGCATCGCCGATCACGAACACCTTGCGCTGCCCCAGCGCCGGCTTGAGCGCCAGCCGCCGTAACAGCAGGCGCACCGCTGCTATCCCGTGGCTCGCCAGGCCAGACGGCGCCTCGTACAGCGGCTGCTCTCGCCGCGCCGCCATTTCTTCGGCCAGCGCTTCCTGCACCACGTCGACCTGCTTGTCCGCGTCGCCGCTCTTCTTGGTGAGCTCGAGCGGCACGAACCAATGCACGTCCGGGTGCGACAGGTTGAGGACCAGCTTGCATTGCTGGCACTCGCCACACCCTTCTCGGGCCTCATCCCCGGCCTTTTCCGCCGCTTTTTCACAGACCAGCGCCTGCGCCAGCCATAACGCCAACCGCTGCTTTCCGACTCCCCGGGGACCCTCAAACAGGAGCGCTTGCGGCAACCGGCCGGAGGCGATGGCGCCTACCAGCCGGTTTCGGGTCCCCTCATGGCCGTACAGGGGGGGTATTGGCATGGCCAGAATTTAGCCCGGGGCAGAAAACAGGGGGGATGTGGAAAACGTAAGCGTCTATTTCACAGATGCTTACCGCACTTTTCTGGGTCTTGTGCTAGTATAAGCCATTGTACTTGCTTATGTTATGCACTGGAGTGAGTGCACACTCGCCAGATAATGCCCAATATACCTATGTTTTCGCCATTTGTTCGGTGCTGTGCCGCAACAGTCGCGATCAGCCTCGTTGCGATAACGCAGCATTATTGCCAGCAATAAGCCTCGTGGCAGCCTGCAACCGGTGCGGCTGCCCCACAACGACGAGGACATCCCCTGCGGCGAGCCGGAATTGGGGGCCCGGAGTACCGACTTCTTCGTCTCCTCGAACCACCGACAGCACCAGAGCCCCCGTCTGACTGCGCAGACCGGTGGCGGCGAGCCGCTTACCGGCGAGCGCCGAATGGGGAGCAAGGCGCATCCGCTCGATCGCCATCTGCGGGACGCCGGCGACGGCGTCGAGGCTCAAGCGCCCGGTTGAGGGCCCGCGCGACCCGGACCATGCGACGGGTCGCCGCCGGATCGGAGATCGCCACCACCAGCATGCGCGCCCGCTCGGCGCCGAGCCCGCGCAGGATCTCTTCGCGCGTCGCGTCCCCATAGAACGCGGGCTCGCCGCGGGCCCGTGCTTGCCGCACGGTCTGGGCGTTCAGCTCGACGATCAGGTAGGGCGCGCGGATCGAGCGCAGCGCCACCGCCAGGTTGCGGCCATTCAACCCGTACCCGGCGACGATCACGTGGTCGGTGAGCGGCTCGCCGCCCGCCGCGAGCGTCTGCGGCCGGAACCCGGGCAACAGGCGGTCGAGCGGAATCAGACGCTCCAGGCCATCCAGGAGCATCGGGCCGCTCTGCAGCGCGAACGGTGTCACGAGCATCGTGAGCACCGCCACGGCCAGGAACGTCTGGTACAGCCCCTCGGGGAAGAGCCCCGTGCCGCGGCCCTGCCGCGCCAGCACGAACGAGAACTCGCCGATCTGGGAGACGGCGAGACCGGCGAGCAGAGCCACGCGTCCCGAGTATCCCAGGAGTGCCGGGCCGAGCGCGGCGAGCACGCTCTTCCCTCCCATGATCGCCGCCACGCCGACGAGCGCGAGCGCCGGGTGCTCGCGCAGGAACCCCACGTGCACCAGCATCCCCACGGTCACGAAGAACAGGGAGATGAACACGTCGCGGAACGGCAGCAGCTCGGCCATGGCCTGGTGCCCATAGTCGGACTCCGAGATGACGAGCCCGGCCAGGAACGCGCCCAGGGCGAGCGACGCCCCCGCCGCCGCGGTGCCGAGCGCGGTGAGCGTGCCGACGAGGATGACCGCGATCAGGAACAACTCCCGGCTGCGCGTCTTGACGATCTCGCTCAGCACGCGCGGCACGACGGTCCGCGCCAGCACGAGCACGCCCGCCACCACCAGCCCGGCCTTGGCGAGCGCCCAGCCCAGGCCCGCCGCTCCCCCGCCCGCGTCGCCCGCCAGAAACGGCAGCACCAGCATCATCGGCACGACGCACAGGTCCTGGAAGATGAGCACCCCCGTCGCGAGGCGACCGTGCGGTGTGTCGATCTCGCCCTTGTCGGCGAGTCCCTTGAGCACGATCGCGGTGCTCGACAGCGCGACCAGGAACCCCAGCAGCACGGCGACGGGCCACGCGAGGCCGAGCCCCGCGGCGAGGGCGGCGGCGAGCCCCACCGTGAGCAGCACCTGCGCGCCGCCGCCGATGATCACCTGGCGACCCATCTCCCGCAGCCGGGTGAGCGAGAATTCGATGCCGATGGTGAACAGCAGCAGGATCACGCCCACTTCGGCCAGGCTCTCCACCTGATGGACGTCGGAGACGAGGCCGAGGGCGTTGGGGCCGAGCAGCACGCCGGCCACGATGAAGCCCGGCAGGGCCGGGAGCTTGAGGCGATGAAAGACGAGAATGACGAGGAGCGAGCCGGCAAAGATGATCGCCAGGTCGCGGAGCAGCAGGTACTGCATCACGGGGCCGCGTGGTAGGTCATTGTCCAGTACTCACTTGGCGCACATGTGATGGCGCGCACCTGGTTTGTGTGAAGCCCATAATGGAAAGCGGCGGCGGCGGATGCAAGCTTCGCGTGTGAGCACGAACCGGTTCAGACTGCTGCGTCAGGACGACTCGGCCCGCGAAGCGCACCTGACGCGGACCGAGGAGCAGCTGCGTGTCACGGCGCGGCAGCAGGAGGCGGTGGCGCACCTCGGGCAGCGGGCCCTCGCCGGCGCGCCGCTGGCGGAGCTGATTGATGCCGCCGTCGCGCTCGCGGCGCGCGCCCTCGAAGTCGAGTTCGCGAGCGTCCTGGAGCTGCGGCCGGAGAGCCGTACGCTGGTGCTGCGCGCGGGGGTGGGGTGGCGGCCCGGCGCCGTGGGGCGGACGATTCTCCCCACCGACGCCGATTCGCACGCGGGGTACGTGCTGCGCTCGACCGGCCAGGTGGTGGTGGAAGACCTCACCACCGACCGGCGGTTCGGGAGCTCGCCGTTGCTGACGTCGCACGGCGTGGTGTCGAGCCTCAGCGTACTGGTGCCCGGCAAGGACCGGCCGTTCGGCATCCTGGGCACGCACACGACGCGCCGCCGCGAGTTCACCATCCACGACGCGCACTTCCTGCAAGCGGTCGCCAACGTGCTCGCGACCGCGCTCGACCGTGCCCGCACCGAGGCCGCCCTGCGGTCGAGCGAGGAGCACTTCCGCTCGCTCATCGAAAACGCGTCCGACATCGTCACCGTCGTGGGCGAGAACGGCGTGTTCCGCTACGCGAGCCCCTCGGTCGAGCGGGTGCTCGGCTACGCGCCCAGCGACCTGCTGGAGCACAACGCCTTCGACTACGTGCATCCCGACGATATCGCGCTGGTGGCCGAGGCGCTGGCCCGCGCGATCCAGCGTCCCGGCAGCCCGCAAGCGGCGCAGTTCCGCTTCCGGGCGCAGGACGGCTCGTGGCGGCTGCTCGATGCGGTGGGCCAGGCGCGCGCGGAGCACGGTGGCTCGGCGCAGCTCATCGTCAACGCGCGCGACGTGACCGAGCGGCGGCGCCAGGAGCGGGCGCTGCGCGAGAACAAGGAGCGGCTGCGCACGGTGATCGCCGGGGCGCCGCTCGTGCTGTTCGCGCTCGATCGCCACGGCGTGTTCACCATGGTCGAAGGGCGCGGGCTCGATGCCCTGGGCGTGCGGCCCGCGTTGCTCGTCGGGCGCTCCGCGTTCGAGCTGTACGCCGACCTGCCGCACGCGCTGGCCGACGTGCGGCGCGCCCTGGCGGGCGAGACGTTCTCGTCCGTCGTGGAAGTGTTCGGCGTGGTGTTCGAGACATGGTATTCGCCCGTGCGGGACGGGGATGGACCGCTGGCCGGCGTGATCGGCGTCGGCACGGACATCACCGAGCGCCGCCGGGCGGAGGAAGCCCTGCGCCGCTCGGAGGAGAGCCACCGGGCGCTGGTGCAGCACGCCTCCTACGCGATTTACCGTTCCACACCGGACGGGCGCTTCCTCACCGTCAACCCCGCCCTCGTCGCCATGCTCGGGTACGAGTCCGCCGAGCAGCTGCTCGGCGTGGACCTCGCGACCGACGTGTACGCCGACCCCGGGGAGCGGGCGCGCATCCTCGCCCGGTTCGAAGGCTCGGGGGACGCGATCGACGGCGTGGAAGTCACGTGGAAGCGCCGTACCGGGCAATCCATTCTCGTCCGGCTCGCCGGCCGGGCGGTGCGGCGGCCCGACGGGACCATCGAGTGTTTCGAGACGATCGCGGAAGACGTGACCGAGCGCCGGGCGCTGGAAGAGCAGCTGCGGCAATCGCAGAAGCTGGAGGCGATCGGCCAGCTCACGGGCGGTATCGCCCACGACTTCAACAACCTGCTCACGATCATCCTCGCCAACGCGCAGCTGCTCGCGAGGGCGATCCCCTCGACGCAGGAACCCGCGCACGCCGATCTGCGCGACGTGATGTCGGCGGCCCTGCGCGGGCGCGTCATGGTGAAGGAGCTGCTCGGCTTCGCGCGGCGCTCGCGCCTCGAGCTCCAGCCCGTGTCGCTGGGCGGCCTGGTGCGGGACCTGTCGGGGTTCCTGCGGCGCATCCTGCCCGCCGACGTGGAAATCGTGACCCACGACGGTGCGGACCTTCCCGACGTACGGGCCGACGTGCACGCCGCGGAGCAGATCCTCTTCAATCTCGCCACCAACGCACGCGACGCCATGCTGGACGGCGGTGTGCTGCGGCTCGCAACGGGCCTGGTGCGCCTCTCCGAGGAGCAGCGCCAGGCGTGCGGGGCGCAGCGGGCGGGGGAGCACGTTTGCCTGGCCGTGGAGGATACGGGGGTCGGCATGGACGCAGTGACGCGCGCGCGCATGTTCGAGCCGTTCTTCACCACCAAGGCGCCGGGGAAGGGCACGGGGCTGGGGCTCGCCACCGTGTACGGGCTGGTGAAGCAGCACGGCGGCGGCATCGAGGTCGACAGCGAGCCGGGCAAAGGCACGCGTTTCCGGATCTATTTCCCGCTCGCCGACGAAGCCGCCGCCCCCGCGCGCCCGCATCCGGCGGAGCCCGAGGCCCGCGGCGGCTCCGAAACGGTGCTGGTGGTCGAGGACGACGACCAGCTGCGGCGCTCGGCCAAGCGGATTCTGGAGTCGGCGGGCTACCAGGTCGTCACGGCGGCCGATGGGCTGGAGGCGCTCGAGGCACTGCGCCAGACCGCCGGCGTGCGGCTCGTCTTTTCGGACCTGGTGATGCCGCGCCTCGGCGGCCGGGCCTTGTACGACGCCGCGCGCCGCGAGGGTCACGCCGTGCCCTTCCTGTTCGCGAGCGGCTACTCCGATTCCGACCGCGCCGCGAGCCCCGACCCCGCGACGCCGTTGTTGCACAAGCCGTGGACGGAACACGACCTGCTCACACGCCTGCGGGACATCCTGGATAATGGCTAAGCGGTAGCGGCCGGTCAGCTCACCCCGTCGAGCACGTCACGTACCTTCCTGGCGAGCGTATCGGGCACGAACGGCTTCTGCAGGAAGGCGACACCCGCGTTGAGCACGCCCTGGCGGACCATCGCGTCGTCGGTATATCCCGAGGTATAGAGCACCTTCATCCGCGGCCGCGTGGGCGCGAGTCGCTCGGCGAGCTCGCGGCCGCTCATCCCCGGCATGACGACGTCGGTCACGAGCACGTCGATCTCGCCGGCGTGCCGCGCGGACAGCTCGAGGGCGCTGGGCCCGTCGGCCGCGTCGAGCACCCGGTAGCCGCGGGCCTCGAGGCTGCGGCGCGCCAGCGTGCGGACGGGCGCCGCGTCTTCGACCAGGAGGACCGTCTCCTTCCCGCCCCGGAGCGGGGGCAGCTCGGGTGCGGGCAGCGGCGGCTCCGCGGCCCCGCGTACGCGCGGCAGATAGACCTTCACCGTGGTGCCGCGCCCGGGCTCGCTATACACCCAGATGTAGCCGCCGCTCTGCTTCACGATCCCGTACACGGTGGCGAGGCCCAGCCCCGTGCCCTTGCCCACTTCCTTGGTCGTAAAGAACGGCTCGAACAAGTGCGCCTGGGTGGCTTCGTCCATCCCCAGCCCCGAGTCGGCGACGGCGAGGCACACGTAGTCCCCGGGCGGCAGGCGATGGCGCCGTTCCACCAGCTCGTCGCGCAGCGTCATGCGGGTGGTCTCGATCAGCACGCGTCCCCCACCCGGCATGGCGTCACGGGCGTTGACGACGAGGTTCAGGAGCACCTGCTCGAGCTGGCCCGGGTCGGCGTTGACGGCGCCCGCCTCGGCGTGCAGGGCGGTGGCCAGCTCGACGTCGTCGCCGATCAGGCGGCGCAGCATCTTGTCCATGTTCGCGACGACGGCGTTCAGCTCGAGCACCTTGGGGGCGAGCACCTGGCGGCGGCTGAAGGCGAGCAGCTGCCGCGTGAGCTCGGCGGCGCGCAAGCCGGCGTTGCGGATCTCCTCGACGTCCTCGCGGCGCGCGTCGCCCGGCGGCGTCGCGTGCAGCAGCAGCTGGGTCGAGCCCAGGATGGCGGTCAGCAGGTTGTTGAAGTCGTGGGCGATGCCTCCGGCCAGCTGGCCGACCGCCTCCATCTTCTGCGACTGGCGCAGCTGGTGCTCCAGGTGGCGCTGGGCGGTCACGTCCCGCGCCAGCACCAGGCGGGCCCGGCGGCCCGCGAACTCGAGCGGCCGCGCGACCAGGTCGACCTCGAACAGCCGGCCGTCCTTGGCGCGGTGGCGCACGCCCGTGCGGACGGCGCCCTCGTCGGTGCGGCGCGCCAGCTCCTGCTCCAGGCGGGCCTGCTCTTCCACCGACCGGATGTCGCGGATGGTGAGGGCGAGAAACTCGGACTCGGAGTACCCGTAGCGCGTGATCGCCGCTTCGTTCACCGCCATGATACGCAGCGTCTCGAAGTCGTACACGAACATCGGCTCGGGGTTGGTTTCGAACAGCAGCCGGTACTTGCGCTCGCTCTCGTGCAGCTGCTCCTCGGTGCGTTTGCGCTCGATGGCCATGGCCACCTGGGTCGAGACGAACTGCAGGACGTGGCGCTCCGTCTCGCCGTAGCGCACGCCCGGGGCGTAGGTCTGGGCCACGAGCACCCCGATGGGACGATCGCCGATCTTCAAGGGCACGCCGACCCAGTCGATGGACGGCGCCCCGATCAGCTCGACCTGCCCCCGCCGCTCGAGCTCGGCCTGCACCTCGGGCGTGACCAGCAGCGGCTCGCCGGTGCGCAGCACGTATTCGGTGAGCCCCTTGCCGGGCCGCTTGGAGGGGAAGTCGCTGTCGTATTCGTCCACGTAGTACGGGAAGGTCAACAGGTCGGACGCGGCGTCGTACAGGGCGATGTAGAAGTTCTTCGCCGGCATCAGCTCGCCCACGATCGCGTGGATCGCGCGGAACAGCTCCTGGAGGCTGCCGGCCGCTTGGGCGGCCTCGGAGATCCGGTAGGTGGCGAGCTGGATCCGCTCCGCGCGCTTGGCCTCGGTGACGTCGCGGAAGCTCCACACCCGGCCCACGCTGTTCCCGCCGATGCGCTGCGGCTGGGAGAGACGCTCGAAGATGCGCCCGTCCTTGAACGCCAGGACGTCGAAGCTCGAGGCGTCGGGGCGGGCGTACAGGTCGTGCACCTTGGTCATGAACCCCTGGGGATCCACCAGCTGCTCCAGCACGAACGCCACCGTCTGGGGGGCGTCCTTGGTCTCGAGGATCGAGTCGGGAATGCGCCACAGCTCGGCGAACTTGCGGTTGAAGCTGACGATGTGACCCGCGAGGTCCACGACGAGGATCCCGTCCGCCGTGGACTCGAAGGTGGCGTTCAAGAGCGACAGGGTCTCGCGCAGGTCGCGCTCGGCGCGCTCCCGGTCGGCGTCGGCGCCGTGCAGCGGGGGGGGAACGGGCGTGGCGGTGCTCATGGCAGTCCCGTCACGCCGCATCCGGGCGCGGGGGAGGCTCGTTCAGGACGAGCCAGTACAGCCCGAGCTGGCGCACGGCCTCGACGAACTGGCCGAAGTCGACGGGCTTGCGGATGTAGCTGTTCGCGCCCAGACCGTACCCGGTGACCACGTCCTTCTCTTCCCGGGACGAGGTGAGGATCACGACCGGGAGGAGCCGCGTGCTCGGGTTGGCGCGGATGCGGCGCAGCACCTCGAGGCCGTCGACCTTGGGGAGTTTCAAGTCGAGCAGCACGAGCTCGGGCGCGGCGGGGCGCCCGGCGTGGGCGCCGGTGCCGAACAGCCAGTCGAGCGCCTCGGCCCCGTCGCGGGCCAGGAGGATCTCGTTCTGGATGTTGTTCTTGGCGAGCGCGCGGCGGGTCAACGCCTCGTCGTCGGGGTTGTCCTCCACCAAGAGGATCGAGCGGTCGTGCATGGTGTGCTCCAGCTCAGAGCGTGAAGTAGAAGGTCGCGCCCCGCTCCGGGGCGCCCTCGGCCCAGACCTGGCCGCCGTGGCGGTGGATGATGCGCTGCACGGTGGCGAGCCCGATCCCCGTGCCGGGGAACTCGGTGGTCGCGTGCAGCCGCTGAAACGCGCCGAACAGCTTGGCGGCGTAGGCCATGTCGAAGCCGGCGCCATCATCGCGCACGAAAAATGCCCGCCGCCCGTCCTGCGCCGTCACGCCGAACTCGACGTGTGCGGGCGAGCGCTTGCCGGTGAACTTCCAGGCGTTGCCGAGCAGGTTCTGCAGCACGATCCGCATGAGCCCCGGGTCGGCCCGGGCGACGAGGTCGGGGGCGATCGCGAACGTGACATCACGCTTCTGGTCGCTCCTGTGCAGATCGGCGGCCACGGCGGCGGCGAGCGCGCTCAGGTCGACGTCTCCCACCTGCAGCTCGCCGCGGGTGACCCGCGACAGGCTCAACAGGTCGTCGATGAGTGTCGCCATCCGCTGGCTCGCCGCGCGCACCCGCTGCAGGAAATCGCGGCCCGTGTCGTCGAGGCGCTCATGATAATCTTCGAGCAACGCCTGGCTGAAGCCGTCGAGGCTGCGGAGCGGCGCTCGGAGGTCGTGCGACACCGAATAGGAAAACGCCTCTAGCTCCTGGTTCGCCGCCTCGAGCTGGACGGCGTAGCGTCGCAGCTGCTCCTCGCCCGCTTTGCGGGTCGTGATGTCGCGAATGATCGCCGTGAAGGCGACATCGGCTCCATGCTTCCAGCTTGCGAGCGACAGCTCGAGCGGAAACTCCGTTCCGTCCTTTCTCCGACCGGCGAGCTCGACGGTCTTCCCGATGACGCGCCCCTCGCCCGTGGCCACGTAGCGCGCCAGTCCCGCTCGATGCGCCTCCCGGAATCGCTCGGGCATCAGCGTGGTGAGCGGCCGGTCGATCACCTCGTCGGCGGTGAGCCCGAAGATCCGCTCGGCGCCCGGGTTGAAATAGGTGATGTGCCCGCGGGCGTCGGCCGAGAGGATGGCGTCGTTCGCGGTCACCGCCAGAATGCGGAACCGCTCTTCACTGGCGCGCAGCGCCTGCTCGGCCCGCTTCCGCTCGGTGAGATCGCGCGTCACCTTGGCGAATCCCAGCAGGGCGCCGCGGTCGTCGCGCACGGCGGTGATCACGACGTCCGCCCAGAAGCGGGAGCCGTCCTTGCGGACCCGCCAGTTCTCCTCCTCGTAGCGCCCCTCTGCCGCCGCGTCGTGCAGCACGGCCGCGGGCCGTCCGGCGGCGACGTCTTCCGGCGTGAAGAAGCGCGCGAAGTGCTGGCCCAGGATCTCCGGCGGGGTGTACCCTTTGATCCGCTCGGCTCCGGCGTTCCAGCTTCTGACGTACCCGGCAGGGTCGACCATGTAAATGGCGTAGTCGCGCACGCTTCCCACCAGCAGGCGGAGCCGTTCCTCCGCGAACCGACGTCCCGCCATCTCGCGACCCACCAGCACGCTCGCGAGGCCGGCGAGCGCGAGCGCGACGAGGGCCCCGGTCCACGCCGCCAGGCGCGCCAGGCGCGCCTTGGCCTGAAGCGTGGCGGAGCGCTGCGCCAGGAGCTGCCCCTCGTCGTCCTCCATCCGCGTGATCACCTCGTGCATCCGCTGTATGAGCTCCTTCCCCCGGCCGCCGATCACGGCCGGGCCGGCCGCGGCCGGACCACCGGTGCGACGCGTCTCGATGGTCCACTGGAGCCGCTCGAGACGGGTCGCGACGAGGGTTTCCAGCGAGTCGATCCGGCGCTGCTGCGCGGGATTGTCCGCGGTGAGGTCCCGCAGACCCGCCAGCCGACTGTGCAGCGTCGTCCGCGCCGAGTGATAGGGCGCGAGGTAGGTCGTGTCGCCCGTGATCACGTAGCCGCGCACGCCGGTCTCGGCCTCGATGAGATCGGCGAAGCCGGCCTCGAGCTCCGCGCGCACTTGCAGCGTGTGGGCCACCCAGCGCGCGCTGCTCACCGTCGCCTCCGTGCTCCGCAGCGCGGCCGCGCCTACCGCCACGATGATCGCGACGGCGATGCCGAAGCCGATTTGGATCCTGCGCTCGAGCGACAGGCCCATCTCCATCAAGCGCGCTTCCGCCGCTCGGTGGTGCCGTCCAGCACATCGCGTACGGTGCGTGCCAGGGCGTCCGGCGTGAAGGGCTTCTGCACGAACACGAACCCGGGCTCGAGCACGCCGTGGCGGGTGATGGCGTCGTCCGTATAGCCCGACATGTAGATGACGCGCGTCTCGGGCCGCAGCGCCGCGAGCCGGGCCGCCAGATCCCGCCCGGAGATTCCGGGCATGATGACATCCGTGAGGAGCACGTGGATGGGACCTGAGTAGCGCTGCGCGACGTCCAGGGCCGCTTCCGCGCTCGCGGCCTCGAGCACGCGGTAGCCGTAGCGCTCCAGGGCGTGGCGGGCCACCGCACGCACCGGCGCTTCGTCTTCGGCGACGAGCACCGTCTCGCTGCCGCGGGGGACGGGAACGGACGCGGTGCGGCCGCTCGCCGGCTCGACCGCCGCGTCGACGCGGGGGAGATAGATCTTAAACGTGGTCCCCACGCCGAGCTCGCTGTACACCCAGATGAATCCACCGCTCTGCTTCACGATGCCGTACACGGTCGCGAGCCCGAGGCCGGTGCCCTTGCCCTTCTCCTTGGTGGTGAAGAACGGCTCGAACAGGTGGGCCTGCGTCACGGGGTCCATGCCCGTGCCGGTGTCGCTGACGGCGAGCATCGTGTATTTGCCCGGGGGGGCGGGGTAGTGCTCCGCCGCGTAGCCGCCGTCGAATTCGATGTCGGCCGTCTCGATCGTGAGCTTGCCGCCGGTGGGCATGGCGTCGCGCGCGTTGACCGCGAGGTTCATGATCACCTGCTCGAGCTGGCCGACGTCGGCCCGGACGCGGCCCAGCGTCGGGGCCAGCACCGTCGCCAGCGTCACATCTTCGCCGAGCAGGCGGCGCAGCATTTTCTCGAGCTCGCTCACGAGCGCGTTCAGATCCACCACGCGCGGCTGCAGCACCTGCTGGCGGCTGAAGGCGAGCAGCTGGCGGGTCAGCCCGGCGGCGCGGTCCGCCGCCTTGTGAATCTCCTCGGCATCCTGGCGCCGCGGGTCGTTGGGAGCCAGATCCTCGAGCAGCAGGTCGGCGTACCCCGTGATGGCGGTGAGGATGTTGTTGAAGTCATGCGCGATCCCGCCGGCCAGTCGTCCCACGGCCTCCATCTTCTGCGCCTGGCGGAGCTGCTGCTCCAGCAGGACGCGCTCGGTCACGTCCCGCCCGATGCCCAGGATGCCGATGAGCCGGTCGTCGCGCAGCTGGGCCGTGGCCGAGAACTCGGCGAGGCGATAGTCGCCCCGGATGGTGTGTATGCGGAACTGGGCGGTCGGTCGCGGCTCGCCCCGCACCACCCGGCCGAACAGCTCGAGGGCGAGCGGCAGATCTTCCGGATGCACGAGCTGGTCGAACGGCTGGCCGAGCCACTCGCCACGGGGCGAACCGGTGATCGTTTCGAACGCGGGATTGAGGGAGGCGATGACCCCGTCGGGTGAGAGCGCGAAGATCACGTCCCGCACGCCCTCCACGAGCGAGCGGTATTGCTCCTCGGAGTCGCGCAGCGCCTGCTCCGCCTCCTGGCGCTCCGAGATATCGCGGAAGTTGACGACGATCGCGCCGACGGCGGGCTCGCCCAGGCGGTTGACGACCACCGCTTCCGCCGCGCGCCACGACGCGTCCCGATGCAGCAGCCGCACCTCGAGCGTGAGCGGCGCGCCGGGGCGTCGGGCCACGTCCGCCAGGAGCGCCTCCAGCCGGGGAGCATCGTCCGGGTGCAACAGCTCGAGCGCGCTCCGGCCGACCAGCTCGCTGGGCGTGAAGCCGAACAATTTCTCGGCCGAATGGCTGAGGAACAACACCGCGCCGGCGGGGCTGAGCAGCGCGATGGCGTCGGCGCCGTGCTCGATCAGAGCGCGGAACCGCTCCTCGCCCTGGCGGCGCGCTTCCTCAGCCTGCGCCTGCTCCTCGCGCGCCCGCTTCAAGTCGAGCGCGCGCTGCACCGCGGGCCCGAGCCGCTCCAGGTGATGCTTCACGACGTAGTCGGTGGCGCCGGCCTTCATGTATTCCGCGGCGATCTCCTCGTCGAGGCTGCCCGTGACGATGATCACCGGCGTGTCCGGGGTCTCCTGCTGAACGAGCTGCAGGGTGTCCCGCGCCGTGAGCCGCGGCATCGAGTGGTCCGTGAGGACGAGGTCGGGAGCGAAGCTGCGGAGTCCGTCGCGCAGGGCCGTCTCCGTATCGACGCGGCGCGTGGCGCAGCCGATCCCGGCGCGGCGGATCTCGCGCTCGATGAGCTCCGCGTCGGCCGCGACGTCCTCCACGATGAGGATGCGCGCGAGCGTGGGCATGCGCGTCAGCGGGGCAGCTCGTTCAACAGCACCCAGTAGAGCCCCACGTCCGAGACCGCCCGGGCGAACGATTCGAAGTCGACCGGTTTGACGATGTAGCTGTTGGCGCCGAGCCGATACGCCGCGGCGATGTCGGGCTCCTCGCGTGACGAGGTGAGGACCACCACCGGGAGGGCGCGCGTGCGCTCGTCCGCCTTGAGACGCCTCAGCACCTCGAGGCCGTCCACCTTGGGGAGCTTCAGGTCGAGCAGGATCACGCGCGGCACGATGCCGATCTCGCGCCAGGGGTGGGTGCCGTGGCCGAAGAAAAAATCCAGCGCCTCGGCGCCGTCGTGCGCCACGAACAGCTGGTTCGCGATGTTGCGCTCCTTGAGGGCGCGCAGCGTCAGCTCCTCGTCGTGCGGGTTGTCCTCCACCAGCAGGATTTCGACTTCGTTGGGGAGATTCATGCGCGCCCGTGCTCCGGCAGGGTGAGGGAAAAGGAGGCGCTCGTCGCACGTACTACACCGCGTTATTCTCGTGGCACCGCCCGTCCAAAATGGCTCGCGCAGCTTCCCGAAAACAGGGTACCGCCGCGACCACGCCGTCGCTGCCGTCGCCTGCGGAGTGTGTCGCGTTCTGACCGTCCTTTCGCCATAACGCCCCGGTGGCGCACCCCGTGACCCCCCAAGTTGGTCCCCGTGCGACCACCAATCTATGGGTTTTTTGTGTGGCGTGGCCGCCTCACGTCCGCCAGGTGACGACGCTCACTCCGGCACCCCGTGGAAACCCGACATTGGTATGCATGGGCAAGCCGTTGCGGGTGTTGATGGTGGAGGACTCGGAGGACGACGCGCGTCTGGTGCTGCGCGAGCTCCGGACGGCGGGCTACGACCTGACGCACGAGCGGGTCGACACGGCGGCAGCCCTCGAGGCTGCGCTGGACCGCCACCCGTGGGACCTTGTGATCGGCGACTACAGCATGCCGCATTTCAGCGGCACCGCGGCCCTGGCGATGCTGCGGGAGCGGGGCCTCGACGTCCCCTACATCTGCGTGTCCGGCACGATCACCGAAGAGCTCGCCGTGGCCGCCATGAAGGCGGGCGCACACGATTACGTCACGAAGGGGCAGCTCAAGCGCCTGCTCCCGGCGATCGAGCGCGAGCTGCGCGAGGCGAAGGCGCGCGCCACGCTGCGCGCGACGGAGGCGAGCTACGAGACCCTGGTCGAGCATGCTCCCGTCGGGATCTACCGCTCGAGCCCGGAGGGCAGGTTCCTGTCGGTGAATGCCGCGGTGGTGCGGATCCTGGGATACGATGCCGCCGCCGACGTGCTGGGGCTGCACATGGCGCGGGACGTGTACGCCGATGCTGCCGAGCGGCAGCGGCTGGTGGAGCGGGACAGCTACAGCGCCCGCCAGTACGACAACGTCGAGGCGACCTGGAAGCGCCGAGACGGCCGCCTGCTGACGGTGCAGTTGAGCGTGCGCGCGGTGCGCGATGCCGCGGGGCGGGTGGAGTACTACGAGACCTTCGTCCGCGACGTCACCGACCAGCGACGGCTCCAGCAGCAGGTGCTGCAATCGCAAAAGCTGGAAGCCGTGGGACGGCTGGCGGGGGGGATCGCGCACGACTTCAACAACCTGCTCACCGTGATCACGAGCTACTCGGACCTGCTGTTGGAAGACCTGTCGCCGGGCGACCCGAAGCGCGACGACCTCGAGCAGGTCCGGAAGGCGGCGGACGGCGCGGCGGCGCTCACGCGCCAGCTGCTCGCCTTCAGCCGGCAACAGGTGGTCGAGCCGCGCGTGGTGAGCCTGAACACGGTAGTCGAGGGTCTCCAGAAGATTCTCCGCCGCGTGATCGGCGAGGACGTCGAGCTGACGACGACCCTCGCCCCGGATCTGGGCGCGGTGCGGGCCGACGTCGGGCAGCTCGAGCAGGTGCTCATGAACCTGGCCGTCAACGCGCGCGATGCGATGCCGACGGGCGGCAGGCTCACGATCGAGACGGCCAACGTGGAGCACGACCCGGACTACGCCCGCGACCACGACGCCGCGGCGGTGCGTCGTTTCGCGATGCTCGCCGTGAGCGACACCGGGTGCGGCATGGACGATGCGACCAAGGCCAAGATCTTCGAGCCGTTCTTCACGACCAAGGAGCCCGGCAAAGGCACTGGTCTGGGCCTCGCGACCGTGTACGGCATCGTGCAGCAGGCGGGCGGGTTCATCTGGGTGTACTCTGAGCCCGGCCATGGCACGAGCTTCAAGATCTATCTCCCGCAGGTGGACGCGACCGCGGAGGTGGCCGCGGCGGCGACGGGCGCGCGTGCGCCGGGCGGGACCGAGACGGTGTTGCTCGTCGAGGACGCCGCCGCCGTTCGTGCCGTCACCAAGCAAGTGCTCGAGCGTCACGGCTACGCGGTGCTCGAGGCGCCGGGCGGCGAGGCGGCAGTACGGCTGGCGCAGCGGCATCGCGGCCCCATTCACCTGCTCCTGACCGACGTGGTGATGCCGCGCGTGAGTGGGCGGGAGCTGGCGGAGCAGCTCGCGCGGGTCCGCCCCGATACCCGGGTGCTGTACGCTTCCGGGTACACGGACGACTCGGTGGTGCGGCACGGCATTCTCGAGTCGGGGACCGCGTATCTGCAGAAGCCGTTTTCGCCGGAGTCGCTGGCGCGCAAGGTGCGCGAGGTGCTCGACGCGCCGCCCGCGCGCTGAGGCCGGGCTTCGACCTCAGGTGCTCCCACCCTGCTGGTCGAGCTGCGGTTGCACGTACTTGACGTAGCAGTCCGGGCAGATGCCGTGGCTCAGCAGCCTGTCGAAGTGGGCTTCGATGTACGTCTCGAGCGCCTCCCATTCTTCGTTGTCGTTGCGAATGCGCTTGCAATAGGAGCAGATGGGCAGCAGCACTTCGAGCTGCTCGAGCTCCTTGCGCAGGCCGAGGATGCGCTCGGCGACTTTGAGCCGGGCGCGCAGCTCGTCGGGGTCGAACGGCTTCGCGATGAAATCGTCCGCGCCGGCCTCCATGCCGGCCAGGTATTGCTGCTTGCCGCCGCGTGACGTGACCAAAATGAAGTAGACGTACGGCTCGCGGGTGCGCGCGCGGATGCGCCGGCACAGCTCGTTGCCGTCCATCTCCGGCATGTACCAGTCCGAGATCACGATGGGGATGCGCGCCAGCTGGAGCAGCTCCCACGCCTCGCGCCCGTTGGGGGCCGTCTTCACATCATACCCGGCGGCCTTGGCGAGCGCGCCCAGCTGCGAGCTCGACACGGCATCGTCGTCCACGACCAGCACCGGAATCGCGTTAACCATCCCCACCGCCTTTCACCGTTGTCTGAAGGTACGCGAGCGCCGTCTGCGCCTCGGCGCGCACACCCTGCAGCTTATCGCGTGCGCCGGGCACGTCGCCACCGCGAGCCGCGGCTTCGATCTGATCCAGCAGCGCGGCGAGGCCACGGGCGCCGATGGTGGCGGCCGCCGACTTGAACGCGTGGGCCGCCCGTTCGATCGGCTCGGCCGTGTCGCCAGCGGTCGCCGCGGCCAACGCGTCGAGGCGCTGCGGCAGCGTCTGGACGAAGGTCGCGAGGATCCCGTCGACCGCTTCGGCCGCGCCCGCTTCTTCCATCGTGCGGCGGAAGGCGGCGACATCCACGGGCGGAGGTGCCG
>QHUU01000018.1 GCA_003222155.1 Gemmatimonadota bacterium | reverse complement strand
CCGGCTGACAGGACACGGGCTCACGTTCACCGCCGGCCGGGGCAACGAGCTCTGCGTCGCCGCGATTCGCTCGCTCGCACCCCTGGTGCACGGTCTCACGCTCGAGCACATCAAGGACGACATGGCCGGCTTCTGGCGCCGGCTCACGAGCGACTCGCAGATGCGCTGGGTGGGACCGGAAAAGGGGGTGCTGCACCTCGCCACGGCGGCCGTCGTGAACGCCGTGTGGGACCTCTACGCCAAGATCGAGCGCAAGCCGCTCTGGAAGCTGCTTGCCGACTTGAGTCCCGAGGCGTTGGTGCGCTGCATCGACTTCCGCTATATCACCGACGCGCTCACGCCGGACGAGGCCCTCGTGCTCCTGCGCCGGCACGCTCCCACGCGGGCAGCGCGAGAAGCGGACATCCGCGCCACGGGCTACCCCGCATACACCACCTCGGCCGGGTGGCTTGGCTACCCCGACGACAAGATCCGCCGTTTGTGCCGCGAGGGCGTCGCGCGCGGCTGGTCGCACTTCAAGATCAAGGTCGGCCGGGACCTGCAGGACGACATGCGTCGCGCCGCACTGGTGCGCCATGAGATCGGGCCCGATCGCAAGCTCATGGTGGACGCCAATCAGGTCTGGGACGTGAACCAGGCCATCGCCTGGATTCGGGAGCTGGCGCGGTTCGATCCCTGGTGGATCGAAGAGCCGACCAGCCCGGACGACGTGCTGGGCCACGCGACGATCGCCAAGGCGGTGGCCCCGATCGGCGTCGCGACCGGCGAGCAGTGCCAGAACCGCGTCGTCTTCAAGCAGCTGATGCAGGCCAAGGCGATCCAGTTCTGTCAGATCGATAGCTGCCGGCTGGGCGGCGTGAACGAGGTGCTGGCGGTGCTGCTGCTCGCGGCCAAGTTCGGGATTCCGGTATGTCCTCATGCGGGCGGTGTCGGGTTGTGCGAGTACGTACAACACCTCGCGATGTTCGACTACATCGCCGTCAGCGCCTCGCTCGAGAATCGCGTGGTCGAATATGTGGATCACTTGCACGAGCACTTCGTGGATCCCGTCGTGGTGCGTGACGGCCGCTACCTGGCGCCCACGGCGCCCGGCTACAGCATCACGATGAAGCCCGAGAGTCTGGCACAGTATGCGTACCCGGACGGCCCGGCATGGACGATATGACACCACCAACCTCCGGAGAGGCTTATGCCGCTTAGCCACCTCGTTCTGCTCGCCGTGATGATGCAGGCCCAGAGTGCGGAGAGTCCCGCCGCCCGCGACGCGCGTATGGCCTGGTGGCGCGACGCGCGCTTCGGGATGTTCATCCACTGGGGGGCCTACGCCGTCGCCGCCGGCACCTACAAGGGCGAGCGCATCCCGGGGATCGGGGAATGGATCATGAGCCGGGCGCACGTCCCCATCCCCGACTACGAAGAGTTCGTGCACCGCTTCAACCCCGTCCGGTTCGACCCCGATGCCTGGGTGCGCATCGCCAAGGACGCCGGGATGAAGTACATCGTGATCACGTCGAAGCATCACGACGGGTTCGCCATCTTCGACTCGAAGATCTCGCGCTACGACATCGTCGATGCCACGCCGTACAAGCGGGACGCGCTCAAGGCATTGGCCCAGGCGGCGCACCGCGCCGGCATGCGCTTCGGGGTCTATTACTCGATCATGGACTGGCACCACCCCGACGCCCAGGGGCCCAACGCGCCCGAATACAACTCCAGCACCTGGAGCAATGCCAACTTCGGCCGCTACGTCGAGAACTACATGAAGCCCCAGATCAAGGAGCTGCTCACGCAGTATCCCGAGATCGACGTGCTGTGGTTCGACGGCGAATGGATCGCCGACTGGAACGACGAGCGCGGACGCGATCTGTACGCATTCGTGCGCGGGATCCGGCCGACCCTCATCGTCAACAATCGCGTGGGGCACACGCGCCAGGGCTTGAGCGGCCTGAACCAGGCGGGCCAGATCGGCCTGGGCGATTTCGGGACCCCCGAGCAGCAGGTGCCCCCCGAGGGGCTTCCGGGCGTCGATTGGGAAACGTGCATGACGATGAACGACACCTGGGGCTACAAATCGTACGACGACGACTGGAAGGACACGCGCACACTCCTGCGGACGCTGATCGACGTGGCCTCGAAGGGCGGCAACTTTCTCCTCAACGTTGGCCCGACGGCGGAAGGTGTGATCCCCACGCCGATCGTGTCGCGGCTGCACGAGATGGGCGATTGGATGAAGGCCAACGGTGAAGCCATCTACGGAACGACGGTGAGTCCCTACGGCAGACCTGCCTGGGGCCGCTACACCGCCAAACGGGGGAAGGTGTACGCCCACGTGTTCGACTGGCCCAAGGACGGCCGGCTCGCCCTGACCGGCCTGCCCGACCGGCCGCTTGCCGCGTCGCTCCTGGCCGACGGGACACCGCTCACGATCGAGCGCGCGGATTCGGGCTTCGTGGTGCAGCTGCCACGCGTTCCTCCCAGCACCATCGCGTCGGTGGTCGTACTGCAGGTTGGGGGAGGTTCGGGAGGTTCGGCAGGTTCGGGAGGCTCCATCCGGTGAAAGCCGCGGTGCTCGTCGACGTCGGCCGGATCGAGGTGCGCGATGTCCCCACCCCTCGTCCGCAGCCGTCCGAGGTGCTGGTACAGGTCGCGGCGGTCGGGCTGTGTGGCACCGACCTGCACATCTTCGGCGGTCACGCCAACTACAACCGCGACGAGCACGGACGGCCCGTCCCGCTCGCCCGCGAGCCGCAGATCCTCGGTCATGAGATCGCGGGCGTCGTAGAGGAGACGGGCGTGAGCGTCCGAGACCTCGGCCCCGGAGATCGCGTCGTGATCGATCAGGGGCGGAGCTGCGTGAGCGAGGGGCGTTCGCCCGCGTGCGAGTACTGCGCCAGCGGGGACTCGCATCAGTGCGAGCGATACCGTGAACACGGCATCACGGGCCCGCCGGGGGGACTCGCGGAATACCTCACCATCCCGGCGGTGAACGCGGTGCGCATCGACTCCGGGCTCGACGCCGCGGTCGCCGCGCTGACCGAGCCGCTGGGGTGCGTGGTGCACGCGTCGGACGTGCTGCTGCGGACGCCGGCGCGGTACGGGATGCAGGGCGGCAAGGGCGGCAGCGGCGGCAACGGTGGGCAGGTCCGGTGCGCGATCATCTGCGGGGCGGGCCCCGCCGGTCTCCTCTGGGTGCAGTATCTGCGCAACGTGCTCGGCTACGACGGATTGCTGCTCGTGAGCGAGCCGAGCGCCGCCAAGCGCGCCATGGCGGAGCGGTTCGGCGCCGAGACGATCGATCCGACGGCCGCGGACCTGGTGGACGTGGTGCTGGCGCGCACCTGCGGCCGCCGCGTGGAGCTGTTGGTGGAGGCCACGGGATCCGGGCAGATGTTCGCGTCCATCGCATCGCTGGTGCGCAAACAGGCGACGGTGCTGTTGTACGGGCACGGCCACGCCGGGGTGGATCTGAGCGTGATGAACCAGCTGCAGTTCCTCGAGCCCGCACTGCTCTCGCCGGTCGGCGCGTCCGGCGGCCATGAGGCCGACGGCCGGCCCACCACCTACGTCCGCGCGCTGCGGTTGATCGAGCACGGGGCGGTGGACGCGGCATCGTTGATCACCCATCGCTACCCGTCGCTCGACGCGGCGCCCGGCGCGTTCGCGGCGGGCCACGCCGCGCCGGGCTACGTCAAGGGAGTCGTGACGCTGTGAAACCACGCGCGTGCATCGTCCTGTGCGTCGCCCTGCTGGCGGGCTGCAGCCGCTCCGGCACCGACAAGGAGCTCGCGATCGCCGTCATCCCCAAGGGCACGACGCACGAATTCTGGAAGAGCATCCACGCCGGGGCGATCCAAGCGGCGCGCGAGCTCTCGGCCCAGGGAACACCGGTGCGCATCGTCTGGAAGGGACCGTTCCGCGAGGACGACCGCGAGCAGCAGGTGCAGGTCGTGGAGGGGTTCCTCAGTCAGGGCGTCCGGGGCATCGTGCTCGCCCCGCTCGACAACCGCGCCCTGGTGCGACCGGTGGAAGAGGCGCAGCGGGCCGGTGTGTCCACCGTGATCATCGACTCCGGCCTCGAGTCGGACGTTCCGATCAGCTTCGTGGCGACCGACAATCGCAAGGGCGGGCGCATGGCCGCAGACCGGCTGGGCGAGGTGCTGGGCGGCCGCGGCAAGGTCCTGCTGCTGCGCTATGCCGAAGGCTCCGCCTCGACCACCGATCGAGAGGCCGGCTTTCTCGAGGAGCTACGCTCCCGCTATCCGGGCGTGCAGCTGGTGTCGACCGATCAGTACGCCGGGCCGACGCGGGAGACCGCCAAGCGGGCGTCGGAAAACCTGCTCAACCGCTACGGCGGTGTGTTGCAGGGGATCTTCACGCCCAACGAATCGTCCACGATCGGCATGCTGCTCGCGTTGCAGGACATCGGCAAAGGCGGCAAGGTCCGATTCGTGGGGTTCGACGCGAGCACTATTCTCATCGACGCCGTCCGCAATCGGCAGCTCGACGGCGTCGTGGTGCAGAATCCCATGCGCATGGGGTACCTGGGCGTCACAGCGATGGTCGACCATTTGCGGGGCAAGCCGGTCGAGCGCCGCATCGACACCGGGGTGATGCTCGTCACTCCGGCGAACTTGGACTCCGCATCGACCCAGGCGCTCATCCATCCCCCGATCGCGCGCTACCTCGCGGAGCCATGACCTCGGTGCTGGAGATCCGCGACGTCGCCAAGCGATTCGGGGCGACCACGGCGCTGGACGGCGTGGATCTCACGCTCCACGCGGGCGAGGTGCACGCCCTGATCGGAGAAAACGGCGCGGGCAAGAGCACCCTGATGAACGTCCTCGCGGGCGCCGTGCGGCCCGATCGCGGCGCCATGCAGGTCGACGGCCGGCCGTACGCCCCCGCCGCTCCCGGCGACGCGCGGCGCCGCGGCGTCGCCCTGATTCACCAGGAGCTGTGTCTGTGCCCCCACTTGAGCGCGGCGGAGAACATGCTGCTCGGCCTCGAGCCGACGCGGGGGCGGGGCGGCTGGGTTGACGGGAGCGCGGCACGGCGCCGGGCGCTCACCCTGCTGGAGCACTTCGGGGGGGGGCCGGCGCTCGACCCCGACGAGCGCGTGGCCGATCTGCCACTGGCCGCGCAGCAGGTGGTGGAGATTTGCCGCGCCCTGGCGGCCGACGCGCGCATCCTCCTGATGGACGAGCCGACCAGCAGCCTGCAGCGCGAGGACGTCGACCGCCTGTTCGCACTGATCCGGCAGCTCGCGGCGCGCGGCATCGCGGTCATTTACATCAGTCATTTTCTCGAGGAGGTCCGCGAGATCGCCGGCCGTTACACCATCCTGCGGGATGGCCGGAGCGTGGACAGGGGCAGCATTACGGGAACGAGCAACGACCAGCTGATCGCGCATATGGTCGGTCGCGCTGCCCTCACCCCCTGGTCCGCTCTCCGTTCCGGAGAGGGGGAACGCCATGAGGGCAACGTGATCCTCACGGTGCACGATGTGGCCGCGCCACCGGTTTTGAAACACGCCAGCTTCGAGCTCCGTCGCGGCGAGGTGCTCGGTATCGCCGGGCTGATGGGCTCGGGACGGAGCGAGCTGGTGCGGGCGCTGTTCGGGCTCGAGCCTCGGGCCTCGGGACGCATCGCCCTGCACGGCCGGCAGCTCGCCGTGCCCGGGGCGAGCCCAGCGCGGCGTGTCGCGCAAGGATTGGGATACCTGAGTGAGGACCGCAGACGGGAGGGGCTCGCCCTAGCGCTGTCGGTCGCCGACAACCTCACCGCGACGCGCTTCTCCGCCTGCTCTCCGGGTTGGGGATGGCTCGATCTCGATCGGCAGCGGGTGGCCGCGCGGGGGTGGATCGACACACTGCATATCAGGGCGGCGACGCCGGCCCAGCCGGTGCGCACGTTGTCCGGCGGGAATCAACAGAAGGTGGCGATCGGCAGGCTGCTGCATCAGGACGCAGAGGTCCTCTTGCTCGATGAGCCCACGCGCGGCATCGACGTGGGGAGCAGGGCGCAGATCTACGAGGCGATCGCGCGCTGTGCCGCGCAGGGGAAGGCGGTGCTTATGGTGAGCTCGTATCTGCCGGAGCTGTTCGGCCTGTGCAACCGGCTGGCGGTGATGAGTCGCGGGCGGCTCTCTCCCGCACGCCTGATCGAGCAGTGGACGCCGGAGACGGTGCTGGCCACGGCGATCGGCGGGGCACGCGAGGAGTTCTAGGGCCCGCAGTCTGTTGCGTCTGCGCAACATGTCAGTCCCCCGCTCTCCCTCAAGGGTTTCTGTGTGAGACTCACACCGCCCGGGAGAGCAGCATGCGCCCCATCACACGTCCGGTCATGGTCGTCGTCGCCACGCTCGCGGGATTGTTCGGAGCCGCCGCGCGCTCCGCCCAGGCACAAGCCGAGGGCACGATCCGAGGAAGAGTCGTCTCCAAAGCCGACCAGCATCCCATCCCTGACGCCCGCGTGTCCGCGACGGGGACCAGCCGATCGGCTACGACCAATCAGAGCGGTGAATACGTCGTGTCCGCGGTACCCGCGGGCACCTATCAGGTGCGGGCGCGGCTCATCGGCTACGGCGAGCAGAGCGACACCGTCACGGTGACCGCAGGAGCCGTAGCGACTGCAGACTTCGCGCTCGAGCCGAAGGCGCTGCTCCTCGACGTCAAGGCGGTCACCGCGCTGGGCATCGAGCAGTCGAAGCGCGTGACCCCGTACGCCATCAGCGGAGTGGCCGACACGGACGTGACGAAGGCCAGCCCGCTCACCGTGCCGGCCGCGCTGTACGGAGAGGTTCCCGGCCTCAAGATCCAGCAGAACAGCTCCGGGCCGACCGGAGGCACGAATCTCACGATTCGGGGCATCAAATCGATCGGCGGGAACAACCGCCCGCTCGTCGTCGTCGACGGCATTCCGATCCGGGACGAGAACTCGGGCTACAGCGACGTGGGATGGGTGTACGACCGCGATCTGGGCACCGGGATCAACGATATCAACCCGAACGACGTCGCGTCGCTCAGCATCCTGAAGGGAGCGGGAGCGGCTGCGCTGTACGGGTCTCAGGCCGCGAACGGCGTCATCCTGATCACGACCAAGCGGGGCACGAAGCACGATGGCATGGGCATGGATTTCAGCTCGTCGTCGCTGTTCGACAACGTGGCCTTTCTGCCGCAGTTCCAGAACGAGTACGGCGCGGGCATCAACGATTTGATCCTGCAGAACCGACGGAACAACGGGGAGTTCATGATCGACTCCGCGGGCACGCCGATGCTCGCCAACGGAGGTGGCATCGGGGCGGCTCACAGCTGGGGTCCACCAATGAAAGGGCAGATGGTCCTGTGGTGGGACGGGCAGATGCGCCCGTTCACCCCGCAACCGGACAACTACCGGAATCTCTATCAGGGGGGTCAGACCCTCGAGAACACGGTGACGTTCTCCAACGTCACGGATCGCAGTCGCTATCGCCTCGGCTACACACGGAACGACTGGACCGGCACGTTCCCCGGGGCCCGGCAGGCACGGAACACGGTGAGCCTCACCGGTGACATGCACCTGTCAGACAGGCTACGGGCCGACGTGACGTTCAACTATTACGACAGGACGCTGACCAATCCGCCTCCCAGAGTGTATGTGGCCTATTCGTTCCCGCGCTCGCTCAAGACCGACCTGCTGAAGGAGGACTACGAGACCCCGGCCGGCTATTTGACCACGACCCGGGTCTATCCGCGACTCCACCCCTCCGAGGCCGACATGATGCGCCAGATCTTCTGGACGGGGCTCGCGGATCAATACGAGGCGGCGGAGGACCGGCTCGTCGGATCACTCAGACTCCATTACGCCCTGGCGGACTGGCTCAACCTGCGTTTGCAGGGCGGGACCGACTACATCGACAACACCCTCGAGAACAAGCAGCGGAGCACACAGCCGGCGAGCGCGGGACTGACGGGCGGGTATGAGGTGCGGCGGCGGCAGGATCGGGTGCTCTACGGCGAGGTGCTGCTGAGTGCGCAACGGCCTCTGACGCCCTCCCTGAGCCTGGACGTCCAAGTGGGTGCCGCGACGACACGCAACCGTACCGGTGAAACGGCCGCGTGGACCAACGGCGGTCTCGTGACCGAGAACTGGTTCAGCCTCAACAACTCGGCGAGCACGCCGGGACAGTCCGCGGCGCGAGGCGAAGACCGCACCGACGGCGTGTTCGGCCAAGCGGTACTGTCCTATCGTGACTACCTGTACCTGACCGCGACGGGTCGCAACGACTGGACGTCCACGCTGCCGCCGCGGAGCAACTCGTACTTCTATCCGTCCGTCGGCGCGAGCTTCGTGTTCAGCGATGCGTTGCGGCTTCCCCGCCAGATCTCGTCGGGGAAGTTCCGCATGAACTACGCGCAGGTGGGACGCGGCGCCCCTCCTTACTTGGCCAACAAGGTCTACACCTTCAGTACCTGGGATGGCGGGACCACGCTGAACAGCTTCTCTACGATCGTCCCACCCATCGCCCTGAAGCCCGAGCGCAAGCACGAGGTGGAAGCCGGGCTGGAGATGGGCTTCTTCGACGAGCGCTGGCACGTCGATGGCTCGTTCTACCATCAACGCAACGTCGATCAGATCATCCCGCTGGCCGTCCCAGCCAGCTCGGGGGCGACGAACATCGTCGTCAACGCCGGCGTGATGACGAACACCGGACAGGAGCTGCAACTCTCCGGGTTCCCCATTCGCAGGAGCGACTTCGAGTGGAGCACGACCGTGAACTTCGCTCGGAATCAGAACCAAGTACGCACTCTCGCAGCCGGGCTCCAGACGCTGGTCCTGCAGAACTTCGAGGACAACCTGTTCGTCGAGGCGCGTCCCGGCCACCCGTTCGGGGAGATCTACGGCTACGACTTCCGGCGTGCACCCGACGGCCAGAAGATCGTCGACCAGAACGGCTTCTACGCGAAGAGCGACACGTTGAGCCTGGTCGGCAATATCATGCCGAGGTGGCTCGGCGGGCTGGAGAACACGTTCCGCTACAAGGGTGTCTCCCTCTCCCTGCGTTTCGATGTTCGCGTGGGCGGTCAGTACGCGAGCATGTTTGACTATTACGCGCTCTCCACCGGGCGGGCGATGGAAACGCTGTTCGGGCGCGACCAGGCGCACGGCGGGCTGCCGTACTACATCGACGCCGCCGGAAATTACGTGCAGCTCCCCAGCCACGACGCCGTCGCGCCAGGCGGAGCCACGGTGTACCACGACGGCATCATCCTGCACGGCGAGAAGGAGACGTTCGACGCGAGCGGCAACGTCACCGGATACGTGCAGAATGACAAGCTGGTCCCACTGTGGGACTACTACGAGACCAACTTCGACTGGAAGGGCCAGGGGATCTACCCACAGATCGTCTACAACAACAACTACATCAAGCTGCGCGAGCTGACGCTGAGCTTCGACCTCCCCGCGGCATGGAGTCGACACGTCCCCGCACGGAACCTCCGTCTGTCGCTCATCGGGCGGAACCTGTTCTACCTGTACAAGACCCTCCACAACGTGGATCCCGAGTCGGCGACCTCTACCGTGGACTACCGCCAGGGCCTCAACGACTACATCGGATACCACCCGACCACGCGGAGCCTCGGGTTCAAGATCACGGGCTCGTTCTGAGAGGATGAGATGACACACACCACCAAGAGCGCCACCCGGCTCCTCGCGCTGCTGATCGTGCCCTTCTCG
>QHUU01000085.1 GCA_003222155.1 Gemmatimonadota bacterium | reverse complement strand
TGGCCCGCATGCTGGGCGATCCCGACATGGACAGCGCCCTCGGCCATGCGGCCGAGCTGCTCAGAAAAGCCTCCGCGACGTCCGCATCACCAGCCGATACACCGTCGCACCCGGGACGAAGCCCCCGCCGCTGACTGTCTGCTCGATCGAAAAGCCGCCTTCGACCGTGGCGCCGTGATAGGTCATCGCAAAGCCGAGCCGCAGCCGGTGCTCCGCGGTGCCCTGGTCGAGCACGCCCGCGGCCGTGGGCGCACCCAGGCGGGTCGCGAGCGCCATGGAATCCTGCGGTGACTGGAACGCGTAGCGGTCCTGCTGCTTGGTCCAGTAGCCAGCCGTGAACCCGGCCGCGAACTCGGGCGCCAGTCGCACCAGCGGTGCCACGTCTACGCCGACGTAGTCTCCCGGATCCCATCGCAGGGTCGCCGTGGCGGCCGCGGGCACCAGAAACGCATCGGGCGGCGCCACGCGGCGCACCCGCGTGCCGGGCCGCTGCACGCCGGCGCGCACGGCGAGGTTGAGCCACAGCGGCCCTGCAATCAGCTCCTGGGTCAGCTGCCCTTCGAGGTCGGTCTGGTGATCGCCGATCGACTGGACGAGCAGCTCGTCGGCCGAGTCGCGCGCACCGGTGGGGAGGCGCACCAGGGCTTTCACGGCGGCGGCGTAATGAGCGCCTGCCAGGAGGCGATACTTGGCGGCGACCTCGACGTCGCCAAGTCCGTAGCGGAAGTTGCTGTGGAAGGGAATGAAGTTGTATCCGAACCCGGTGGCACTGTCGAGGAGCGCGGTCTGCAGCAGGGCGCCGCTGACGGTGTCCGTCGGCAGGAGGAAGGTGGTATCGAACCCGCTCACGAGGAACGTCGAGGCCATGTCTCGCCGGATGCGGGCCACCGTGGTGTCGATCCCCTGACCGGCTCCGGAGCCGTCGAGCGGCATGAACGGAGAGCCCGGCGAGCCGGGCTGTCCCACGCCGTAAGTGATCTGGTGCAGGGCGTTGTAGATCCCATGCCAGTAAGCCGAGCTGTCGCGCGCTGCGCACGACGGGTTCGTCCCGCAGCCGTATTGGCCGGCGGCGATATTCTGATCGAAGCGCTGCAGCGTCGAGTCGAACTGATTGAAGAACGCGGCGTACGCGCCCGCCGCGCCGGCGACGTTCAGCCGGGGGTTGAGCCCGAGATTGGCGCCCGACAGCTGCACGGCGCTGCGCGTCGCGACCCGCACGATCGGCACGGTCAGGCTCACCGAGAGGCGGCTCGTGACGCCGAGCTCGGCGGTGATGGGGTAGGTACGGCGCTCCTGGCGCACGCTCAAGAGGCCGGCCCCGAGGCTCGCCACGAAGCGGGGCAGCAGCGGCTGCCGATCCGCGTCGCCGAGGCGCTGCGGCCGAATGACGGGGACCAGATCCCCGGTCACGGTCCGCACGTTCTGCTCGAGCTGCGCCAGAGCGGGGATGTAGCGGCTGCCCACGGTGTCTCCCGTGAGAGCGAAGCCGAGCCGGCGTCGGCCCGCGTCGGTGAACTCGTCGTTCCAGGTCATGATGCGCGGATCGAACGTCACGCGCAGGATGCCGCGGCCCGGGACGTCGGTGCGCTCGACGGCCTGGGCGGCGACGGTAGCCCCGCCGGTGACGGCGGGGCTCACGAGCGCGAGAACGAAACGGAAGGTTCGCATTGAGAAAACGGCATCCCCCAGGAGGCGGATGCCGTGTGCGCTACCCCCGGACGCGGGCCTGGTTCGAGCGTCAGGGAACAGCTTGGAGGGACGTGCCGTATGCCGTGTTGATCACTTGGATCATGGCGTTGGCCACGAGCTTGTGGGTGATCGCGCTGGGGTGGACGCCGTCGAGGCTGAAGAATGCGCCGAAGGGTGCGGTGACGCTCGTGGGTCGCGGGGGTGTGTTCGGAAACGCCGGAATGGCCCCGGCTGGAAGAGCCCCGAGGAGCGCGTTCACGTCGACGAACACCCAGGGTCGCCCCGTCGCAGCCGACCGCGCTGTGGCCTGGGATTGGATGAAACTGTTGTAGCCGGTTACTGCCCCTGTGAGCCCAGCGAGCTCCGGCGCCAGAATGTGCGCGTCGCTGGAGCAGTCCACACCCAGCCCCGTGGCGAGGGGATTCGCCTTCGCGAACGCGACCACGGCGGCGCCGTTGCGGAACGAGATCAGGACGTTGTCGCCCCCCGGCGGGGCGCAGTTTGGGTTCACCGCGAAGTTCGGCGGGAAGGTATCGGGCGTCACGTCGGTCGGCGCGCGATTCGCGATGGTGTAGAAGTACGAGCCCTTGCTGAAGTACGGCACTACGCTGACGTAGGGCACGCCGATGAGCAGGACGCCGCGGGGCTTCACCGCTTCGATCGAGTCGAGCAGCTCCCCGTAGAGGGTCTGGAACGTCGCCACCGGTGTAATCAGCGCCGGGTTCCCGGCGTTGATCGTATCGGCGGCGGAGCCGAGCACGTCGTTGATCCCCAGCTCCACGGTCACGAACGTGGCGCTGGCTCGCCGCAGCGCCTGGAACTGAGTGAGACCGCCCAGGAACAAGGTCGTCAGGCCGGTTGGGTTACCGATGTTGCGGAGTCCGTCAGCGACCAGCGCGCCCGGCACCGCCACGTTGCTGATGTAGGGTGGAGGAACGGGCTGCGCCTGGCGCAGGGCGCAGTTGTTGGGGACGGCGGGGGGAACGCGCGTCCTGGCGTAGATGTTGGTGAGCGGCGGCGGACACCCCGGCCGGCTCATCAAGGGCACGAAGAACGGGGTCTGCATCTGCCGGGCGAGAAGCGCGGCAAACGACAGGCCTTGCGTGCTGTCGTTGATCCCGTCCGACTGCCACCCGGCTGTGATCGTGGTTCCCATCGACACATAGCTCGCGAACAGCGGATCAACGGGCGTCAGGCTCGCCGGGTGGAGCAGTTCATCGTTGTTGCAGGCTCCAACGGACAGCAGGAGGCCGAGAGCTGCCGCAGCGTGACTACGCGGGGTGCGATGCATGGCGCTCAGTCTCTCTCTCCGAAGGTGTAGGCCAGCCCCACGGCGAACAGATGGGCGTGAAGGCTGTACAGCCCGGTGTTGCCCACCGTTTCCGGGAACACGCGGCCGCGGCGATCGTTCTGCCTGACGTACTGGTACGCCAGATCGGCGCGGACCCCGGCGGCCAGCCGATACCCGAGGCCGAGGGAGACTTCGTTCCGGGCGTTTTCCGGCAGCAGTGGAGTGACGAACTCCGTGGGCTCGGCCGCGGTGTGATACAGATAGCCGCCCCGCAGCGTGAGCTTCGGCGAATACGCGTACTCGGTGCCGAAGCGGAAGCCGTGGGTGTCCTTGTTGTGGGGTGTGAGCGTGAAGTCTGGGGTGGTGTTGTCGGCGGCATCGAAGTCGACCAGGACGGACTGAAACGCTTCCCACCCGACGTACTGGTAGTCGGCCATCACCGTCCAGTTGCTCCGCACCTTGTAGGCGAACCCGATGCTCCCCTGCTGAGGCAAGGTGAGCTGGGTCGACGCCTTATGCGCCTTGGTCGTGTCGAGGGGCGCCCCCGCCCCGAAGTTGGGGGCGACCAGGGCATCCACCGGGGTCCCGGCAGGGAGACCGAGCGGATTGTTCGCGGCCAGGGTCAGGTTCGTGGGAAGCTGGCGGAACGTCCCGTGCCCGTCGTAGGTGATGGTCTTGCGCGTCAACCAGTGCGCGCCCACGCTCAGCCGGTCGCTCAGTTTCAGAATGCCCCCGAGGTTCACCGCAAAGCCGGAACCGGTGGCCGTCAGCCGGGTGTCCCCGAAGTCGGTGCCCGTCGGGATGCCGAGCGTGGCGAAGGTGAAGGTCTGCGCGGGTACCGGCTGCGTTGACAGATCGAGCCGCTGGTTGAGCTCGATTGAGCCGTGGACGTACGCGACGCCGATGCCGAGCTTGAGCCGCGGGTCCACTTGGTAAGCGACGGTGGGCTGCACGTAGAGCGCCTGAATCTTGGTGTTGTAGCCCAGGAAGCGTCCCTGGAAGCCTGTGGTCGGCCAGCGCGTTTCGAGCCCGTAGGGCACATACACGCCGGCGCCGATGGTCAGTTTCGGGGAGAGGGCGTGGGTCACGAAACCGCTGGGCACGGGGATCAGCGGGTTTTCGAGGTCGGTGCGCCGCTCCAGCACGTCGTCGGTGAACGCCCCGATCGCCTTGATCAGAGTCACCCCTGCGGTGACGTGCGTCCCCGACAGGCCGGCGAGGCCGGCGGGGCTGAAGAAGATCGCGGAGCCATCGGGACACGGAGTGGCCGCCGTCACCCCCGCACGCGCCATCGCACAGCTGTTGTCCTCGTAGATCCCGAAGCCTTGGGCTCCAAGAAGGGCTGGACACCCGGCGAACAGCAACACTCCGTACCGCACGGACGGTCGCATACGTTTGGCTCCGGATGGCTCTTCGAGAGATGGTGGAATCGGCTGGCCAACGGTAGCATTGACCCCAATCCTTGTCAAACCCATGCGTCACAACGTGTCAGCTATGTTCCGCGCGGCGTTCGGTGTTGCACCGCGTGTCGTCGCGTCGGCGCCCGGGCGCGTCAACCTGATCGGCGAGCACACCGACTACAACGGCGGTCCGGTGCTCCCGGTGGCGACAGCGGCGCGCACCAGCGTCGCGGTCGGCCCTGGAGACGAAGGCGTGCTCGAGTTGATTTCGACACTCGACGGCGAGCGGACGCGGATCGATTGGCGCGACGGACGCCCCGTCGGGTGGGGTGCCTATCTCGCCGGCGTGATGAGCGAGCTGGACGCGGCGGGTGCGGCGCCCGCGGGCGCCGGAGCGCGCGTAGCCGTCGCGAGCGACGTGCCCGTCGGCGCGGGGCTCGCCTCCTCGGCCGCCCTGACGGTCGCGGCGGCGCAGGCGTTGAGCCTGCTCGCCGCGGTGCGGCTGAACCCGCGCCAGCTCGCGGGCGTGGCGTTTCGCGCCGAGCACGATTACGTGGGGGTGGGTTGCGGGATCATGGACCAGATGTGCGCCGCGCTGGCGCGGCCGGGGCACGCGCTGCTGCTCGAGTGCGCGTCGCTCGCGGCGCGCCATATTCCCATCCGGGGACGCCTGCTGCTGGTGGACACGGGCACGCGGCACGAGCTCACGGGAGGCGCACTGAACGAGCGGCGCGCCGAGTGCGAGGCGGCCGTGGCGCGTCTCAAGCTCGAGCTGCCGGAGCTGGAGTGGCTCGCGAGCTGGCCGGCACGCTGGCTGCCGCGCTTGAAGCGCGCCCTGCCCGAGCCGCTGCGCTCGCGCGCGCTGCACGTCGTAGGCGAGACGGCGCGCACCCGGTTTGGCGCGCAGCTCTTGGCCCGGGGACACATGCGGCGCTTCGGGGAACTGTTGTACGAGGCGCACGAGTCGTGTCGGCGCCTGTACGAGTGCAGCGCGCCCGAGCTCGATGTGGTGGTCGCGGCGGCGCGCCGGGCCGGCGCCCTGGGCGCGCGGCTCACGGGTGCGGGCTGGGGCGGCGCGGTGCTGGTACTGCTGGGGAAGCGGGACGGGGGAAGAGGGAAGGGCGATGCCAAAGTCACACGGGAGATCCGGCGCGCGTTCAAGGCCGCGTACGGGCGTGAGCCGTCGATCACCGCCGTGCGGCCCTCCGGCGGCGCACGCGGGAAGTGCGTGACCGAGCGGCGCGCGCGCACGAGTGCGCGCAGCGATCCGGCGCCCTGTATGTTAAGACGCTCGGGGCGGAGCGGATCGCCCCACCGAAGAGCTAGAGGTGCGACTGTGAAGGGGCCGGGGTGGCGAAACTGGTAGACGCAAGGGACTTAAAATCCCTTGGGAGGCAACTCCCGTGCAGGTTCGAATCCTGCCCTCGGCATCATCCCTCGGTCAGCGGCCCACTCCCCGGCTGTCACCGTCGCTGCTGGCGAACAGGGGTGCCAGCATCCAGCGGCCCACCGCCGCGCCCCACGTCCATGCGCGCGACCGCGCGCGTCGCCGCTCCGCGACAACGCGGAACCCGAACGCTTTGCACCCAGGACTATTGAAGATGAGATGCCGGCGCAGGATGCGGAGGATGAAGACGCGCCCGAAGGTCACATAGCCCAACCGATACACGGACTTGAGGGAGCTGAGATTGTTGGCCTCGACGTAGGCGAGCATTCCCCGATAGCCCCGCGCGCGCCACGCGCCGAGTGTGCGCGCCATGGTGATCGCGTGAAACCGCCGTCCACGATACGGCTCCAGCGTGAGTCCTTTGTAGCGGTACACGTACGCCGGGTCGAAGTGCAGCCAGAGGTCGTCGCTGATCTTGGTCGGCGCATGCGTATACCACCCGTACGACGCGACGCGATCGCCGTCCAGTACGCCGTAGCACGCATCGCCCCGGCCGAGCGCCTCGGTCACAAATTCGGGTGGCAAGTCGTAGCGCCGATCCAGCGATACCCGCTCGAGCGTCTCGCTGTCGAGAAAATCGCCGGTAAAGCCGGAGGGGCACTCGGTGAAGCGCGCGTCCGCCGCGGCGAGGTAGATCCCGCGCAACACCCTGAAGGAAACGACGTGGTGGATCGTGCGGAACGCGAATTCCCGCACCGTGCTGCGCAGTCCGAACGCCATACGCTCACGCCGAAAGTCCGCCGCGACGCGACGGAACCAGCGGCGCGAAAACCGTGGCGGGTCGTGCGGACGGTCGGTTGGCGCAGCGTCGCGGCTCGCTACGGCTGCCATTGTCATCGTCTAGGAGTCTCCGGGTGGTGCGTTCTGCGACGTGCAGAGTTTGTGCCACGTCGTAGCATCGACGCAACGACATATAGTTGTCGCGTCCGCGCAGCAGAAGGGCGTCGCCGCGGAGATTGTCGCGCTGCGGATACACCACAGGGCTTCGCGCCTGCGGCTGCGCAACGTCAGGTTTCGTCATTTGAGTCGCGCCTGGTGACCCAGCACACCGCAACCCCGGTCGTTCAGGGTATCCTTAGCTCGACTCGCGGCGGAGGATATGTACATGGCCGGCTTGTGGGCTCGTTTGGCGGCCGACCTCAACGTCAGGCTGCGCCGCGGCGCGTGGTATCGCATCACGCAGCTCGGGCCGCTCCAGGCGATCGTCGAAGTGCGCGGCCGATCGCTCGAAGTCCCATCCGCGTTCCTGCAGGTGATCGACAGTCCGCCCCGCACGTGGAGCGTCGTCGCGCGCCCCAGCGACGCCGTGCGGCTGCCGCGGGACTGGGGCGACCGCTACGCGGTGTGCCCCAGCTGCCGCGGGCGACAGGCGATCGACGGGCGTCCGCGTACCATGACATGCCAGCGGTGCGGCGGCGAGTTCAAAGTGACCTGGGGCGAGGCCTAACCCCCTCCTTTACCACCTCTTTACAGCGTCCTGACGTCTCCGATGCAACCATTGGGGACCTTGCCACGTCTTACAACTCGACACGTGCGGTCATACCAGCAGTTCGGGAGGCACTCTATGCGCATCTACGCTTTGCTGCTCGGCATCACGCTCACGACCGGTTACGCCGCGGCCGCGGCGGAGCTCGCGGTGTCGTCTTTGGACGCGGGCCGCCAGACCCGAGCGCACACGGCGGCCACGATCCCGGCGAGCGACGCGCCGGGTGCGGTGTGGTACGGCGGTGTGCTCGATCCGATCACCGTGGAATCGTCTCCCGGCGACAGCCACGCAGCCGCCCGGGCTCTGATTCTGAGCCGCCCGACGGTGCGATGCGTCGGGGCGGACCGGTCGACGTTCCGTACGATCTCCTGACGTGCGGAGGGGGGCTTCGGCCCCCTTCCCGCCGTCGTAGGCCGCTCCCGCCACCCCGTTTCGGAAACCCCACCTCGCCAAGCAGCGTAAGACCTGCCAGTATCTAGCTCCGGAGACAGGGGGAGCGGATGAGCGGGTTCTGGGACACCTGGCGCAAAGAAATCATTCGGGGGACCGCGTTGTTCTGCGGCGTCCTGTGTGTTTGGCTGCTGGCGCGGCACTTCGTGACTCGCGTGCGGCAGGGCGTCACGAACCGCCTGCCCATGGCGCTGCGCGACCTGCGCAATGAATTCGACCCCGGCTCCGACGCCGGTCCCCGGATAGCGGGTGGGACCTGGACCTATCGGGCCAAGGTCGCTCCCAAGCAATGGGTGTGGATCCGCGACACGCGCGGGTCGGTCACCGTCGAGCCCGCCAAAGGCGACCAGGTCGAAATCACCGCGGTCAAGAGCTATCGCTCGTCGGACACGGGGGGCGTGCGACTGGTGGCCGAGCCGTACGCCGGTGGCGTCGCGGTGTGCGCGTTGTGGCCCGGCGGCGACTCGCGCTGCGGCCCACAAGACGACGATTACGAAATGCACCGGACGAATCGCAACGACGTGGCCGTGGACTTTACGGTTCGGCTCCCCGCCAACGTGCGCCTGGGTGCGTCGACCATGGTGGGTGACCTGCGCGTGAGTGGTGGGCGCGCGCCCCTGGTGCTGCACACGGTCAGTGGCGAGGTGGACGCCGCGACGTCCCAGGGCCCGGTCAGGGCCACTTCGATGAATGGCGGCGTGCGGGTGCGCATGGACGCGTTCGGCGATACCGGAGCGGTGTCACTGAAGACGATCAACGGCTCGGTCACGGCCGAGCTGCCGCCCTGGCTCGACGCGCAGGTGAGCGCGAAGACGATCAACGGCTCGATTGCAACGGACTATGGGCTGACGGTAAACGGCAGGTTCATGAGCCACGACGTCGCAGGCACGGTCGGTCGAGGCGGCCGAGAGGTGCGCCTCGAGACGGTGAACGGGTCGATCCACCTGCACAAGGCGCCTCAGGGCGCGAGGTAGCCGGCCACCTCTTCCGCAAAGCCCCGGACGTCGATCGGCTTCGTGATGTAGCCGTCGAATCCCGCCGCCAACGCGTGTTCGCGATCGCCCGGCATGGCGTGCGCCGTGAGGGCCACCACCTTCCAGCGATGCTCACCCCCGAGCCGCTTCACGTCGGCCAGGACGCTGAAGCCGTCGCGGCCGGGCAGCTGAATGTCGAGCAGCACCAGCGCGGGCGGCGGCTGCTCGGCGACGAGCGTCGCCACGAGCGGCTCGCCCGACGGCAGGCCGATCACGCGGTGTCCTTTCATGGTGAGCAGGGCCGTGATGAGCTTCAGGTTGTCGGGCTGGTCTTCCACCACCACGATTGTGGCCATCAGGCGCGCTCCGGCGTGAGCCCGCTGCGCGGGACCGTGAACCAGAAGGTGCTGCCCTTGCCGAGCTGGCTTTCCACGCCGATGGCCCCGCCCTGCAGCTCGACGAGTCGCTTCGACAGCGCGAGGCCGAGGCCGGTGCCTTCGTAGCGGCGGCTCGGGCTCCCGTCCAGCTGCACGAATTCCCGAAACAGCTTCTGCTGGTCGTCGGGGGCGATGCCGATGCCGCTGTCGCTCACCGCCACGCGCACGCGTTCGCCGGCGACCTGCGCGCTGAGCGTGATGCGCCCGCCGTCGGTGGTGAACTTGATGGCGTTGGACAGCAGGTTCAGGAGCACCTGGCGGAGGCGCCCCCGGTCGGCCGTGACGATCAGGGCCTCGCGCAGCGGCTCGATCGCGAGCTTGTGTTTGCGGGCCTCGAGCTGGGCGCGCACCGTGTCCGCCACCTCACGGAACAGGGCGTCGAGCGCCAGCGACTCGAGCCGGAGCTCCATGCGCCCGGCGGCGATCTTGGAGAGGTCGAGCAGCTCATTGATGAAGTCGAGCAGGTGACGGCCGTTGCGCGCGATCGTCTCGAGGTAGTCCCGCTGGGTATCGGTGAGCGGGCTGTCCGGCGAGGCCATCGTCAGGAGCAGGTCGCTGAACCCGATCACGCTGTTCAACGGCGTGCGCAGCTCGTGCGAGACGTTGGCGAGGAACTGATCCTTGAGCTTGCCCGCCTGGTCGAGCTCGACGTTCAGCCGCGTCAGCTCCTGGCGCTGCTCCTCGAGTTTGGCGTTCTGGGTCTCGAGCCGCTGGGCGGCGCGCCGCACCTCCACCGCGAGACGGCGGGTGTGCTGATGCGCGGACTCGCGCTCGCAGGCGATGGTCAGATTGGGCGCCGCCTGCTCCAGCGCCGCGCGTGCGTCGGCGGTCAGCGAACCGGCGACGACCACCGCGAGCAGCCCGACCAGGCGCTCACGCGCCCGCAGGGGCACGAGGGCGACGCCGCCGGTCGCGAGCGGCGCATCGGGGGACAGCTGGAGTTGGGTGCACACGGCGCCGGCCGCCGCGCCGTCATGCTGGATCACGTTGGGGGCGTCGCGCACGAGCTGGCGGACCACGTCGCGCGTCAGCGGCCGGGCGGTGGTGCGATGCACGCCCGTCGGAGCCCACTCGTTCGTGTCGTAGCTCGGCTGATACAGTGCGAGGGCCGTAGCGCCCGTGGCTTCCGCGAGGACGACGAGCGCCGGGCCGAAGCTGTCGCCCGGCGCGGACTCCCGCGGCGGTACGTTCAGCGCGGTGAGGAGCCGGGCCGTGTACGCCTGGATCAACTCGCGCCACGTCAGCGCGGCCGCCATGCGGTTGACGCCGCGGGCGATGGTGCCGAACTCTTCCGGCTGATCCTCGCGCAGCCGCTCCGCGTAGTGACCCGCCGCCACGCGCTCGAGTGCTCCCACGACGTGCGCGAACGGCGTCGCCAGCCGCCGCCGGTTGTACCACAGCCCGACCGCGAGCACCACGAGGATCACCAGAAAGATGACCGTGCTCTGGACCGCCGCCTGGATCGCCTCGTCCCCCACCTCGGCGGTGAGCTCCTGCATCGCCGCGATCTGGGCGCGCAGGGCGGGAGAGGGGGAGAACCGGTCGAGCAGCTCGAGGCGCTGGCTCAGGTCGATCATGTCCGTCTGGGTGCGCCGCGCGCTCTGCCAGATGGCGATGCGGTCGGCGAGACCCGCGACCGCGATGACAATGAAGGCCGCGCCGAACAGTTGGCTGATGCTCGGGGCGCGGAACAGCCGCCACGACCGCGCCCACGGACCTGGCAACGCCGGTGGTGAGTTCGTCATGCGCGGTCTATAACTAGGGGAGCGACGGGCAGCGGGACAAGAGCGCCGCTGGCGGCGGCGTGCGAGGGACGGTAAGCTAGGCCCCCACGTCCCGTGGCCGACCTGCTCGAATCCCTGCGTGAGGCCCTCGCCGACCGCTACGCGGTCGAGCGGGAGGTCGGGCACGGGGGGATGGCGACGGTGTTTCGGGCGGAGGACCGCAAACACCACCGCGCGGTGGCGATCAAGGTGATCCGCGCGGACCTCGCCGCGGTGCTCGGCCCCGACCGGTTCCTGCGCGAGATCGGGATCGCCGCCCGGCTGCAGCACCCGCACATCCTGCCCCTGTACGACTCGGGGTCGGCCGGCGGCATCCTCTATTACGTCATGCCGTACGTCGAAGGTGAGTCGCTGCGCGAGCGCCTGACGCGGGAGCAACAGCTCCCCATGGAGGACGCGCTGCGCATCGCGACCGAGGTCGCGGGCGCGCTGGCGTACGCGCACAGCCACGGCGTCGTGCACCGCGACATCAAGCCCGAGAACATCATGTTGTCGGCTGGGACGGCCGTGGTGGCGGACTTCGGCATCGCGCGGGCGGTTAGTGTGGCAGCGGACGAGGAGCACCTCACCCAGACCGGCACGATCATCGGGACGCCGGCGTACATGAGTCCCGAGCAAGCGACGGGCAGCGACGACATCGACGGCCGCAGCGACCAGTACAGCCTGGCGTGCGTGGTCTACGAGATGCTGGTGGGCGAGCCGCCCTTCACCGGGCCGAGTGCACAGGCCGTGATCGCGCGTCACTCGCTGGACATGGTCTCGCCGCCGTCGATCGTCCGCGCCACGATTCCCGATGCGGTCGAAGGAGCGATCCTCCGCGGGCTGTCGAAGGTGCGGGCCGACCGTTACGCGACAACCGCGCTGTTCGCGGAGGCGTTGAACACTCCCTCGGCCGCTACCGGCGCCCATCGCCGGGCGACCGTGGAGCGTGCGGGGCGGCGCCCGCGCCGCCTGTGGTGGACCGCGCCGGTGGCGGCGCTCGCCGTGGCCGTCGTGGGATACGTCGCGGTGCGGTCGGCGCGGGCGGGACGCGGCAGCGGGGTGGCCGGGCTCGACCCGCGGCACATCGCCGTCTTGTACTTCGCGGACGAGAGCAGGGCGCACTCGCTCGGCTACCTCGCCGACGGTCTCACGGAGAGCCTCATCGACGCCTTGGGGCAGGTGCCGGCGCTCAGCGTGGTGTCGAGGAACGGGGCCGCCGCCTATCGCGGCAGCGCGGCGCCGCTCGACAGCATCGGCCGGGCGCTGGCGGTGGGCACGATCCTGCGCGGGAGCGTCGACGATGCGGGAGGCCGCTACCGTGTGTCGGTGAGTCTCGTCGACGGCGCCAGCGGGGCGGACCTGGGTCAGCGAGTCAGTTTCGAGCAGCCCGCCGGCGCCGTGCTGGCGATTCGCGACAGCCTTGCCCGCCGGGTCGCCGAGTTTCTCCGCGTGCGGCTGGGCGAGGAGCTGCGGCTGCGGGAGGAGCAGGCCGGCACCAGGAGCGTCGCGGCGTGGTCGCTGATGCAGCAAGCGGAGCAGTCACGCAAGCGTGCCGATGCGCTGTTTGAGCACGACAGCCTTGCCGCGGCGAGGCGTGCGCTCGAGCTCGCCGACTCGCTCGCCGCGGGCGCGCAGGCAGCGGATCCGCAGTGGGCGGAGCCGTCGGTGTTACGCAGCGCCATCGCGTATCGTCAGGCCCGGATCGATCTCCGGCCCGCCCCGGCGGCTGCCTGGACCGACAAAGGACTGGCCTTCGCTGCGGCGGCGCTCAAGATCGATCCGCGCAACGCGGGCGCGCTCGAGCAGCGAGGCTCGCTGCACTTCATGCAGTACCGGCTGCGGCTCACGCCCACACCCACTGCAGCCGCGGAGCTGCTGCGGAGTGCCGAAGACGACCTGCGCGACGCAGTGTCCGTGTCCCCGGGGCAGGCGAGCGCCTGGAACATGCTGAGCCTGGTCAACTATCAGAAGCCCGACTTCGTCGAGGCGAAGATCGATGCGCAGCGCGCATACGAAGCGGACGCCTACCTGAGCTCCGCCGACCAGATTTTGTGGCGGCTGTACACGACATCGTACGACCTGGAGCAGTTCGCGGACGCAGAGCGCTGGTGTGATGAAGGCGTGCGGCGGTTTCCGGGGAACCTGCGGTTCGCAGAGTGTCAGCTCTGGCTCATGACGTCGAGCGCGAAGGCTCCGGACGTCGCGCGGGCGTGGCGGCTGTTGGACGAGGTCGTACGGCTCGCCCCGACGTCGCAGCGGGCCTACGTGCGGCTCGAGTCGCAGAACGGGGTTGCGGCCGTGCTGGCGCGTGCCGGACTCGCCGACAGCGCGCGCCACGTGCTGGCCCGATCGCGCGGCGGCCCCGACGTCGACGCCGAGGCCGAACTGCTGTCGTTTCAGGCGTTTGCCTACCTACTGCTCGGTGACCGCGACGAGGCACTGCGCTTGTTGAAGGAGCAGGTGGCGGCGAACCCCGCGCACCGAGCGGGCTTGGCGCGGTCCACGCACTGGTGGTGGCGGAACATCAAGGACGATCCCCGGTTCAAACAGCTGATCGGAACCGCGAAGTAGCACTGCCAATCTTGTGGCTGTGTGCTGACAACCAACGCCGGCCGGGCGTGAACTGGCCGCGAGCATTTCGATAACTATTTGGCGCATATTGTCTTGCGGCGGGTGCCGTGAGACATTTGGGGGCGTGTTTCTTGCCTGTGCGGGAGCCGGAGGTTGAGTCCGTCCGCGTTGCCTCGGCCAGGAGTGTGCTCGATGAGACCTGCTCGTCTACTTGTCGTTGTCGCCGGATTCGTGCTCGTCGCATGTCAAAGCGACCGCCCAGTGTCGTCGCACGGGGGTCGCATCTCGGCAGACATCTCGGATGGTGCGCACCAGGCGAACTGCCTGACCGCGAGTGGGACCTGTGTGCCGGGCAACGCACACTTCTTCTTCCTGCCGCCGATGGTGAAGGCACCCACCACGACGGGAACGTTCAACCCGAGTCTCGCGCCCAGCGTGACGATTTGCCAACTCGCGGGAAGCGTTTGCTTCGCGAACACGAGCTTCAGCCCCGGGGCGGCTCAGGTCGACGTGGCTGGTCGGCAATACAAGGTGAACTGGAATACAGACGCGGCGACGGTCCTCGTCGGTCAGACCTACCGTATCATCGTGTCCACCTCGGGAGTGGAGCTCGGGTTCGCCGATGTCATGCCCGTGACGAACGGGAGCCAGTTGAAGAACATCGACACCGGCGAGTTCATCGGGCTCGTGGATGGGCGCACTTTGCCGATCAGGTTTCGGATCGAGCAAGGGGCGACGTGCGTCGGGCGCACCGATTGCCTCGAGCAAATCGTTGGCCCGAATCCCGATCTGCGTCTCAATGTGCAGACCCCACCGACGTTGCTGGCTGCGGTCTCGTTCCCCCCCGGCTACCTGACGCAAGCGGTCACGCTGACCATCGCGCCGGTCTCGGAGGGGTGCTTCGCCGGCAGCAACCCGCCGCCACCCTTCGCCGCTTTTGGGTGCTACAGCTTCACGACCTCTCCACGAGTCGACAACCCGCTGAACTGCGCGGCGCAGCCCGGAGAAGGGCCGGGGACTGCAGACGACAACGCCAGATGCGCGCGAGTGGAAGTATGCCCGACCCTGGCCCCAGGAGACGCGAACTATCACGACTTGCGGCTCTATAAGTCCGACCCCGGCATACCGGCGGTGCAGCTCGCGGAGGCGCCGGCGATGCTGCTCGACGCCTGCGCACCCTGGGTCCCGCCGGGGGGAGGGTTCGGGCTTGGCAAGCGCCGCGTGATCGATCTGGCCTTGAAGCAGTGGCACGGCGTTGTGAACGCGATCGGTCGGCTGGTGATGCCCCAGCCGCTGTTCGGCGCTGCTGCGATGAGCCACCGCGGGTTGGGCGGATTGACCTGTTGCTTCAGCAATATCGGCTGGGCGCTTACCGCGCATCTCGTAGGTGCGTCGGTGAGCCCGACGACGCTCAATATCGGCGGTCTGGAGGGCACGGCAACCGTGAGCGTAAGTAACGAGACCGGTGCGCCTGCTTCTGGCCTCGTCGTACAGGGATACGTTGTGCAAGGGGTAGCGCGCCGCTTTGCCGGAAGCAGCCTCCAAAGCAGCGAAGGTCCGTTCACGTGTGCCTCGGGCACCTGTACGCTGCCGGGGTTCAACTTCAGTGCGAACGGCGCTGGCACCGGAACGTTGGTCTGCGGCAGCGCGTCGGCCGAGTTTGACCTCATCCAAGGCGAGACCGCGTTGCAGACGATTACCATCCCGATCACGCTGGGTTGTCACTGACGCATTTACGCGCGCGCAGACGGTCGGAGGGCGGCTCCTGAAGCGAGCCGCCCTTCTCGTTTACGCCCCAGTCTCAGGCCGCTAGCTTCCACTCCGTGCGCCCCTCCACGCTCGGCATCATCGGCCTCGGCGCGATCGGCGGCTCGCTCGCGCTCGAGGCGAAGCGCGCCGGGATCGCCACCGTGCTCGGCTGGTCCCCCGACCCGGCGGAGCGCGCGGCGGCCGCGCAGCAGCGCGCGATCGACGATGCTCCCCCACGCGCGGCGGACGTCGCCCGCGCCGCCGAGCTGCTGGTGCTCGCCGCGCCCCCCGCCGCCAACCTGGCGCTGCTCGACACGCTGCACCCCCACGTCCCCGCCGGCGCGGTGGTCACCGACGTGGGGTCAGTGAAACGGGCGATCGTGGAGCGGGCCCAGGAGGTGGGCCTCGGATCGCGCTTCGCCGGCGGCCACCCGCTCGCAGGTACCCACGCCCGCGGCTTCGGCGCCGCCCGGCTCGGCTTGTTCACGCACGCCGTCGTCTACATCACCCCGACGCGCGATGGCGAAGGCGCCGCCCGCGAGATCGCACACTTCTGGGAAAGCGTGCTCGACGCCCACCCGGTGATGATCGACGCCGCGCGACACGACTGCCAGCTCGCGGTGACGAGCCATCTGCCGCAGGCCGTCGCCTCGCTGCTCGCCCATTACCTGGCCGAGGCGTCGCCGCCAGGGGCGAGCTTCGGGCCCGGGGCGCGCGGTGCCACCCGCCTCGCCGCGAGCGACGCCACGTTGTGGACCGAAATCTTCCTTATGAACCGGGATCAGCTGCTGCCGGCGCTGCGGGCGCTGGAGGAGCCGCTGGGTCAGCTGGAGCGGGCGCTCGAGGCGGGTGACGCGGCCGCCCTCACGAGCTGGCTGACGCAAGCCGCCGACTGGCGCCGGAGACTCGACCCGTGAAGGTGCGGGGCACGGTGCGGCCGCCGGGCGACAAGAGCATTTCCCATCGCGCGCTGATGCTCGCGGCGCTGGCGCACGGCACCAGCGAGATCACAGGGCTCCTGACCGGCGACGACGTCAAGTCCAGCGCTCGGGTGCTGCGCGGGCTCGGCGCCGACATCTCCACCGTTCGCGAGGGCGCCACCGTCAAGGTGCACGTTTCCCGTTTCACGTCTCCCGTTTCCCGGCTTCATTGCGGCAATTCGGGCACGACCGCCCGGCTCATGCTCGGAATCCTGGCGGGCCAGAAGTTCGCCGCCACGCTCACCGGGGACGCGTCGCTGCGGCGGCGCCCGATGCGGCGCGTGACCGAGCCGTTGCGCGCCATGGGGGCCGAGATCACCGAGCGCGGGGGGGATGCGCTGCCGCTCACGATTCGCGGCGGCCGGCTCCACGCCTTGGCCTACACGACGCCCGTGGCGAGCGCGCAGATCAAGAGCGCGCTGCTCCTCGCGGGACTGACGGGGGGCGTCGCCGTCACCATCCGAGAGCCGTATCGCTCGCGCGATCACACCGAGCGCCTGCTCGCGCACCTGGGTCTCGGCATGCACGAGCGGGACGGCGCGATCGTGTTCGAGCCCGCTGCGCGCTCCGTGGTGCCGCCGTTCCAGCTGTCCGTGCCCGGCGACGCGTCTTCCGCGGCGTTTCTCGTCGGTGCGGCGGTGCTCGCTCAAGGGGGCGAGCTCGTGATCGAAAACGTCGGCGTGAACCCCACCCGCACGGGCTTCCTGGTGGTGCTCGGGCGCATGGGCGCCCGCGTGGAACGGGTGAATCTGCGGGACGCCGGAGGCGAGCCGGTGGCCGACCTGGTGGTGCGGGCGTCGGGGGGGACGCTGTCGGGCACCGAGGTCACCGCGGCGGAGGTGCCGACGCTGGTGGACGAAGTGCCGATTCTGGCCGTGCTGGCGAGCCGGGCGGAAGGCGAAACGGCATTCCGCGAGGTCGGCGAACTGCGGGTAAAGGAAAGCAACCGCCTCGAGCTGATCGCGGCCAACCTGCGCGCGCTGGGAGTCGAAGCCGAGGCGCGCGGCAACGACCTGCACGTGTGCGGCACGACCCGGCCCCCGCGCGGTCGGGTGGATACCGCGCGCGATCACCGCCTGGCGATGGCATTCGCGGTGCTGGGCACGGTGCCGGGGGCGGACGTGCGCCTCTCGGAACGAGCGTCCGTCGCGATCAGCTACCCGCGGTTCTTCGCCGACCTGCGGAGCATTCGAGAAACGGGAAAGGGGAAACGGGAAACGTGAGGGTCCGGGTCATCGCCATCGATGGCCCCGCCGCCTCGGGCAAAAGCTCCACTGCGGCGCTGGTCGCACGCCGGTTGGGATGGGCGCATCTCGACTCGGGGGCGCTGTACCGGGCCGTGACGCTGGCGGTGCTGGACAACCTCGGGGAGGAGGGACGGGGGACGGGGGACGGGTGGTCGCCGCAGCAGATCGTGGCACTGGCAGAGGACCTCCCGGTGCGGCTCGTGCTGGTTGACGACGGCTTCCGGCCCGCGGTCGCCGGGGTGGACGTGGACGAGGCGATCCGCTCCGAGCGCGTGACGCGCCACGTCTCCGCGATCGCCGCGATCCGCGAGGTCCGCAACTGGGTGAACGTGCAGCAGCGGGACGCCGTCGCCGGGGTGGCACGTGGCGTGGTTGTGGACGGTCGGGACATCGGGACGGTGGTGTTTCCGGACGCCCCCGTGAAGGTGTTTCTCACGGCGAGCCCGGAGGAGCGGGCCCGGCGGCGGCTGGCCCAGCGGGGCTCCCGCATCGACCCGGCCGAGCTGGCCCGGGAGGCCCAGGCGCTGGCCGCGCGGGACCGTGCCGACTCCACCCGACCGGTGGCCCCGCTGCGGGCGGCCGCAGACGCCGTGCTGCTCGATACGACTGACCTGTCGCTGGAGGAGCAGGCCGACCGCGTCGTGGCGCTGGCGCGGGAACGGCACCTCGGCTAGTATTCGGGCTTCGCGTTCCCGGGCCCGGCTCACGTGCGGGGTCTGAGCGTCCAAACTCACAACCAAACCGGTGTACGGAATGCTGGTGGATACCGAAAACCTGCCCGAGTCGAAACCCGAGCCGAAACCCGACACTCCCGCCGCTTCTCACTCCCATCTCCGCGTCCGATCCGATCTCCACGAGGAATACTCGTCGGACGAAATCGCCAAGATGACGGAGTTGTACGAGGGGACGCTCTCCAACATCGAAGAGGGCGAGATCGTCAAGTCCAAGGTGCTGCGCGTGACCGACGCCGCCGTCATCCTCGACGTCGGGTTCAAGTCGGAAGGCGCCGTACCGATCGACGAGTTCAAGGATCCCAAGTCGCTCAAGGAGGGGGATGAGATCGAGGTCTTCCTGGAGCACCTGGAGGACCAGGAAGGCGCGGTGGTCCTCTCCAAGAAGAAGGCCGACTTCATGCGGGTGTGGGAGCGGATCCGCGAGGCCCACGAGAAGGACGAGGCGGTATCGGGCACCTTAGTGAAGAAGATCAAGGGCGGGGTGGTGGTGGATCTGATGGGGGTGGACGCGTTCCTCCCCGGCAGTCAGATCGCGCTGCGGCGGGTGCCGAACATCGACGAGCTGCTGGGGCAGAGCTTCGAGTTCAAGATCATCAAGCTCAACAAGCGCCGCCGCAACATCGTGGTGAGCCGGCGCGTGCTGCTCGAAGCGGAGCGCAAGACCAAGCGCGACGTCCTGATGAAGGAGCTGCAGGTCGGTCAGGTGCGCAAGGGGATCGTGAAGAACATCACCGATTTCGGCGCCTTCATCGATCTGGGCGGCGTGGACGGCCTGCTGCACATCACCGACATGAGCTACGGGCGCGTGTCGCATCCCTCCGAGATGGTGAAGATCGGCCAGGAGGTCGAAGTCAAAGTCCTCGACATCGACTGGGAGCGGGAGCGCATCAGCCTCGGTCTCAAGCAGCTGCAGGCCTACCCGTGGAAGAACGTGGCGGCGAAGTACCCCGTGGGCACGCGGGTGCAAGGCAAGGTCGTGTCGATCACCAACTACGGCGCGTTCGTCGAGCTCGAGCCGGGCATCGAAGGCCTGGTCCACATCTCCGAGATGAGCTGGACGCGCAACGTGCGTCACCCGTCGAAGATCGTGTCGATCGGCGAAACGATAGAAGCCGTTGTACTGAAGGTGGACGAGACAGAAGAAAAAGTCTCCCTCGGCATGAAGCAGACCGAGGAAGATCCCTGGATGGCGCTGCCGCAGAAGTACCCGGTCGGGACGCGGCTCAAGGGCAAGGTCCGCAACCTGACCTCATTCGGCGCCTTCGTGGAGATCGAGCCCGGCATCGACGGCCTGATCCACATCTCCGACATGTCGTGGACCAAGCGCGTGCAGCATCCCTCTGAGGTCGTGAAGAAGGGCGACGAGGTCGAGGTGCTGATCCTCAACGTCGACGCCGAGAACAAGCGGATCTCGCTGGGCCTGAAGCAGGCGCAGGAGGATCCGTGGCTGCGGATCGGCGAGACGTATCCCGTGGGCACCGAGCTGCGGGGCCGGGTGCTGCGCCTGATGGACAAGGGCGTGGTCGTAGACCTCGGGAGCGACATCGAGGGCTTCGTGCCGATGTCGCAGCTGGGCATCGCGGACATTCAGAATCCGGCGGACGCGGTCAAAGAGGGACAGGCGGTGGAGCTGAAGGTGCTCGAAGTCGATCCGATACACCATCGGATCGTCCTCGCGGCCACCGGGTGGCCCAAAGAAGACAGTGCGCCGGAACCAAGCAAGCAGGACACGCAACAGCTGGACGCGTAGACGCACAGGGGTGTACAGTTCGAGTGGTCAGGAAAGCCTCTTCCTGACCACTTTTCGCTGTTTACCGCTGTGCGTCTGCGCGCCTAGTATTAGCCGTCCTGTTTCCTGCTCCCGGTTCCCTCTAGATTCTCTCCACATGAGTATGCGCGAAAAGCTCGACCTGCTGCAGCAGAAGCGCGCCGAGTCCGAGCTCGGCGGCGGCGCCGACCGCATCAAGACGCAGCACGACAAGGGCAAGATGACGGCTCGCGAGCGGCTCGACGCGCTGCTCGATCCGGGCTCGTTCGTCGAGCTCGACCGCTTCGTCACGCACCGCGCGGCCGACTTCGGCCTGGCGGACGAGAAGTATCTCGGCGACGGCGTGGTGACCGGGCACGGACGGGTCGACGGCCGGCTGGTGTACGTGTTTTCGCAGGACTTCACTGTTTTCGGCGGGTCGCTCTCCGAAGCGCACGCCGAAAAAGTGTGCAAGGTGATGGACCTCGCCCTCAAGACGGGCGCTCCCATGATCGGCCTGAACGACTCGGGCGGGGCGCGCATCCAGGAGGGCGTCGTCTCGCTGGGCGGCTACGCCGACATCTTCCTGCGCAACACGCTCGCGTCCGGCGTGGTGCCTCAGATCAGCGCCATCCTCGGGCCCTGCGCCGGAGGCGCGGTGTACAGCCCCGCCATCACGGACTTCGTCTTCATGGTGCGGGGCGTCTCCTACATGTTCGTGACGGGACCAAGCGTCGTGAAGACGGTGACGCACGAGGAGGTCGATTTCGAGGGGCTGGGGGGCGCCGACGTGCATGCGACGAAATCGGGCGTCGCGCACTTCGTGCACGACTCGGAGCGCGAGGCCCTGGCGGGGATCCGGACGCTCCTCTCCTACCTGCCGGCGAACAACCTGGACGAAGCGCCGCTCCGGCCCGCGACCGATCCGCCCGACCGGCGCGACGAGGACCTGCTCGACATCGTGCCCGACAGCCCGACCAAGCCGTACGACATGCGCGACGTGATCCGCCGCGTGGTGGATGACCGCGACTTCTTCGAAGTGCATCGCGACTTCGCGGGTAACCTGCTGGTGGGGTTCGCGCGGCTGGGCGGCCGTTCCGTGGGCGTGATCGCGAACCAGCCCGCCGTGATCGCCGGTGTGCTGGATATCGACGCGTCGCTCAAGGGGGCCCGGTTCATCCGGTTCTGCGACGCGTTCAACGTGCCGCTGGTCACGTTCGAGGACGTCCCCGGCTTTCTCCCGGGCATGGCGCAGGAGCACGGGGGGATCATCAAGCACGGCGCCAAGCTGCTGTTCGCCTATTGCGAAGCGACCGTCCCCAAGCTCACGGTGATCACCCGCAAGGCGTACGGCGGCGCCTACGACGTGATGAACTCGAAGCACGTCCGCGGCGACTACAACGTCGCCTGGCCCACCGCCGAGATCGCCGTGATGGGCCCGAAGGGGGCCGTGGAAATCCTGTACAAGGACGAAGCGACCGAGGCGCGCGAGGCCGAGTATCGGGAAAAGTTCGCGCACCCCTATCTCGCGGCCGCGCGCGGCTACCTCGACGACATCATCGACCCGCGCGACACCCGTCCGCGGCTGATCGAGGCGCTCACCACGCTCGCGACCAAACGCGATCGCAATCCTCCCAAGAAGCATGGCAACATTCCTCTGTAGCGTCACCGCGCTGGCGGTGCTGCTGCAGGCGCCGTCGCCGCCGCCCCCCGCGCTCTCCGATTCGCTCGCCGCGCTGCGCGAACGGGTGGCGCGGGACTCGATGGACGGAGCAGGGTGGCTGCTGGTGGGGCGCGGCTTCCTGCAGCTCGCCGACGCAGCGCACGGGCGGGCCCATCGCGCGGAGGCGGACAGCGCCTGGGCGCGCGCCGCGCTCGACACCGCGGAGCTGGCGCTCGCGCGCGCCGCCGCGCTGGCCGGGCCGGTGGGCGCGAGCGCCGCCGGGGACAGCGCGCGCGTGTTGCGCGTGGCCGTGTGGGCCGCGCGCTCGCGGCTCACGTGGGAGGAGAGCGGCATCGCCGCCGCACTCGATGCCTGGGGGCCGCTGCCTAACGACCTGCGTGTTCCCGCGGTGCTGGAGGAACTGGGCGAGAACCTGCTGCGGGCGTGTCCCACTGGCGGGGCGCTGCTCACCGCGGGGGACGCCGATTCCTACGCCGTCTGGTACATGCGATTCGCGCGCGCGTTGCGACCCGACCTGCTGGTGCTGCCGCTCGCCGCGTGGCGGTCCGATGCGCTGCTGCGGGCCCGGCTGGCGCGCGACCTGAAGCTCGGTCGCCGTTCGGCGGACGACGCCTGGCTGGGGGAGCTGGCGAAACGGCGCCCCGTGTGCGTCAGCATGGCGTTCGAGCGGCCGCCCGAGGTGCGCCCGCGGGTCGGATGGGTGCCACGCTCCCTCGTGTGGGTGACGGGACCGCAGGGCAAGGGCCCGAGTGTGCCGGCGCGCGACTTCGTGTTCGCCGCGCTGCGGGTGGGCCTCGACGCCCACGATCCCTGGGCCGATCCCGCCCTCGCGGCGTATGCCCGGGCCGCCCGGGTGACGCCCGCGCTGTGCGAGCCGCTCGCGACGTTCAAGGTATCGGCCGAGGTGGCGAGGTGCCGGAAATGAGCGGGGCGGACGCCGCATGACCGATATCAAGCGCGTGCTCGTCGCCAACCGCGGGGAGATCGCTCTCCGGATCATCCGGGCATGTCACGAAGAAGGAATGGAAGCGGTCGCCGTGTATTCGGACGTGGACCGGCTCTCGCCCCACGTGCGCGCGGCCGACGCCGCCGTCGCGCTCGGCCCCGCCGCCGCGGCGCAGTCCTACCTCGATGCTGCGAAGCTCATCGCCGCCGCGCGCGACACCGCCTGTCAGGCGGTCCACCCGGGATACGGCTTTCTCTCCGAGCGGGCCCCGTTCGCGGAGGCGGTGACCGAAGCGGGCCTGATGTTCGTGGGACCGTCGGCCGCCGCGATCCGCGCCATGGGCGACAAGACCGAGGCGCGGCGCCGTATGCAGCAGGCAGGCGTGCCGATCGTGCCCGGGACGACGCGGCCGCTCGCCGACCACGCGCAGGCGCGTCCCGAGGCCGCGCGGCTCGGGTACCCGGTGCTGCTCAAGGCGGTGGCAGGGGGTGGGGGGAAGGGCATGCGGCTGGTGCAGGCGGAGACCGAGCTCGAGCCGGCGTTCGAGGCGGCGCAGAGCGAGGCGCAGAAGGCGTTCGGGGCTGGGGAGGTGTATCTCGAGAAGTACCTCGAGCGGCCGCGCCACATCGAGATTCAGGTGCTCGCCGATTCGTTCGGCCGGGTCGTGTCGCTGGGCGAGCGCGAGTGCAGCATCCAGCGGCGTCATCAGAAGCTCATCGAGGAGGCGCCCTCGCTCGCCGTGACACCGGCGCTGCGGCGACGCCTGAGTGACGCCGCCACAGCCGCCGCCGGAGCGGTCGGCTATCTGAGCGCGGGCACGATCGAGTTTCTGCTCGCGCCGACCGGCGAGTTCTTCTTCCTGGAGATGAACACCCGCCTGCAGGTCGAGCATCCGGTGACCGAGCTGGTGTACGGGGTGGACATCGTGCGGGAGCAGCTGCGCGTGGCCACGGGCCAGCCGCTGCGGGTGCACGCCGGGACGCTGCAGCCGCGCGGCCACGCGATCGAGTGCCGTATCACGGCGGAAGATCCGTTCAACGATTTCCTGCCCGTCACGGGCGTCGTGCAGCACCTGCGGGTGCCGGGCGGCCCCGGCGTCCGCTGGGATGCCGGCTTTGAAACGGGGAACGAGGTGACGCTCCACTACGATTCCCTCATCGCGAAGCTGATCGCGTGGGGTGAAACGCGCGCGGTGGCGCTCGAGCGGATGCGGCGCGCCCTGCGCGAGCTCGTGATCGTGGGGATTCCCACCTCGCAGCCGTTTCACCTGCGGGTGATGCAGGACGCGGAATTCCAGCGCGGCGACCTGGACATCACCTATCTCGACCGGGCGGGGACGCGACTGCTCTCGGGGGACGCCCGGCCCGATCTGACGCGCCCGCTCGCCGTCGTAGCCGCCCTCCTCGCCGAGCAGCGGCGTGCGGCCACACCCCCGCCGGCGCCCTCCGAGCGTCCGACCGTGCCACCGTCGGCCTGGTTGCTCGCCGCTCGACGGGAAGCCGTGGGCGGGGGCGGATGAGCGACATCGTGGCGATCACTTCGATCGCGGCGGGTGGGGACGGCGTCGGCCGGCTGGGCGACGGACGCGCCGTGTTCGTGCCGCGGACCGCGCCGGGCGAGCGGGTCCGGCTGCGCGACGGTGTGAAGCTGCACAAGAGCTTCGCGCGGGGCGAGCTCGCCGAGGTGGTCGCGCCCACCGGCGCGCGCGTTACGCCCCCCTGTCCGCACTACGGACAGGACCGCTGCGGCGGCTGCCAGCTGCAGCACGTGGCCTACGACGCCCAGCTCGACGCGAAGCGGGCGATCGTCGGAGACGCGCTGCGCCGCATCGCCAAGCTCGACGTTCCCGATCCCGAGATCGTGGAAGCGGTGGAGGAGTGGCGCTACCGGGCGAAGGTGAGTCTGGCGGTGAAGGGCGGTAGAGGCCGCGGAAAGACGGTGGGCTTCCACCCGTACGACCGGCCCGGCACGGTGTTTCCGTTGATCGACTGTCACATCGCCGACTTCCGGCTCATGGCGCTGTGGCGTGAGCTCAAGCCGCGGCAGGACCTGCTGCCGCCGAAACTCGCGCGTCTCACGCTGCGGCGGGACCGCGAGGGGCGCCGGCACGTGATCGCCGAGTCGGCGGGCGAGCCGTGGGCGGCGAGCGACGCGGCCGCGCTGCGCGCCGCCGTCCCCGACTCGGACGGCGTGATCTGCTGGTGGCAGCCGGTGGAGGGCGCGGCGCGCGTGGTGGCCGGGCCCGCGACCGGATTCCCGGCCACCGCGTTCGAGCAGGTGAACCCGGAAATGGGCGCGATCACGCGCCGCTGGGTCGTGGAGCAGCTGGGCGACGTGCGCGGCGCGGTGGTGTGGGACCTGTACGGCGGGATCGGCGACACGGCGGTGCAGCTCGCGGAGCGCGGGGCGCAGGTGGTGAGCGTGGATGCCGACGAGAAGGCGATCGACTGGGCTCAACGGCGCGCCTCGCCCGGTCCCGTCCGATTCATTGCGGCGCGGGCGGAGGACGTGCTGCCGACGTTGCCCGAGCCGAGCGCCGTCGTGGTCAATCCGCCGCGCGGCGGGCTGCACTGGAACGTGACGCTGCGCCTGAGTGGGCAGCCGGTCCCCAGAATCGCCTACGTCTCCTGCGATCCGGCGACCCTGGCGCGCGACCTGTACCGGTTGCGGGTCAACTACCGGCTCACGGCCGTGCGGGCGTTCGATCTCTTTCCCCAGACGGCGCACGTGGAGACGGTCGCGATGCTCGAGGCGGCGTGAGAGGGACAACGCGGAACTCGGAACGCGGAACACCGAAACGCGAAACGCGGAACGCGGAACGCGGAACATTAGTGGGAGGTACGCTCGTCGAGCGACCCTCCATTTCTGTTCCGCGTTCCGCGTTCCGCGTTCCGACTTCCGCGTTAGGAGGGGTGGTGCCGTGAAGTACTTCGTGACCGTGGGGGCCCAGACCATCGAGGTGGAGGTCGACGGCGACCGCGTGCTCGTGGGCGGGGAGGCGATCGACGCCCAGCTCGCGCCGCTGCCCGGCACGCCGCTGTATCATCTGCTGCTGCGCGGGGAGTCGTGGACGGTGGCCGCCCAGCCACTCGAGGGCGACGGACGCTGGGCCATGGGTGTGGTGGGTGAGCGTGTGGAAGTGGTGGTGCAAGACGAACGGACCCGGGAGATCGAGGCGCTCACGAGGACGGCGCCGGGCGCGGCGGGGCCGGCCGTGGTGCGCGCGCCGATGCCCGGCCTGGTGGTCCGGGTCGAAGTCGCGGACGGGCAGCGGGTCGACGCCGGGGCCGGCCTGGTGGTGGTGGAGGCGATGAAAATGGAGAACGAGCTGCGCGCACCGCGCGCGGGCGTGGTGCAGACGGTGCACGTGACGGTGGGGCAGCCGGTCGAAAAAGGGATGCCGCTCGTCACCCTCGCGAGCCCGGAACCTTCGGGTTGACACCGCCTTACGCCCCGGGTATAGTTCGCGGCTATCATCGACCGGGCGACGCGAGGAAGGCTTCGGGAATGAAGACGTTCAGCTTGCGCAAAGAGGATGTGACGCACCGCTGGTTCCTGGTCGACGCCACGGGGCAGCCGCTGGGGCGGCTGGCGAGCCAGCTGGCGCAGATCCTGCGCGGCAAGCACAAGCCCACCTTCACGCCGCATCTGAACGGCGGCGACTGCGTCGTGGTCGTGAACGCGGCGAAGGTGAAGCTCACGGGGCGCAAGCTCGAGCAGAAGCGGTATTTCCGACACACCGGCTACATGGGGCACGAGCGGTTCGCACCGCTCAAGAACGTGATGGAGAAACACCCGGAGCGCGTGATCGAGCGGGCGGTGTGGGGCATGCTTCCCAAGACCACGCTGTCGCGCCAGAAGGTGAAACAGATGCTGAAAGTGTACGGCGGACCCGACCATCCCCACGCGGCGCAGCAGCCGCAGCCGCTCGGCGCGGCAGCGGCGGGGGCTCGATGAGCAGCGGCATCACCCCGGAGCTGCGCTGGCACGCGGTGGGTCGCCGCAAAGTGGGCGTGGCCCGCGTGTATCTGACGCCCGGCTCGGGGAAGTGGAACATCAACGGGCGCACGCTGGGGGACTACTTCCCCCGGCCGTCGCTGGTGTCGCACATCCAGCAGCCGTTCACGGCCACCGACACGCTGGGCGCCTTCGACGTGCGGGCGTTGTGCCGCGGTGGGGGCGTGACGGGACAGGCGGGGGCGCTGCGGCTCGCGATCGCGCGCGCGCTGTGCCTGGCGGACGAGCAGCACCGCAAGAAGCTGCGCGAGCAGGGACTCCTGACGCGCGATCCGCGCGTGGTGGAGCGCAAGAAGCCGGGACGGGCGGGAGCGCGCAAGCGGTTCCAGTTCAGCAAGCGGTAAATCACACACGTCGCCCGATCCGATGCCGGGTCCCTGCGGGGTGGCATTCGGAGATGACGGCGGCGGCGGAGCAAAACCCACGAGAGGGAGTGCATGGCGCAGCCTCAGTTGCAGGACCTGCTGGAAGCGGGCGTCCATTTCGGGCATCAGACGCGCCGCTGGAATCCCAAGATGCGCCGGTTCATCTTCGCCGAGCGCTCCGGCATCTACATCAT
>QHUU01000084.1 GCA_003222155.1 Gemmatimonadota bacterium | reverse complement strand
GGACCCCGGAGAGGGCGACCGCGTGACTGCCCGCCGAGAGCCCGGTGAACGTGACGCTGCTATTCGTCCCGATGCTCTGGCTGGCGCCACCATCAACCGTCACTGTGTAGCCGCCCGACGGCAGGTTCGACCCGGTCGTGCTGGTGGACACGGTGAGGTTGCCCGTCGTGGGAGGCGGGGCCGCACAGCTCACGGAGAACGAGGTCGACGCGGTGCCGCCCGCCGGCACGCTCACCGTCCGGGACGTCCCGCCGCTGACCGAGCAGTTCGACGCCACACCGGAGATCGCCACGGTGTGACTCCCCGCCGACAGGCCGCTGAACGTGACGCTGCCGTTCACGCCGATCGACCGCGTCGTGCCGCCGTCGAGCGTGAGCGTGTATCCATCTGTATCGAGGTTGGACCCACTGGTGCTGGTCGTGACCGTCAGGTTGCCGGTGGTAGGCGGTGGGGGTGGTGCCGTGCAGCTCACGGAGAAGCTCGTGGCGGCCACCACGCCGGCGATGAGCGAAACGCTGCGCGGGTTGGCCCCGCCCACCGAGCAGTTGGAGGGGACGCCCGACAGGAAAACGGTGTGACTGCCCGGCGGGAGTCCGACGAACGTGGCGACGGCGTTGGCGCCGACCGACTGGCTGGAGGACCCGTCTACAACGATCGTGTACCCGCCCGGCGTGTTCGAGCCCGAGGTGGTGACGGTCACAGCCAGCGTGCCGACGTCGGGGAGGCCGAGCAGCGCTCGGGGCTTGGGACTCTGGGAATCGTTACATGCGCCCGCCACCACCAGCGTTGCGGCCGCCGCTGCCAGCAAGCTCCAGCCCGTCCTGCGTGCCATCGTCGCACCCTCGCCCATATCGTTCGTGCCGCCACTACGCCGTGTGGGGAGGGAGGGCAAAAACCGGACCGACCCGTGGTGCGACGGAGACAGGCCGCGCAGAGCGTTCCGGTGCGGCGCCCGCGAGCCGCACTGTGCGGCGCGCGCGCGCCGTGGCCGATGCGCAGCAGCGCGCCTCGGCGCTGCTGCGCGCCCGTCAGCCGCGATTCAGGTCGCGAAAATCCTGATCGCTGAGCTCGAGCAGCGCGCCCCCGACGTTCTCTTCGAGGTGCTTGACGCTCGACGTGCCGGGAATGGGGAGCATTACGGGCGAGCGCTTGAGCAGCCACGCGAGGGCCACCTGCGCGGGCGTCACGCGCAGCCGCGTGGCGACGCGCGCCACCGGGCCGCGCGGCTTCGCGAGATCGCCCGCGAACAGGGGGAACCACGGGATGAAGGCGATGCCCTCGCGCTCGCAATGCTCCAGGACCAGCTCCGGGGGCTGCGGGTGCGTCACCCCGGCGGACGGCGGTGCCGCGTGACGCTCCACGAGGTTGTACCGGTTCTGCACCGATACGATCGGCACGAGCATGCGAGCCCGCTCGATGTCCGCCACGGACACCTCCGACAGCCCGACGTGACGGATCTTCCCCTGCTGCTGGAGATCCCGCAGGGTGCCGAGCTGATCGTCGAACGGCACGGCGGGATCGATGCGGTGCAGCTGGTAGAGGTCGATGCGCTCGAGCTTGAGGCGGCGCAAGCTGCCCTCACAGGCGGCGCGCAGGTGCTCCGGTCGACCGTTCGGCGTCCACTGATCGGGGCCCGGGCGCTCGAGCCCGCCCTTGGTGGCGATCACCAGCTCGGGCGGATACGGATACAGGGCCTCCGCGATCAGGCGCTCGCTCACCGCCGGGCCATACGAGTCGGCCGTATCGATGAGATTGATGCCGAGCTCGAGCGCTCGTCGCAGCACGGCGATGGCCTCGCCGTGGTCGCGGGGCTCGCCCCAGATTCCCTTCCCCGTGAGTCGCATGGCGCCGAAGCCCAACCGGTAGACGGGGCGATCGCCGCCCAAGACGAAGCTGCCGCTGTGCGCGACTGGGATATCGACTGATTGTGTCATAGCGGTCCCAAACCTGTGTGCGGGGTGAAACACCAGTGAACCTATGTCCCGACTGCACGCTGTAACCGCGCCAGACCTGGCGTGGTTCCGCTCTCGTGCCCCCGTGCTGCGAGAGCGCCACACCTTTTTGGGCGCCCGCGTTGGCTTCCGAGTGGCACCGCTCTTGCTTCTCGTCAACACGGAGACAGTGAGTCGAGGGTCGGTCGTATGCACAGCAGGAATCACCGGCACGTCACCCGCGTACCCAGCGCGCGCGCAGGCCTGGCCGCGAGCGTGCTCCTGCTGCTGGTCTCGGCCTGCGCCGTCTCCCATCGCACGGCGGTCGACCGTGTGCCGCTGACTCCCCCGGCCGATCACGTCCTGGCCGGGCGGCTCGCCACGGCCGACGTCGTCGTAGCGGGCGTGTTGACCAGAGCGCAACGCGATATCCGCTACGAGGCCCCCTGCGGGATCATCGCGCACATCATGCGCCGCTGTGACGACACCCAGGCCTACGAAGCGCGCATTCGGGCGTTCGACGGGCATGAGTGGAGCCTGATGTTCTTCCGACTGGGCCCCGGGTTGCACCCGGCGCTGGGCGACTCGGCCGTATGGGTGCTGCACCGCGACGCGGTCTATCCCTATCTGGTATGCGCGCAGCGCGCCGCGCTCACGAGCACGGGGTGCGTGAGCGAGCCATCGTTCATCCTGGAATCGGACGACGACGTCCTGCCGTTGAGCGAGTGGCCGCGGGTGCAACGCCTGCTCCAGGCACTCAACCTGTAGCTCCAGGCCAGGCGGAGTCCCGCAGTTCCCCCCACCCACGTTCCCCGTCCCACGTCCCCTATCGCGCCGCTGCGCCGGGAGCCGTATCATCTCATGGGGGCCAGGCGACTGGGCGGGACGACTCATGAGCGAAAAGAGCTTGGAGAAGCTACGCGCGCTCTTGAAGAGCTACGCGGAGCGCACGGGCGCGGCGCCCGGGGCGGGGACGGGGGCGGGGGCCGTCGGCGTGAAGCCCGCACACGACGAAAACGAGCGTCGCCGGCGTGCCTGCGGCGACCGGCTCCAGAAGGTGGTGCGTGCGGTGCTCGACCGCGTCGTAGACGAGCTCAAGAACGCCGGCCACGAGGCGGTGATCGAGGACCAGAGCACCACGGCGGGCGCCTATCCCAGCGTGGAGCTGGCGTTCACGCCGCGCGCGCCGGAGGGCGCGGCGCTGGCCTCGGTGCTCACCTTCCGGTGTGATCCCCGCCGCGGCATCGCCGTGGCGCGCGACATCAAGCCCTCCCCTGCCAAGGGCCGTGTGGTCACGACCAGCAGCGACCGCATCGGGACGATGAAGGTGGAGGCCGTCTCGGTGGAGTGGGTCGAGACCAAGACGTTGAGCTTCGTCGAGGCGGTGCTGAAGGTCAACTGACCGCCGCTGCCCGCTCCCGCTGCTTGAGCAGCCGCCGCAGAATCTTGCCGGACGGCGACTTGGGGATCGCGTCGATCACCTCGATCACCCGGATCTTCTTGTAGGGGGCGACGCGCTCGGCCACGTACGCGAGCAGCGCCGCGGGCGACGTCTCTCCTTTCAGGACCACGAACGCCTTGGGGACCTCGCCGCACTCGTCGTCGGGCATGGGGATCACCGCGGCGTCTGCCACGGCCGGGTGGGTGCACAGCACCGCTTCCAGCTCGGCCGGAGCCACCTGGAACCCCTTGTACTTGATCAGCTCCTTCAACCGGTCCACGATCGTGAAGTAGCCGTCCGCGTCCACGTGCCCGATATCGCCGGTGTGGAGCCAGCCGCCGGCGTCGAGCGTGGCGGCCGTCGCCTCCGCGTTGTTCAGGTAGCCGCGCATCACCTGGGGCCCCCGGATCAGCAGCTCCCCATCCTCTTCCGGGCCCAGGTCCGCGCCCGTCGTCGGATCGACGATGCGACACTCCGTGTTGGGCAGGAGTAGGCCAACGGTCCCGGGCTTGGCCTTGCCGGGCTGGTCCGGGTTCGCGTGGGTCACCGGGCTGGCTTCCGTCAGGCCGTAGCCCTGGATGAGGCGGCAGCCGACGCGCCGGGCGCAGGCGGTTTCGAGCGCGGCGTCGAGTGGCGCGGCACCGGACATCATACCGCGCAGGCTCGACAGGTCGTAGCCGTCCACAGCCGGGTGCTTGGCGAGCGCGAGCACCAGCGGCGGCACGACGAACGCCCGCGTGATGCGATACTGCTGCAGGGCCCCGAGGAAGGGGTCCAGGTCGAACTTCGGCATCGTCACGAGGGTCGCGCCCCGCCACAGCGCCAGGTTCAAGACCACCTGCATGCCGTAGATATGGAAGAACGGCAGCACCGCCATGACGTGATCCTGCTCCACGATCGTGTGCACCGGGTCCGTCTGGAGCAGGTTGGCGACGAGATTGCGATGCGTGAGCATGACGCCTTTGGGGAATCCCGTGGTGCCGCTCGAGTACGGCAGCGCCGCCAGGTGCGTCGCGGGATCGATCGACACGCGGGGCACGGGCGCGTCGTGCTCGAGCAGCGCGGCGAACGGCGTGGCGCCGCGCGCGCTCCCGATCACGAAGACCTCCTCGATCCCCAATTGCTGCGCAACGGGCGCCGCCCGGTCCATGAACGGAGGCACCGTCACGAGCAACCGGGCGCGCGCATCGCGCAGCTGGAACGCCGCGTCCTGGACCGTGCAGAGGGAGTTGATCGTGGTCACGACGCCGCCGGCCGCGAGCGTGCCGTGGAAGGCGAGGGCGAACTCGGGCGCGTTGGGCATGAACAAGCCGAGCACGTCGCCGGGACGGAACCCCCGCGCTGCCAGGCCGGCCGCGACGCGGGAGACACCGGCGGCGAGCGCCGCGTAGCTGAGCGACCGGCCGCTCGCCGCGTCGACCAGCGCTGGCTTGTCGCCCAGCGCCGCGGCCCCGCGGAGGACGAACTCGTGCAGCGTGACGTCCGGTACCGCGACGTCGGGATGCGGACTCTTGAAGATCACGCGCGATCAGGCGGCCGCCGGCTCGCCGGCTGACAACGCCTGCCCCGGAGGTGATGTACGGCGGGGGCGGCGGCGCGTCAAGCACGGGCGCACCCGGACGCGGTGCATTACCTTTGCCTCACCCCTCACGTGCGGAGTCTTCCAGTGACGGCACCCGTGTACCGGACCGTGGCGCTCCTGACGCTCTGCTCGGCCGCCTGCGGCGGAGCCTCCCGTCCATCGCCCGTCCCCGTCCCGGCGCGACTCGACCTGAGGCCGTACGGTCGACTGGGCCTGGTCACGTTCAGCGTGGAAAACGCCAAAGGCTCGCTGCACCAGTTCGCGACCGACCGGTTCTCGGAAGAGATCCTGGCCGCCCAACCCGGCACCGAGGTGCTCGAGCTCGGCTCCGCCGACTCGCTGGTGAAGCGCGTGGGCGAGCAAGAGTTGGGCATCGCCGCGGCCCAGGAGCTGGGCAAGCAGCGCGACGTCGGGGCCGTGTTCGCAGGCCACCTCAAGGTCACGAACCCGCAGGCGGGGGGCGGGCTCGCCGGGCTCGTGAGCCCGCACCTCGACGCCACGGTGCGGCTGGACCTCACGGTGCGACTGCTCTCGGCCCGCTCGGGCGCGACCCTGTGGCGCTCCAGTGCGTGGGCCACCGACAAGGTCGGTCATGTAGCGCTCGTGGACGGGCAGCTGTTTTTCGGCGCCAAGGACCCGAAGGAGGCGTACGGCAGGATGGTGAACCGCCTGATCGAGCTCGTCACGCAGGATCTGCGGCCCACGTGGCGGCAGCCGTGAGGGCGTGTGCGCTGCTGCTGATGACGGGTCTCACGGCGGCGGCCGGACCGGGCGCCGCGCAGACCCGTACGTCCGCCGGCAGGGCCGACACGGCCGTGTTCGCCGGGGGCTGCTTCTGGGGCGTCGACGCCGTGTTCCGCCATGTGCGCGGCGTGACCGGCGTCGTGTCCGGCTATTCAGGGGGCGGTGCGGCGACCGCGCGCTACGACCTCGTCAGCACCTCGACCACCGGGCACGCCGAGACGGTCGAGGTGGCGTTCGACCCGGCGCGGGTGTCGTACGAGGAGCTGCTGCGTGTGTTCTTCACCGTGGCGCACGACCCCACCGAGCGCGATCGCCAGGGGCCGGATGAGGGCAGCCAATACCGCTCCGTCGTGTTCTACCGCACGCCCGAGCAGCAACGGGCGGCGCGCGCCATGATCGTGGGACTGAAGCACGAAGCGGCCTACCCCCGCCCCATCGTGACGGAGGTAGTACCGTTCGAGCGTTTCTACACGGCGGAGGCGTATCACCAGGACTACCTGGCCCGCCACCCCGCCAGCCCGTACATCGTGTACAATGACCTGCCCAAGCTGAAGCGGCTGGAGGAGCGGTTTCCGAAGCTGTTCCGGCCGTAACCGCTTCCCCGACGCCTCAGTGTTTCTGAATGTCCCCCACGACGGTGCCGTCGGCGTGGAACCCATTCTCCTGAATGTCGATGCTGAACGTGTCCATGCCCACGAGGGGGTTGTCACACGCCTTGACGGTGAAGTGTGCGGTGCTCATCCTGCCCTCGTCGAGGAACGGGCCGACCGCGTCGAACTCGGCTCCGTTGCTAGCCGTGGCGCAAAAACTCGAGCTCGAGCGGAACGCAAGGAACGAGCTCGCGTCCAGCATGTCCCCGCTCGCGTCGAAGGCGTGGAACCTCCCGTGCACGCCCGACGCGTCGGACGTCACGTCGAAGGTGAACGTAATCACGCCGCCCGACGGGATGGTGCCCGTTCCGCTTATCTCTCCGGTCTGGGGGGGCGGCGGCTGGTTCCACGCTTGCAGCTTGGGACTCAACGGATCACGTGCATCACTACATGCGGTGCCGAGGGCCAGCAGCGCGACCGCCGCAGCGGACGCGCAACGCGAGGTAGTGGGTTTCATGGAGCTCTTCTCCTGGAGAGACGGGTTCGGGAGCCCCTGGGGCAAAACGCGGACCGGTCTGTCGTGTGCGCAACACCGAGCGGCGCGACGTCCGGACGCGGCGCAGCCGCATCGCCGGGTGCTGCGGCAGCGTAGCGTCGCGTGCGAACGGCATCATGGGAGCTGCGCGTGGCCAATGCGCAGCACCGTCGTGATCGTATCGGCCTCGGCGGCCGCGATGCAGCCGATGCAAATCCGCCGATAGGATTCGTAGATGAGCCAGATCTTGTGGTGGCGCGCGAGCCAGGCGCGCCACTTGCGGCGACCCTTGGCGTAGAAGGTTTTTCCGACTTTACATTGAGAGTTCCATGATGACGAAAGGCCCTCTATGGGCGTGCTGATCGCGGTGGCGTTGGTGGTGGCCGGCCCCGCCCAGTCGGCGCCCTGCCTGTCGCGTCCATCCGGCAGCGTGCCCGCCGCGTACCGCGAGACGGTCGCACGGATGCGGGCGCTGGTGTGCGAGCGGCTCGCCCCGCGCATTCCCGGCGTACAGGTCGCGGTGGCGATCGACGGGACGGTGGCGTGGTCGGAGGGGTTCGGGTACGCGGACGCCGCACGCCGGCGGCCGGTCACGCGTGAGACGCAGTTCCGCATCGGCAGCGTATCGAAGCCGCTCACGGCCGCGGCGGTCGCCCTGCTGTACGAGCAGGGGAAGCTCGATCTCGACGCGCCGATCCAGCGGTATGTGCCGTCGTTCCCGGACAAGGGGTTCCCCATCACCACGCGTCAGCTAGCGGGCCACCTCGCCGGCATCAGGAATTACCGGGACCGGGAGTTCTTTCTGGATCGCCGTTTCGCCACGGTGCGCGACGGCCTCGCGATCTTCCAGAACGACGCGCTGCTGTTCCCGCCCGGGACGCGCTTCTCCTACTCGAGCTACGGCTGGAACCTCGTGTCGGCCGTGGTGGAGGGCGCGTCGGGGGAAGACTTTCTCCCCTACATCTCGGCGCACGTGTTTCGTCCCCTCGGGCTCACCCACACGGCGCCCGACCGGACCGACAGCGTGGTCCCGGGCCGCACGCAATTCTACGATGGCGACAGCGCCGGCGGCTACCACGTCGCGCCGCCGGTGGACAACAGCTACAAGTGGGCCGGAGGAGGGTTCGTCTCGACGGCCGAGGATCTGGTGAAATTCGGGTCGGCGCTGGTGGCGCCGGGATTCTTGCGAAGGCAAACGCTGGAGCTGTTGTTCACCTCGCAGCGGACCAGCGCGGGCGAAGAGACGGGCTACGGCATCGGCTGGTTCCTGAGAACCGACAGCTTGGGCCATCACTGGGCATTCCACGGCGGCAGCGCGGTCGGCGGCACGGCGGTATTCGGTGTGGACCGCGACGCGCACGTGGTGGTTGCGCTGCTCACCAACCTGTCGGACGCCGCCGTAGAGCCGGCCCAGGAGATCGAGGCGGCGTTCGAGCGGCTACGGCGCTAGCAGCTTGCGCACATTCGCCAGGATCGCCTCCAGCTGACTCTCCACCTGGCGCTTCTCCCGCAGCCGGCCGCGCAGCCACGCGAGCACCGACCGGGGCGCCCACACGTCCCGCACCGTCACCGCCGTCGACCCGGCGGTCTCGTCGAGCCGGAACAGCGTTTTCCAGCCGTTGCGCTCACCGCGCTCCACCAAGCCGAACGCGGTGGGGGGCGCAAAGTCGACGACCTCGAACTCGGTCTCGCGGTTCCCGAAGCGCGCCTTGAAGCGCACGCCTTTTCGCAGCGGCACGGGGCTCTCCACACCGCCACACCCGGGGAGCCATTGGGCGATGCGGGCCGGGTCGGTGAGCACGGCGAACACGCGCTCGATCGGGGCGGCGACGGGATGGATGACGGTGTGGCTGACAGGGCGCATCGGCGGAGGTAGCGTGGCACGGCGGCGCCGCGCTGTCAACCGGGGATCCCCGGGCTCACCACCGTCCATGCCTCCCGCGCGGCCTGCTTGATACTGACCGCCGGCCGCAGCACCTTACGTCTCGTTCGTGGGGCGGCGTGACACTCGAAATAGAGCGGTGTGACAGCGTTGCGTATGGGGGGGAGATCAAGGCGCTCTTCCTCCGCAACGGGTATCCAGCCTTTCCGGCGACGTTCGATCGCGCCTATCCCGGCGCGGTCTCGGCCGGCGGGGCCAGCTGGGTGGCTCGGAACAATCGGGGTACGGTCGTGGGCCACCAAGGCGTGTTCCCACGCGTTTTCTGGGACGCGCGGCGGGTGCTGCGGGCAGCGCTGTTCGTCGACAACCTGTTCGACCCCACCCATCGGAATTTTTGGTCGGCGGTCGAGCTGTGTCGACGCACGCTCGCCGACCTGTTCGACGCCGGCGGCGTCGACTTCGCCTACACGGACCCCACGCCCGGGTCGTTTGCGGTGCTGCGGGCCGCCGGGTTCAAAACCTTCGGGACGCTGCAGCGATTCGCTCTGCCTCTTCACGGAGTGTACCTCGGGCTGCATCGGCTGCTGTCGCGCCCGGAGCCCCTCGCGGTGACGCGAGTCGAGGGCCTGCTGGATCGGTCCGTCGCCGAGGCGCTGCGCGCGGTGCAGCCCAGGACACAATTCCGAGGGCAGCGCTCGCTCGAGCTGTACGCGACCCGATTGAGCGGGGTCACGATGCCGGGTTGGTACTGGCTGCTGTTGCGTTCCCAACGGGACGCGGGGGCTCCGGTCGCGGGTCTGGTGCTGGCGCGGTGCGTGCCGGGCCGGGCCGTCCTCGACGTCGTCGACGTCATCTGGGACCAGGCACGGCTGTCCGCGGCGTCCGTGATGCACGCCGTGGCGCGCGCGGCGCGCGCCGACGGACTCCAGAAGCTGAGTCTGTTCACGCTGGCCGAGTCTCACCTGGCACGCTGCCTCGAGCGATGCGGCTTCGTCCGCCGTAGCGACACGCTCCCCCTGGTGCTGCACCCGATGCACCAAAACGTCGCGCTCCCCCCGGCGCAGGACTGGTTGCTGACGTCCTTCGACGGCAGTGCCTGGTAGGTCGCCGGGGCGTGAATGAAACGGGGGGCCAACCTGCGCCCCCCGTTCCCCGCACGCCCCGTCTAGTCGCTAGACGCCGCTCGAAGAAGGCAACTCGGTGACGCTGTCATGTCCATTCCCGTTGCCATTCCCGTTGCCGCTGCCGTTGCCACTGGGGGATACCTTGGAGCGCCCCCCCGTCACGGCCAGCCAGCGCCGTCGCATCCCGATCAGATCGTCGAGCTGCTGACGCAGCTTGGAGACGTGCGCGTCCACCTGCTGGATGCGCCAATCGATGTACTGCTCCGCCTGGTCGGGGGTCCAGTCCGCCGGACCCGTAAACACCAGCTGCTCTTTGGGTTCCACGTCGTGCACCAGCTGCGCCTCGTCGCGCTCGCTCCCGTCCATCTTGGCGAGCACATCGGTCACCTTCCGTCCCATCAGGTCCAGCCTGCGTCCCATGCGGGCCTCCTTACGGCGGTTGCTGCGGGTCCTTCGTCTAGGGCGCGGTCGCTCGGTCGTGCTGCGCTATATCATGTATAGATGGTATAGCGAATAGCTGCTATAATACATATAGTTGTTATATCACGCAAGGAGGGTGAGGATGCCACGGTATCGAGGCCAGAAGGTCCGCTATCGTCGCAGGGGTGTGGTGCGCTTGCGGTTGCGGCAGCTGTTGGAAGCGCGCCCGGTGTCGCCCTACGGGCTGGCCAAGTTCACCGGGTTGAGCCTGAACACGATCTACCGGCTCACGCGCCCCAGCGGGCGGTTCACGCTCATTCGAGCCGACACGATCGAGCGGCTGTGCGCCGCGCTGCGGGTGACGCCGCACGAGCTGTTCGAGTACGAGAAGCCGTCCTAGCTCATGTGTGGTGCACCACGCCGTCCGGCACGTTGTCGGCGAGCCGCAGCGCGACGACGGCTTTTCGCGTCCGCCCGAGGTCGACTTCCACCACCACGTGGCTCTTGTCGCGCGCCATCCGCCAGCGGCGGGACGCCTGCGGCGCACCACCGACCGCCGCCAGCGCGGCGGTGACCACCGCTTCCGGAGGATCGCTCACCGCCACGAGCCCCTCGCAGGTGGCACAGCGGTGTGACTCGGCGCCCACATCCGCGGTGCACACGCTGCGACCGCAATATCCGCATGCCGCACGATGCAGCTCGCACGTGCCGCGTCCGCAAACGGGACATACCGCGACCTCGTCGGACGCGAGCAGGGCCGCGGGCTCCTCGGCGCAGGCGGCCCGGTGCCGCGCGCACACCAGGCGGCGCGACCGATCGGCGCGGCGCAGGTGGAGCGAGCAATGCACCTGCTCATCCACCGCGCACACCGCTTGATGCGCCGTGCACACCGACTTGCCGCAGCTCGAGCACGGGGCCACCTCGTCCACGCCCACCGGCTCGTTGGTTCCGCCCTCGCAGTACCTGAGGCACGCAGGGCACAATCGGCGGCTCCCCTTCGGGGCATCGGCGTGGCTGCGCTGCGAGTGCCGGTTGCACACCTCCCGGCCGCAGCTGCCGCACGGCGCCAAGCACGCGGAGCACGCCGCGTGCCCGTCCTCGGCGCACACGCCGGCGTGAGCGGTGCAGTGCTCGAGCCGGCAGGACGGGCACACCTGCACGTGCTGGTCGCATGCCGGCAGGCCGTCCACCCGGCACTCAGCCGTCCCGTGGTCTACACAGAAGTCCTCGCCGCAGACTGAGCAGCGGTGCGAGCAGGCGTCGCAGCCGCAATGGTCGTGGCGGCAGATCACCAGCATGGCCGGCGGGCGGCCGCACTGCGGACACGCGAGCGACCACCCCGACGCACCACCGAGCGACCGCTGCGCGGCAAAGGTCGCGCGGCGCCCCCGCGCCGACTCGAGCCGCCACTCGGCGCGCTGCATCAGGACGGCCGCCTCCACCAGCTGCAGCGGATGCACGACGGCCTTCACCTGGCTGCGGCGGATCTCTTCGGCCCGGCGACGCTCGGCGAGCGCCGAGACGGTCGCGATCGCCTCGGGGTCGGTTTGCTCCTTGAGCACCGACTCGAAGTATCGGTCCAGCCTGCCGAGCTCGGCGGCGAGCTCCTGCTCCGCCGCCGCGCGGCGCGTTCCGACACGCTCCCCCGCCTTCTCCCGGAGGTGGCTCAGGAGGAGCCGCAGCAGCTCACCGGGCTCGCGCGCCGCGACGGCGGCCGCCGCGGCGCCCGCCGGATCGGCCGGCGCGACCTGGCCGGCCTCGAGCTCGCGGAACGCCGCGGCCAGATCGGCCCCGACCGGGGCGCCGGCCGACAGGTCGTACACGTCGGTCTCGACCACCGCCTCTTCCACGCCTGCGCCGGCTCGCAGCACCACGCGCGCCACGAGCCGCCCCACCGGGTGCACGGCCAGCCGCGTCGCGCCCGGCTTCGCCACGCCGTCGCGAACCGGAATGGTCAGCTCTACCCCGTCGTCCCCCTTCTCCCGAAGGTCCTCACCCCCTGTCCCCCTCCCCCTTCGAGAGAGGGGGGACGATACGGAGGACGCTGGCGCGATCAAGCCGAGCGACAGGCGCGCCGCCCGCGCGCGGATCGCCTCCACCACCTGTGAGACGAACGGGCTGCCGAGCACGGCGATTTCGGCGTCCGGGTCGCGCTCGAGCGCGTCGAGCGAAAACGCCACGCTCAGGCGTTCGCGGTCCCTGAAAAACGGGCGCTCGGCCGGAGGGAGCCTGAGCTCCGCGTGATCGGGGCCGAGGGTGGCCTGCTTCACGCCCGCGAGCTCACAGTAGCGCTCGAGCAGCGGCCGCAGCGCCGAGCCCGCCAGCGGATCGGCGGAGCTGACCGGCTGGCGTGTCGTAGCCCCGGGTTTGGGGCGAGGCTTGGGGCGGGGCTTGCGCCTAGTCTTGCGCTTCACGCGTCAGCCTCGATATCCACGAGCGCGAGGGGCAGGCGCTCGACCTGCGCCACGAGCGTGATCGCGCGGCCGGCGCTGGTCAGTCCGGTGAGCCGCACCAGGTCTCCGTACTTGGGATGACGGCCCGCCGGCTGGGCGGTCGTGACGCCCCCGACCGGCTCGATCGACTCCAGCGCCTCGAGCACGTCCGTCACGTGCAAGCCGAGCTTGAGACGCTTCGCGTCCCAGCCGGGTGCCCTGACGACCTGGCTCGTGCCAAACCCGAGGCGCAGGCGCCCGGGGACCGACAGCGTCCCGAACCGGCGCTCGAGCCGCATGGCGTTGTCGTCCGGCGCGATGAGGGAGTTGAGCGCTTCCTGCGCCTTGCCCGCCGCGCTGCTCTGCTCGATGTCGGCGCCGAGCGTCGCCACCCGGCGTGCAAAGTCCGCGTCGTCCTCGGCGGCGAGCCATTCTTCGGCAAGCCGGCCCTCGAACTTCTGGCCGCCGCCGAACTCGCCGAGGATCAGGTCCAGCTCGCCCACGACCAGCTCGAACAGCTTGATCTTCTGGTCCAGCAGCTGGAGGATGTACGCCTCGATGGTCCCCGTCGCCGCCAGGTTCACGATGTGGACCTCGCGCGTCTGCCCGATGCGGTGCAGGCGGCCGATGCGCTGCTCCACCACCATCGGGTTCCATGGCAGGTCGTAGTTCACGAGCACGTTGCAGAACTGCAGATTGCGTCCTTCGCTGCCCGCGCGCGTGGCGATCAGCACACTGCGCGGGTCCTGGTGGAAGGCGCGGATCCGCGTATCCCGCTCGGGCGTCGAATGGGCCCCCCAGTAGACGATGGGCTTGCGGCCCAGCTGTTTGACGCGCTCCTCGATCAGCTCGATCGTCGGCCGGTGGTCGCTGAAGACCACCACGCGGTCGGGCGTTTCCTTCAGGAGTTTGGTCAGCACATCCAGCTTCGCGTGCGTCTTGATGCGCCGCGCCCGCTGGGCGAGCTGGCGGGCGATCGCGCGGTACTGGGGGCTGATGCGCTCGGCCTCGCCCAGGTGCTCGAGCGACTCGGCGAGAGCGCGCGCGGAGGAGCACAACCGCTGGCGCAGGTGGATGACCGCGAGCTGCAGGATCCCCTTCCCGGTGGGCCGCCGGCGCCGCTTGCCGTCTTCCGTCTCTTCCTGCTCGGCCGGCTGGATGAAGCCCTCGCGGTACAGTCGGCGCAGGAACTCGGTGGTGCGCTGGTACAGGTCCGCCTCGGCGCGCGTCAGCTTGACCTCGGGGTGTCGCGGCCGGCGCGGCGGCAGGTCCAGGTCGAGGGCCACGCTCGAGCGCCGCGTGCGAATCATCACCGCGTGCGTCAGCGCGCGCAGCGCTTCGGGGTCGCGCGGCTGGCGGTGGTCGCCCGAGACGAGGTGCTCGCTCTTGAACTCCTGCCAGGTGCCGAGCTGGCCGGGCCGGAGCAGCGTGATGAGGTTGTACAGCTCGCGCAGGTCGTTCTGGAGCGGCGTCGCCGTGAGCAGCAGGATGAAGTCCCGCTCGATTTTCTCGATGAACTGGTAGGTCGCGCCGCGGTGGCTCTTCACCTTGTGCGCCTCGTCCACGATCACCAGGTCCCAACGGTGCCGCAGGATCTCCTCGGCGTGGCGGCGCGAGCGCGCTCGGTCGTGCGAGATGATCGCCCTGGTGATGGCAAGGCGCTGCCAGTCGTCGGGCTCGGTCGGGGTCTCGAAGTGCTCGAAGAACTTCTCTTCGAGCTCGCCCTGCCACTGGCCCACGAGCGAGGCGGGCGTCAGGATCAGCGCGCGGCGGGCGAGGCCGCGGATCGCCAGTTCTTTATAGATGATGCTCGCCTCGATCGTCTTGCCGAGACCGACCTCGTCGGCGAGGATGGCGCGGCCGCCCATGTCGCGCAGCACGCGCTGGGCCACGTCGATCTGATGGGGCAGCTCCTTGATCGCGTTGGCGTCGAGCGTGATCAGCCGGTCGAACCCGGGGACGAGGGCGATGCGCTCCGCCTCGCGCCGCAGGTCGTACCAGGCACGATCGGCCGGCGGCTCACCGAGCTTGTCGACGAACAGCTTCAGGGACCGCTCGTCGACCACCCAGGAATCGTCGCCCAGTTGAGCGGGCTCAGGCAGCGTCACGCGATGCCTCTGGAGTGGGGGTGGGCAATATAGGAAATCGGTAGATTCCCGGCATGGCCTTCGATCCGCTCCCGCAGCAGCGCCTTGCCATTGAAGCGCCGCTCGGCCCCGTCCTCGTGGTCGCGGGTCCCGGCGCGGGCAAGACGTTCTGCCTCATCGCGCGTATCAACCATCTCATCGACACCCTCGGCGTGGCGCCCGAGCGCATCTGCGCGGTCACCTTCACGAATCGGGCGGCCGAGGAGATCGCCGTCCGCCTGAAGCACACGCTGCGGGATCGTGCCGACACCGTCACACGGAGCACGATCCACGCATTGTGCCTCGCGCTGCTGCGCGGGCACGCCGAGGCGGCGGGCCTGCGGAAGGGGTTCGGCGTCGCCGACGAGCAGTACCAGAAGGTGATCCTGGGCCGGCTGCAGGTGCCGCTCGAGCAGCGGGGATCGCTGCTGAACCGGTTCAGCCGGCATCGCGTGCAAAAGCAGGACTATCAGCTGTCGGCCGACGACGCGCGCCTGTATCGCGAGTATGCCGCGTGGCTCGCCCACCGCAACATGGTGGACTTCGACGACCTCGTGGCCAAGGCCGAGCAGCTGGTGCGCACGCGGGGCGACATCGCCGACACGATCGCCGCGCGCTGGGACTATCTCCTGGTCGACGAGTTCCAGGACGTGAACGCCGTTCAGTACGACCTCTTGAAGCGCCTCGCGGCGCCGCACGGCAACCTGTTTGCGGTCGGCGACGACGAGCAGTCGATCTTCACCTGGACGGGGGCGGACCCCTACGTTCTGGTGCGGTTCGGCCGCGATTACGGGATCGAGCGACCCATCGTGCTGGACAAGAACTGTCGCTGCTCACGCCAGATTTTCGAGACCGCGCGGCGCGTGCTCGCGCAGAACCCCCAGCTGTTCGAGAAGCAGCTGAGCGCCGACCAGGAATCGCCGTACGAAGTCGGCGCATTCGCGTTCCGCGACGAGGAGGAAGAAGCCTCCTGGCTGATCGAAGACCTGCAGGGCGACAGCGCGGGGTCCGGCCCGGGATGGGGGGACTACGCAGTTCTCTACCGCAGGCACAAGCTCGGCGAGTACCTCGAGGGACGACTGCTGCGAGCGGGGATTCCCTGCCGGCTGGCGCGCGGCCGCTCGCTGGTCGAGGACGACGTCATCAAGTACGTGATCGCCGGGTTGCGCATCGTGCGCAATCCCGACGACCCGGTCGCGCTCGAGTCGTTCGCGCGCTGCGTGCTCTCCCCGCATTTCCTCCAGGAAGTGCTGGCCTCACCCCCCTTTCACCTCTCGTCCTCACCCCCTGCCCCCCGTTCGGCCTCACCCCCTGCCCCCCTCTCCGCTGATGCGGAGAGGGGGGACGCAGACGATTTCCTGGCGGCCGTTCGCACACTCGCCCGTCGCCGGCCGGCCCAGGACCCCGACACGAAGAAGTTGTGGCGCCTCGTCTATCAGGTGGAGAACCTCCGCGCCCTGCCCCGGTCGCACCACGCGCTGGCGCCGCTCGTCGATGAGATCCTGTCGCAGAGCGTCGGGCCGTACCGCAACGCGCTCGAGGAGCGGCACGACGAGCTCACCGATCCGGCCGAAATGCCCGAGGCCGTGCGGCTCGCGGAGCGGCTCGCGGCGGCGATCGCCGCCGAGCAGGACATCGTGATCGAGCCGCAGGGAGGGTTGGAGATCGCGCTGCGGGGGATGCTGATAGCGGCTGGTGTGCGTCACGTGCCAACCTCGACGACCACGCGAACCTCCCCAACCCCCATCGCTTCACCGCTCACGTTGTTCAAGGCCCTCCAACTGGTGCACGCCAAGGAACTCGAGACCGCGCTCGAGCGGTACGTCACGTTCGACCTGGAAACGACAGACAGCGACGTCGCCACGTGCGGCGTCGTCGAGCTGGGCGCAGCACGGGTCATGAAGGGGGAGATCGTGGACCGGTTTCACACGCTGGTCCAGCCGTACCAACCGATCGCGCCGCGGGCAAGCGCGATCCATGGCTACACGGATAGCGACGTCCGGGACGCGCGCTCGTTTGCCCAAGTGTGGCCCGAGTTTCGCGCCTTCGTCGGCGACGACGTTCTGATCGCCCACAACGGCCAGCATTTCGACATTCCCGTGCTGCGCCGGCTCGCAGCCGGACGCGACGGCGTGGGCGGGCTCGTGTTCTACGACACCCTGCCGCTCGCTCGCTCGCTCTCCCGCGACAGCGCCAAGCTCGAGGACCTGGCCCTGCGGTTCGGGATCGACGCCGGTCGGGCGCACCACGCGTTGGACGACGCGGTCACGCTGGCCCGGGTGTTCCGCGAGCTCGAGCGCCGGCGGGGAATTCGGGCGCGCAAGGCGGTGCTGGTCAACCTGCTCGACTACCTTGGACTGGCGTTCGCGTTGGAACAGGGAGCGGGCGGGGGGGAGAGAGATCTGCTGTTCAAGATCGCCAAGTTCTACACGCTGGGCCGATACAGCGATGCCCTGGCGCACTATGAGATGGAGCGCGCGCGCACGGGTGGCGCAGCGCCCCCGGTCGACGAGGTGATCGAGCGACTCGGCGGGCGCGCGCTCATGACACGCCTCCGTGCCGAGCCCGACCCTGCGCAGCGATATCCCGCGGCGGTGGCCCGCCTGCGGGCGCTGATGGACGGCGACGCTTCACCAACCCTTTCGGACAGCATCGACCGGCTGCTCGAGCGCGTGGCGCTGTCCACCTCGGAGGGCATCGAGGTCGCGTCCGATCGCGTCAACCTCCTCACGCTGCACTCGACCAAGGGGTTGGAGTTCTCGCGCGTGTACATCGTGGGCGTGGAGGATTATCAGATCCCGGGCTATCGGGAGTCGACGGAGAATCGGCAGGCCGAGATTCAGGAGGCGCGGAGGCTTCTGTACGTGGGCATGACGCGGGCGCGGCAGCGACTCGTGCTGACGCGAGTCGAGCGCCGGTTCGGGATGGAGGCGGGGGGAAGCAGCTTCCTCGAGGAAATGGGGTTGGAGGTACAGGGCGCGGCAGCGCACGGAGCGAACCCCTAGTCCTTCTTCCAGGCACCGAGCAGGCGTCGCAACAGCACGAGCTGGCCCAGGTGGTACGAGTTGTGGTCGGCGAGCACCAGCGCTTCACGCAGCACGGTTTGTCCGGTGCCGTGCGGAATGCGGGCGAACAGGTCGGTCTTCGGGTCGGCCACGAGGCGCTGCATGGCGCGCAGGTCGCGCTCCACCTGGGCCACGCTCGCGTCCCAGGCGGCCGGCTCGGGCGGGGCGTCGTGCTCGGGCCAGTAGCCCGCCGGCCACTCCGGAGAGACGTGTTGCGCGCTCTTCGTGAACTCGATGATATCCCACTGCGAGATGCGGACGTGCTCGAGCATGCGCCACGGAGTAAAGGGCTGCCCCGCGGGTCTCGTACCACGCAGCGCGCCCGGCCAATCGGCCAGCGCGTCCCGGAACGTGACGTGGGCGTGGCCGCCGCGCAGTAGCTCGAGCACGTGGTCGCGGACGGCGCGATGGGGATCGGTGCGGCGCGGCTTCCGTTTGACGGGCATGCAGGGCTCCTGGCCGGAGGCATCCCCGGGCTTGCGCCCGGGGTCAGTAGGCTTGGTCTAGGTCGTTCCCAGTCGCAGCAGCACCCCCTCGTGCTCGAGCAGCCAGCGTTTGCGGTCCAGACCGCCGCCGAAGCCGGTGAGCTCGCCGCGCACCCCGACCACGCGGTGACAGGGGACAATGATCGGGATGGGATTCTTGCCGTTGGCGGCGCCTACGGCGCGCGTCGCGTGCGGGTCGCCGAGACGGCGCGCCAGCTCGCCGTAGCTGGTGGTGGCGCCGTAGGGAATCGTACGCAGCAGATCCCAAACACGTCGCTCGAATGGCGAGCCGGTGGCGTCGAGCGGCAGGTCGAACGTCGTGCGAGTCCGGTCGAAATATTCGGTCAATTGCCGGCGGGCGCGAGCGAATAACCCGCCCGCGGGACCGCGGCCGTCGTCTTCCACCCACCCTGACTGCTCCTCGGGAGAGCGGTAGCTCTGGACCGGAAAGAACACTCCCGTTAGCGCGGTGTCCGAGGCTGTGAGGACGAGCTCGCCGAGCGGGCTCGGGAAGCGGGCGAAAGTGGTGGGCTTCACTGGGGGAGGACGTCCAGTCGAATCGGCGCCGCGGGCGCCGAGTGGGTGAGCGCGCCGATCGAGATCAGCTGCGCTCCGGCCTCCGCGTAGGCACGCGCGGTCTCCGATGTGATGCCACCCGACGCCTGGACGGTCACCTCCGGCCCCGCACGCCGCACCCACGCAGCCACCTGCTGCGGCGCCTGGTTGTCGACCAGGATGTGGCGCACGCCGGCGGCAAGGGCCCGCTCGAGCTGCGCGTCGTCCTCGACCTCGACGACGACCGGCAACCCGGAGGGAGCCGCCCCGAGCGCCCGGGCCAGATCTCCCGACCCGAGCAGGGCCCAGTGGTTGTCCTTCCAGAGCACGGCCCCGGCGAGCGAGGAGCGGTTCTCCACGCCGCCGCCCACCGTCACGGCGTAGGTCTCGAGCGCGCGCAGACCTGGCGTGGTCTTGCGCGTGTGGGTGACGCGGCCGCCCGTTCCCGCCACGGCTTCCACGACGCGGCGCGTCAGCGTCGCGACGCCCGACAGGCGCTGCAGGAAGTTGAGGGCGACCCGCTCGCCGGAGAGAAGCGTCGCCGCGCTCGCCCGGACGCGCGCGAGCACAGCCCCGGGCGCCACGCACTCTCCTTCGACGCGCAGCGCTTCGACGCGCGCGGTGTGGTCGAGCTCCGCATACACGAGCGCGACGATTGGAAGACCCGCGACCACCAGGCGGCCCTCGGCCACGAACTGGGCGCACGCGGGCCGTCGGGCCGCGGCGCCGAGCAGGCGGGTGGTGACGTCGTCCGCGGCGCGGTCTTCCTCCAGGGCCCGGCGGACGACGTCGCGGTGGGGCGCCTCAGCCAATCGCCAGCATCCGGTCGATCGCGCGCCGCGCTCGCGCGGCGATTTCGGCAGGAACGGTCACCTCGTGCTTCAGGTCGCGCAGCGAGTCCCGCAACTTCTCGAGCGTGATCTGCTTCATGAAGCGGCACTCGGCCGACTCGGCCAGCGCATAAAACTCCTTGTCGGGGTTCTCGCGGCGCAGCCGGTGCAGCACGCCCGTCTCGGTCGCGATCACGAAGCGGCGCGCCGGCGACGTCCGCGCCCGCCGGGTCATTTCTTCGGTCGAGACGATGTGGGTGCGGCCGGCGGCGACGTCGCCGTCCGCCGCCGCGTAGTACATGGTGCTCGTGACGCAGCCGCACTCGGGGTGCACCAGGAACTCCGCATCCGGATGCTCGCGCCGCCTGGCCTCCACGTCGGCGGGGCCCAGCGCCGCGTGCACGTGACACTCGCCCATCCACACGTCGAGCGCGCGCCCGGTGACCCTGCGCACGTGGCTCCCCAGGAAGAAGTCCGGCACGAACAGCACCGGTACCTCGGGAGGCAGCGCCTGGACCACCGCCACAGCGTTGCCCGAGGTGCAGCAGTAATCCGCCTCGGCCTTCACGGCGGCGTTGCAGTTCACGTAGGCGACGACCAGGCCGTCGGGATGCGTGGCGCGCCAGGCGCGCACGTCCTGCGCCTGGATCGTGGCGGCGAGGGAGCACCCCGCGTCCGGGTCGGGGATGAGCACACGCTTGTCGGGGTTGGCGATGGCGGCCGTCTCGGCCATGAAGTGCACCCCGCAGATGACGAGCAGCGGCGCATCGAGCTCGGTGGCGCGTCGCGCCATCCGGAGCGAGTCGGCGACGACGTCCGCCACGTCCTGGATCTCGGGTCGCTGGTAGTTGTGCGCCAGAATCGCGGCCCGCCGCTCGGCTTTGAGCGCCAGGATTTCTTTCGTGAGGTCCGTCATGACACGCACCCATTGGTCGAGGAACCGCCGCGGGGGGGCCGTTTGGGCAACGCCTCGGTCCACCGAAGGGGATGGACCGCTCCCAGCAGGGGGCGCGAACGTCTGCGCGCCACGTGAATGGTACACGGGAGGCGTGTCGGGCGGGAGCCTACGATGTCACTGCGACGCGACCGTCTCCTTTACTCCCAGCCCGTCCTGCCGGTGGTAATTGCCGGTCGGATTCCCGGCTATGATAAGAGCGTGCGTGGGACGGTCCGGCTGCTGATCAGCGGTGTCGCGCTGCTCTGGTGGACGACGGCGGCGTCGGGGCAAACGGTGACCGTCGTCCGCAACGTCAACCTGCGCCCCGATCCCTCGAGCGAATACCCTTCAATACGAGTCCTCACGCCGTCCGAGCCGCCCCTGACCCTGCTCGAATCGAGCCCCGAGAGCGGCTACTACCATGTCCGGACGAGCGCCGGAGAGGAGGGCTACGTCTGGGGCCGTGACGTGGGGGTGAGCGTCGCCCCCCCCGCCCCGGGCGCGCCCGCGGCACCGATTCCCGCGGGCCCGGGCATTCCGGGGTCGCCGAGCATGGTGGGGTGTGGTGACAGTCTGTGGCAGCATGTTTACCATCCGTCACGCCTGCTCGTGCAGCAGGACTGCCTCACGGTGACGGGTGTGATCGTCGACGCGACGGCGGGCCAGGCGCACCACCAACCGGACGGCGTGCGTCATGAAGCGGACGGCGACACGCACGGGTGGCTGCAAGTCGATTCGCAGTTCGTGGACCTGATCAACCCGGGCAACCGGTCGGACGAAGGCGGGAATCTCGTGTTCGAGATCGTGTGCCACTACACCGTCACGCAGAGCGATGCGCGGCCCGCCTGCGAGGGATTCGCCGATCACACGTCCATTCCGCCTCCCGGCACACACGTCGCGATCACCGGAACCTTCGTGCAGGAGAAGAACCACAAGAAGTGGAACGAGATTCACCCGGTGTCACGCATCGAGGCGCGATAGAACCTCACGGAGCGGCGTTCGCGATCACGACTTCCAGATCCTGGGGCGCACGCTTGCGGCACTCCTTTCGGAGGTCGTCCATGTCCGCCCCGAGAAACGTTCCCAGAAAGCCGTCGGCGGTGAGCTCGAACGCCGGCAGTTCTTTCTTGGCGGACGTGTTGGAGTACAGGGCGATCACGGCGCGGTCGTCGAACCGATAGAAGGAGTACGTCGGGTAGCGGTCGAACAGCCATACGTGAGACGGTTTACCGAAGTCGCGCGCCAGACGCGCGAAATAGCGGTAGGCATCGGCGACCAGCGCCGGGATCAGGGGGCCGTCCTCGAAATGCTTGCCGAGGGAGAAGATGAGCTCGTGGCTCTCGAGATCGGGGAGAAACACCTCGAGCGTGGTGCCCGGCCGGCCGAGGAAGGCCTTGATCGCCGCGTCGTGATTCTCGCGCCACCGGCGTGAGTGGATGAAGTAGAGCGCCATCGTGGTCGCGGACCCGATGAGATCTTCGAACCGTTGCACGAATCCGGCGAACGGACCCAGCTGGACGATGCCGAAGTGGGGCTCGGGACGGGCGGTCATCGGCTCGATGCTAGCCAGGGCGGCACGCAGGAGCAAGAACTCCCCGATTATCTTCGCTGCATGCCCACTCCCATCCTCGTGGAAGCCTGCGTCGACTCCATCGAGTCGGCGCTCGCCGCCGCGCGCGGCGGCGCGCACCGCCTCGAGCTGTGCGCCAACCTCATCGAGGGCGGCACGACGCCCTCCGCGGGCACGCTCGCGGTCTGCCGGGCGCGGCTCGACATCCCGATCTTCGTGCTCATCCGGCCGCGCGGCGGTGACTTCCTCTACTCGGCGGCCGAGCTCGCGGTGATGCTCGAGGACATCCAGCGGGCCAAGCAGGCCGGCGCGCAGGGCGTCGTGACGGGCGTGCTGCGCGCCGACGGGGAGATCGATGTGGACCGGACCGGCGAGCTGATCGCCGCCGCGCGGCCATTGCACGTGACGTTTCACCGCGCCTTCGACGTGTGCCGCGACGCATCCCGCGCGCTCGAGACGCTCGTCGCGCTCCGCGTGGAGCGAGTGCTCAGCTCCGGTCAGGCGGCCACCGCACCCGAGGGCGCTGAGACGATTGCCGGGCTGGTGCGGCAGGCGGCCGGCCGCATCGGCGTTCTGCCCGGGGGGGGCGTCACGCCGGAAAATGCCGCGGCCCTGGTGCGCGCGACCGGAGTGACCGAGGTGCATCTTACGGGCGCGGGCGTGCACCAGAGCGGCATGACGTTTCGCGCCCCGACGGTCTCGCTCGGCAACGTCGCGCCGTCGAACGCGTACGACTGGAATGAGACGGAAGCGGAGCAGATTGGGCGGGTGGTGGCCACTCTGAGAGGAGTGTGAGAAGCCTCTCATGACCTGCACGCGGTAGCTCCGCCGTGCCGCGAGACGGCGTTATTTCTCCGAGAACGGAGGACACATGAGTCACCAACTCTCGGGAGGTTTCGCTCCATGACGAAGCACCTCGCTGTCATCGCGCTCGCCGCCGCGGCACTCGCCGCGTGCGAGCAGAACCGTGGTGTCACCGATCCGGCCGCGGCGGCGGTCGAGACATCGCTCCAGGCGCGGCACGCCGAGGAGCTGGGAGACGGCCGGGACGGTGCGCGCGCCGTCTACACCCTCACCAACCAGGTCGCGGGCAACAGCGTCGCGGTATTCACCCGGGCGGCCGACGGCACGCTCAGCGCCGCCGGTAGAGTGGCCACGGGCGGGACGGGCACGGGCGCCGGGCTCGGCTCGCAGGGCGCCGTCGCCCTGAGCGACGACGGGCGCTGGCTGTTCGCCGTCAACGCCGGCTCCAACGACGTATCGGTGTTCGCGGTGCGCCCGTCGGGGCTGTCGCTCGCCGGCCGCACCGCGTCGGGCGGCACGCGACCGATCAGCCTCACCAGCCATCGTAACGTGCTCTATGTGCTGAACACCGGCGGGGACGGCAACATCAGCGGGTTCACGGTGAGCGCGAGCGGCGACCTCACGCCGATCTCCGACGCCATCCGCCCGCTCTCCGGCACGAACGTCGGGCCGGCGCAAGTGTCGTTCAGCCCCGACGGCCGCCGGCTGGTCGTGACCGAGAAGACCACGAATCGGCTGGACGTGTATGTCGTGGGCGAGAACGGCGTGGCCGGCGCGCGTACGTCGGCGGCGTCCGCCGGCGTGACGCCGTTCGGGTTCGCGTTCGGCCATCGCAACGAGCTGTTCGTGTCGGAAGCGTCGGGGTCGGCGTCGTCCTACGTGCTCGGCAGAAGGGACGGTCTCCGCACCGTGAGCGGTGCCGTTCTCACGCATCAGGGCGCGCCCTGCTGGCTGGTCGTGACGGACGACGGGCGGTACACCTACACGGCCAACGCCCAAGGCGCCTCGATTTCGGGCTTCACTATCGCACGCAATGGCGCGATCCACCTGCTCGATGTCGACGGGGCGACCGCCGTGGTCGGTCGCGGCACGACCGACCTGGCCCTGAGCGCGAACGGCCGGTACCTGTACAACCTGGTGGGCGGCAGCGTCTTCGCCTTCCGCGTCCAGGAAGACGGGCATCTCGCCCCGCTCGGGACGGTGACGGGGCTCCCCGGCGGTACGGTGGGACTCGCGGCGCGCTAGACGCCATCCCGCGTTCCCCCTCTCCGCGTCGCGGGGAGGGGGGTTCGGGTCGCTCCGCGGCGCGCTAGCCTGGGGACGGCGCCGCCGGCAGCCACATCGTGAATGTGCTCCCCGCCCCGAGCGTACTCTCGACCGTGATCTGGCCGCCTTGCAGCTCGGCGAGCAGGCGCGCGATCGCGAGCCCGAGCCCGCTCCCCCCCAGGTCCCGGCTGCGCGACTGATCGACGCGGAAGAAGCGGTCGAAGATCCGCTCCACATGCTCGGGCGGGATGCCCTGCCCCGTGTCCCGCACACGCACGCCCACCCTCGTCCCGTTGGTCTCGAGCGCGAACGCAATGCTGCCGCTGGCCGTGTAGCGGACGGCGTTGGAGGCGAGGTTCAAGAGGATGTGGCGCGTCCGACCGGCGTCGCCCAGGGCCCACCGCCGCACGGACGGCGTCGCCGACACCACGAGATCTTTCCCGAGGGCCATCGCTTCCGTGATCTCCCGCACCTCGTCCACGACCGCCGTGAGGTCGAAGGGCGCGTGCGCGAGGGCCAGCTGCCGGTTCTCGCCCCGGGCGATGAGCAGCAGCTCTTCCACGAGCTTCGCCGTCTGGTCGAGGACGCGCTCCATGGCCCCGAGCGCCTCGCGCGTCTCCGTATCGGTCCGGCCCTCGGCGGCCGCCCACTGAACCTGGGCGCGTAGGTGGGTGAGCGGCGTGCGCAGCTCGTGACTCGCGTCCGCCGTGAACGCCTGAAGTGCGCGATGCGCGCGCTCGACGCGCTCGAGCATGCGGTTGACCGAGTCCGCGAGGTCCGTCACTTCCGCCTGGCCCGTCGGGCTGGTGAGGCGGGTGCCCAGCTCCGCGGGACCGATGGCGCGCGTCTCGGCGGCGACGCGCTCGAGCGGGTGCAGCGCACCGGCCACGGCTTGACGGGCGCCCCGCGCGACGGCGAACCCGGCGGCGGGGAGCAGCAGCGCCGCCGCGGCCGCCAGCGCGCCCAGGGCGACGACGTACGATTCCCGGCTGGCCACGACGTAGATGTCGAACGCCCCCGCCGCGCGGTGCAGCACGCGGTAGCGCCAGCGCGCGCGCCGGGCAATGGCGGCGAGCAGCGCCCGGCGCACGTCGTCCGGCGAGGCGCTCGCCGGCAGACCCTCGAGCCGGCGGGCGGGCATGTCGGGCGACACGAAGTAGACGTCCTGCTTCCCTCCGGCACCGGTGGTGGTGCGGGTGATGACAACCTGACCCCCCATGGCGACGAGCTGGTCGGCGAGCGCCGAGGGCATGACGCCGCCGGGCTCGCTGGTCGAGTCGCGGTAGGCGCCGAGCAGCGACTGGGTGAGGTCGGCCGAGTGCTCCAGCGAGCGCCGCAGCGCCATTTCCGCGGCCGCGGCGAACAGGGCGACCACGAGGAGCGCGTACCCCGCGAGCCCGGTCCAGGCCACGCGCGTGAACCGCCGTGTCAGGACTGCACCCAGCCGGAGCTCGTTCACGTGGCGGCGTTTCTGTCGAGCCGGTACCCGACGCCGCGAACCGTTCGGATCGGCGCCGTGCGGCCCCCGAAGGTCAGCTTCTTCCGGAGGTAGTTGACGTACACGTCCACGACGTTGGTCTCGGGATCGAACTGGTAGTTCCACACGGCTTCGGCGATGCGGGAGCGGGACACGGAGCGGCCCGCGTTGCGCATCAGGAACTCGAGCAGGGCGAACTCGCGCGGGCTCAAGTCCACCACGCGCTCGCCCTGCGTGACCCGGCGCGTGAGCGGGTCGAGCACGAGATCGTCCACCTTGAGCGTCGCGTCCTGGTGGCGCAGCTCGGCGCGGCGAATCAGGGCGTGCACCCGCGCCAACAATTCCGGCAGGTCGAACGGCTTGGTGAGGTAGTCGTCGGCGCCGCCTTCGAGGCCCTTCACCCGCGCCTCCAGCTCGTCGCGGGCGGTGAGCAAGAGGACCGGCGTGAACACGCCCCGCGCCCTGAGCTCCGATACCACGCTGAAGCCGTCCCGCCCCGGCAGCATCACGTCGAGCACGACGCAGCCGTACGTCCCGCCCAGCGCGCGCTCCAATGCGCGGTCGCCGGTGTCGGCCTCGGTGACGCCGTAGCCTTCTTCGCGGAACGCTTTGCTCAGGAAGCGCCGCAGCTCGCGGTCATCTTCGACGAGGAGAATCTGCACGCCGCCAAACCTACGGTGGGCCGGGGGAGCTGGGGAGTGTGAGCTCCGTGAGAAAACTCTAAGAATGCGCGCGGGCGCTTCACATGCACGGCTCGCTCCCCTACGTTCAGCCCATGAATCTGCTGCTCGCTCTTGTCGCCACAACCGTGCCGCTCGACACCGCGACCTTCGCGGGCGGCTGCTTCTGGTCCATGGAACGCGCCTTCGACCAGGTCGCGGGGGTGGTGTCCGCCACCGTGGGCTACACGGGCGGCACCATGCCGCACCCGTCGTACGAGCAGGTGTCCACCGGCCAAACGGGGCACCTCGAGTCGGTGCAGGTGGTGTACGATCCCCGCAAGATCACGTATGAGCGGGTGGTGGACGCGTTCTGGCACGACATCGACCCGACCCAGGCCGACGGCCAGTTCTGCGACCACGGGCCGGAGTACCACACGGCGATCTTCTATCGCGACACGGCGCAGCACCGCGTGGCGGCCGCCTCGCGTCGAGCGCTCGAAGGGCGCTTCGGGCGACCGATTGCCACGGAGATCGCGCGGGCGGCGGAATTCTACCCGGCGGAAGAGTATCACCAACACTATTACCGCAAGAATCCGGTGCGGTACGGCATGTATCGCGTGGCGTGCGGCCGCGACCGGCGCTTGCGGGAAATTTGGGGCGCCGAAGCCCCGTCGACGGAGGTACGATCGAGCATGCGCGACACCAAGCCGAGCGATGCCGAGCTGCGGCGGTCGCTGACCCCATTGCAGTACCAGGTGACGCAGCAGGAGGCGACGGAGCCGCCGTTCCACAACGAGTATTGGGACAACCACCGGGCCGGCATCTACGTGGACGTGGTGTCCGGAGAGCCGCTGTTCAGCTCGCTCGACAAGTTCGAGTCGGGCACCGGATGGCCGAGCTTCACGCGGCCGCTCGAGGGGGCGAACATCAGCCAGAAGACCGACCGGTCGCTCTTCATGACGCG
>QHUU01000128.1 GCA_003222155.1 Gemmatimonadota bacterium | reverse complement strand
CGCGGACGCGCAGCCGCATCACGGCGCCCGGCTGCGCGTTGGTGGTCTGGACCTGGACGCCGGACACAAGCCCCGGGATCGCCTGATCGATCCGGGCCACGGGGATGTTCGAAATATCGTCGCTCGAGACCGAACCGATGGAGCCCGTGAGGTCCTTCCGGAGCTCGGTGCCGTAGCCCACCACCACCACCTGGTCCAGCGCGATCGCCGCACTCGGCAACGCGAAGTCGGCGCTCGCCTCTTCTCCCGCGACGACCGTGATCGCTTGGTCCCGCGACGTATACCCGATGCGCGTCGCGCGGAGCTGGTAGGTCCCCGGGGTCACTCGCGGAATCACGTAGCGTCCGTCCGGTCGGGTCACCGCGCCGAAGTGGGTCCCGACCGCCACGACGCCGACCCCTTCCAGCGGCACCCCCGTCTCGCCCCGCACAGTGCCTTGGATCTGTCCCGTGGGGGCCTGGGCCTGGGCTCCCGCCCCGAACAGCGCAGCGCAACCAACGAGGCAGGCACTGGTCGCTGTCATAGGCACGGCTCCAGGGACGTTTGAGGGAGGGAGACGGCAGACACGGCGATGGCGGAGACGCGGCGGCGCCAGTTTCGAGCGATGCTCACGAGCAACATATGCTGCGCGCACTCAACAGCACACGCTGAAACTCCCTGGCATCCAGGAAGGAAAGTCACCACCGGCAGCTCCTGACTGCTCCCGAGCCTCGGCCCGCGTGCCCCGGCCACCGGGGACGACGATGCAAGCCCCTCTGGGATGTCGCGCCCGCCGCGACGCGGCGTCCGGCGGCACCTGCGATGCGTGCGCAAGGGGCGCGCCAAGCAGGCGCCTCGCTCCGCACCCCCAACCGGCAAATCCTCTTGAAGCGATCGCGCTCGTCGCGGCGCCGCTGTACGCCGCTCCGCAGGTGGGGTGACGAGTCGCGGCCGAGGCCGCGGCTCGGCCCTGCCCCTGAAGGGGCGCTGCGCGCGGTCAGTTCACTGACAGGCGCCGAGCCGCGCGTTCACTCGCGCTCCTTGAGCGCCGGCCACTGGTTGGCCGCGGCCGGGGAGAGCGTGACCGGACGCACCTCGGCCAGCGGTGTCGTGGCGTCGGGAGCGAGCACCACGGACGCCCCCTTGTGCAGGTCGATCACGTAGTCTCCGCCGGGCCCCTGCGACACGTTCGGAACGGGCCCCATGTGCGCGCGCACGACTGCCGACTCCCAATCGGGCACGACGAGCCGGCACGGCTGGCCCGCGAGACTCTCGATCCGCACCCAGGCGGTGCGGCCGTCGTGGCGCACCGCGCTGACGACAAACGCGCCCTCCGTCCGCAACCGGTCGAACGCGGCGTCGGTCCACGCGGCCGGAACAGCAGGAAAGACGCGTAACGCGCCACCCCAGTCCTGCAAGAACATGTCCTGGATCGACGTGGCGGCGGAGAGCGGCGTCTCGATGACGGGGCCCGCCTCGGCGTAGAAGGTGTTCGGCTGCATGTAGCGCGGCGCGTCGAGATACCGGTTGAGGCGGCTCAGCGCGGTGTCACCCTCGCCGAGCAGCGCGTGCATCGCCGCGCCGCCGGTGAACGAGTAGCCGCGGAACAGAGCGGCATCGCGCTCCCACGTGCGCAGCGAGGTCTCGATCAGCGACCGTTGCTCCGGCCGGTCGGGCGTGATCAGATGCAGCGGATAGACCGCCAGCAGGTGCGAGTAGTGACGGTGCGACTCCTTCCACGGCCGGCCCCGGCCCACCATGAGCCCGGCGGAATCGGTCGGGAAGGGCGTGAGATTGGCGAGCACGTCGCGCCAGCGCGGGAGCAGCGGCTCGTCGACCCGCAAATGCCCGGCGCTCGCGATCAGCGTCTCGAGACCCCACGTGAGCAGCGCGAGGTCGTAGTTCGCATCGGGCACCGTGGCCAACTCCGGCGACTCCGTGGGCGGCAGGTGCCAGCGCCCGTCCTCCCCTCGCTCCACGTATGCGAGGTAGTTCCCGATGGCGCGCTTGAGCAACGGGTAGACCCGCTCGCGCAGGATGCGCTCGTCCATCTGGAAGCGGTAGTCGAGCCAGTAGTAGTACAGGGTCCACGGCAGATCGCCCATCTCACGAGCGGCGTCGCTTTGCGCGGTGGCGAGATCGACGGGGCGCACGAGATCCGGCCCCGAACTCCGCCCGATCGCCGCCGCGTCCGCGCGCAGCCGCTCGGGCACGTTGTCGATGAGCGCTTGTCTGTGGCGATCCAGGTTTCGAAACAACGACTCCGCGAGGTCGAGTCTATTCGCCCGGAACAGCGGCGAGTACGTGAGCTGGATGTTCAGGTTCCACCAGATCCCCGGCCACGGGGTGGCGTTGAACCAGGGGCCGTTCAGGTCCAAGATCGGCCCATCCGCGCGCATGGCGGAGCCGAGCTTGTAGATCTGGATCCAGTAGTACGCTTCGAGACGGGCGTCCGGGAAGGTAAGAAAGCTCTCGGGGTAATAGGCGTGCCACCAGGTTCGGTGGTCCGACTCGAGGCGCCGCGTTCCCAGCAGAGCGGCCTCGCGCGTCGCCGCGCGCGCCTCGGCGAGGGCTTCGCGGCCGGTGCTGCCCTGGCCGATACTGACGTAGAAGGCCTCACCCCCTGTCCCCCTCTCCGCGTTGCGGAGAGGGGGAACGACCGACACCCGCCGAATCGACTCGGCGTGCGCCCCGCCGCCGATGAACGACTGCACGCTCGTGATTTCGTGGGGCGCGCGGGTGACGATCGGTGGCGGATGCAGGTCTTCGGGCGCAAACGGATCCTTGCGGTACACTTTGCGCGGCGGGCGCGCCTCGGCGGCCGACCAGTCAAGCGTGACTCCGCTCTCGCCGCCCGTTCCCTCGAGTACGATCACGATCGCGGAGGGCCGTGACGCGGTGAAACTGCGCCAGCGTACCGCGCCGCGATCGGTAGTGAGCGTGCCGCTCGCCTCGGCGTCCCACAGCGTCAAGCGAGCGTCGCCGCCCTGCACCGCTCCGGCGGTCTTCAGGACGACGCGGCCGATCGGGTAGCGCGACTGGTCGTGTACGACATCCGTGCGGTTGATGGTCCAGCCGAGCGCGCTGTCCCGCACGTCGATGGTGGCGCCGAGGCGGCCGTTCCCGATGAAGGCGCTCTCTCCCCATCCGCTGGGCAGGCGGCTCCACACCAGGTCGTGACGGGCGATAAACGCGGGCCAATCGACGCGGGTGGCGGGCGCCGTCTGCAGCGCGATCAGCGTGAGCAGATGTGCCGGCAGCACGGCTTCAGATCGCGTGGTCCGCGGGCAGATCCTGCCCGCTCCATGCTTTGCGGGCCGTCCAGTCTGCGGGCGGGGCGGACCAGAACTCGTCCGTCGGGGGCAACCCCAGCGGGAGCAGAACGGCTGAACAGAGGTAGAGACTGCCCGTCGAGATGTAGCCCTCGCCGATATGCGGTTGGTGCCCACAGAATCCGACCGTGAGCCAACCGTCCGCGTCGAACGTTCCCGGCGCCTCGATCATGCGACGCATCACGGCCGTCAGGGCGCTGCGGACCTGCGCCGGACTCACACCTTCGGGCAGCTCGTGCCGCAGCGCCATCTGGGCGAGGAGCTGGAACGCGCCGAACCGATAGGCGAGGGAGCGACCGATGGGCGGGAAGGTGCCCTCGGGCGAGATCAGGCGCTCCTGAATGGCGGCGTAGCGACGGGCCCGCGCCAGGATCGGCGCACGCTGCGCCTGCCACTCGGGCGTCGTAGACCCCACCAGACGCATCACGTCCAGCAACATCGGTTGGATGACGAAGCTGTTGTAGTAGTCCCAGTGAAAAGGCTGGCCGTCTCCGTACACCCCGTCTCCCTTGTACCACAGCTCATGCTGCCGCAGGGCGAAATCCACGCGGGTGCGATTCCAGTCCTCACCCATCATGCTCAGTGCCACCTCGATCATCGCGCTGAACATCAACCAATTGCTGAGCGGCGGCTCGATGGCGCGCGTCGCCTTGAGAGCGGCGACTACGTCTCGCCTGGTGCCGGTGTCGAGCGGCTCCCACAGCGTCCCGGGCGCGCGCACGATCGCGTGCGCGAGGAACGCCGCGTCGACCAGCGGCTGCCGGCCGCGCGCGAAGTTGAGGAAGTCGGGCGACGCGGGGTCGGTCGCGGCGTGCAGGCCGCGCCGCGCCAGCTCCGTGTGCCGCCGCCGGCGCTCGGCCTCGGGCGATCCGTCGTCCGCCAGCTCCAGCCACGGCGCGATCCCGGTGAGCAACCGGCCCACGGCCTCGAGGTGCGTGTAATCGCGGCGCTCCGGGCGGCCGGCCGGCGCGATCTCCACCGGCATCCGCTGGCGCAAACGCCCCTCCGCGAGGTTCGTCAGCACGGGCTCGGTGAGCCGCGTCAGTACGTCGAGCCAGTACTCGCGATCGGCGGAGCCCGGCGTCAGAGGGCTTGCTGACCCCGGGCGCAAGCCAGGGG
>QHUU01000056.1 GCA_003222155.1 Gemmatimonadota bacterium | reverse complement strand
CTTCGTGGTGCCCGGTGGCGAGGAGGAAAAATCCACCACCTGGCTGTTCGCTGAGGGCGCAGCGCCCCTCCTCAGCCCTACTGAGCTAGGAGAGACACTGTGAACCGAGTATTCGTGGTCCTTCTCGCCTTGGTCGCCACGCCGGTGGTCGCGAGCGTGGCCCAGGATCGACCTGGGTCCGACCAGCGCGAGCTCAAGCCTGCCAAAGGCGCGCGGCGTGCCTCCGGGTCGCTCGACAATCCGGGTCTGGGTCACGACGCGGCACACTGCGCGATGCGTGCGCGGCTGCACCCGGGCGAATCCATCAATAAGTGTCCCGATCCCGTAACGGACCCGGGGACGCCTCCGCCGCCTCCGCCGCCCCCGCCGCCGCCTCCTCCCCCTCCGCCCCCCACGTCCACGTGCGGGAGCGCTCCGGTGGGCGGTGGAACGGTGTCGATCGACGGCCAGGTGTACCAAGACTTCGCGCCATGGTCCGGCCTCGAGGGCTGGTGCGTCCAGCTCAGTGGTCCGGTCTCGGGCGCGGTGACGACCAACGCTTCGGGGAACTATTCCTTCTCGGGGCTTCCGGCCGGCACGTACACGGTCTGCGAAGTGCTCCAGGCCAATTGGCATGAGACCTTCCCCGGGGACGGGGCTGGCTGCCCGGGTGGGTTCGGCTACAGCATCACCCTCATTGACGGGGCCGGCGCCAGCTTCATCGACTTCGCCAACGTGACTCCGTAAGGACCAGGTAGGTCAGGGCATATACGGCCGGCGTCGATCCGACGCCGGCTGTTGTGTTTGCACCGTTGTTGCAGCCCCGCAGCGGCCGCACGGGAACCCACGGGAGGGGCCCCGTGGTAGTGAAAATGCCGGCGCGAGAGCGTCCGGTGACTGTGGTGTGTTGTTTTGAGTCGTCGTGAACTTGCAGACAGAGAGCGAGAGGTGATGTCAGATGAGCGACCTTCTTGCCAACTATTGGTGGGCCGTGCTCGCCGCAGCTGCTGTCGTGGCGTTCCTGGTCTTTCGCTCCCGGCTACCACGCCGGCAGTGACTGACCTGATGTGACGGCCCCGACAGCTCGACTGTCGGTTTCGAAGGCTACTGCAGGGGCAACCCGGCGGTAGCCTTCGTCTTTCTCGTCCTGCCCTGACCGGGTCCTCGGGGGTTCCACCAGCGATCAAAGGCGATGACCCCCGCCCCGACTACGACCGCTCCCACGACATCAGGGACGTAATGAAAGAAGAGCAACACCGTCCCGGCGGTCATGCTCACGGCGAGCGGCAGCAAGATCCAGAACAGCCCGCGCCGCGCCGCCCAAAGATCCCACATCAGCACCACCACCGCGGCGACATGCGCGCTCGGAAAAGACGTCCCGGGCACCATGGCGTCTCGCCCGGCCAGCATGGCCATCCGAGAGAAGAACCCGCTTCCCAGCTGCCGGACCTGAAGCTCCGGCGTGACGTAGCGTGGACTCATGGCGGGGTATGCGAGACCGATCACGAAGCAGCAGGCGAGCGTGTAGCAGAGCCTGCGCACGGCGTCGCCTGCTCGCCGCTGGGAGCCCCCGGTCCCGGGCGCGAAGATGGCCGCGGTGCCGGTGCACAGGATCGGCTCGTACGCCAGGTAGGAAAATGCGAGCCATTCCCGAACGGGCGGCCACGGAACGGTTGGGACGTGCGGCAGCACACGGCTCTGGAGTCCGAGCAACGTCGCATCGTGCCAGTGCGTCCGGGCCGGGTCCAGTAATCCCGTCTGAAGATAAAGGAAGTAGAATCCGAGCAATGGCAGCCCGACCCCGAGGTAGCGGACCACCGCAATGCGCCTACGACGCAGCCGGGGCGTGCCCGCCAGCAGGAGCAGTGCGAACACACCGTCGGCACCGAGCGCGGCCGTAGCAGCCGCGTTGCGCGCTTGGAGCGCGACAAGGACCCCGAGTAGAAGCGTGAACCCAGCCGTGAACCGTTCACAGGCATTGGGGGCTCCGCCATGTGCACCATTTCGCATCTGAATCCTCTGGGAAAACGATCGAGCGGCCTCGCTCCTGCATCCGGCGAGCCGTCCAGGAGATGCAGCTGTTTCGGCGGTGTCGGCTGGCGTTGAGCCGACGACACAGGCGTTGCGGCAAAGCCACATGTGTCCCCTCGCGCACCCGGAGATCTCCCGACACACCTGCGTCTCGATCATGCCGACGCGGTGCGACGCTTGCATACCCTCAGGAGCCTATGAAGACACTGCGTTTTGCGGTGCTCACCGCCGTGGCTCTCGGCTGTCATTTCGACAAGCTGTTCCAACCTTCGGGTGGCGGGCACGCACCGCCCGTCGGGTCGACGCAGAGCCGACTCAGCTTCACCACTCAACCAGACAGCACGCAGATGAAGGACAGCACCATCCAGCCGCCCGTGCAGGTGACGGCATTCGATTCGGCCGGGAACGTCGTGACGAGCTTCACGGGGACCGTGACCGTCGCCATCGGCCACAACGGGGGCCTGGTGAGTGGCGGCCGTCTCACGGGCACGACGGACGTCGCCGCCGTGAACGGGGTCGCAACTTTCGCTAACTTACGTATCGACCAGATCGGCACGGGGTATACACTCGCGGCGGCGGCGGCGCCCCTCGCGGGCGATGCCAGCAGGGCGTTCGACGTCACCGCGACGCCGCCGCCCCCGGGCCCGGCCACCAGACTCGCGTTCGCGGTGGAGCCGACCAACACAGCGCCCGGTGCCATGATTTCGCCGCCCGTGCAAGTCGCCGCGGTGGACGACCGGAACAATACCGTGACCACCTTCAGCGGTACCATCTCGATCAAGATCGGACACGACGGAAGCCTGCTGGGGGGAGCGACCCTGAACGGCACCAAGGACGTCCCTGCGGTGAACGGAGTCGCCATATTTTCGAACTTGAGTATCAACGACCTTAGTTTCACGTACTACACCCTGGTGGCGAGTAGCGCGCAACTCGGTGCCCCCATCGAGAGCGGCCACTTCACGGTGCCGTAATGCGCTGTCCCCGCTGTCTCCTCGCGGACATCCCCGAGGGCGCGCGCACCTGCGTGCTGTGCGGCTACTCGCCCGACGCGCGCGCGGCGACCGGGGAGAGCGCCCAGCCCACGCCCGCCGCCCGCCCCGCGCGTGGCCGTCGCGCGACCCCGGCGGGCGGGTCAACGCCAACGGACCCGCGTGGCTCGCAAGCGTCGACGGCCGTTGCCGAGGAAGCCGACGTCGTGCCCACCGAGCTCGACGCGCGACGCGAGCTGTCGGCCGAGTTTCGCATCGAGGCGCTGCTGCGAGGGTCGCCCGAGCCGATTGTGTATCTCGCCTGGGACGGCGCCGATCACCCACTCACGCTCAAGGCCATCGCGCGCCAGCAGCTGGGACCGGCGGCGGATCGGTTCGCACGGGCGGCCGAAGCGGCCATGCAGCTCGAGCACTCGCACATCCTCCCACCATTTCGTTTCGGCTGTACCGACCATTTCATGTGGTACGCCACCAAGCGGGTCGACGGTCGCTCGCTCGACAGCATGCTCGAGACGGTCGGCTCGCTGGAGGTGCCGACCTGTGTTCGCATCCTGGAGCAGGTGGCGAGCGCGCTGGACCACGCGCACCGGCGGGGCCTGGCGCACGGGGGTCTGCGATCCGACTGCGTCATCGTCGGCGCGAACGAGTGGGTGCAGGTAGGCGACTTCATGGTCGGGGGGGTGTTTCAGGTTCCGCCCGACGAAGCGCGAGCGAGCGAGCCGGGGCCGCGCGCGGATCAGTACGCGCTGGCGGCGCTCGCCTACGAGTGCCTGACCGGAACCCCGGCGCGCGATGCGCCGCCGCTCTCCAGGTTGCTGGAATCACGGAGCGACGTCCCCCTCCACGTGTCGCAGGCGCTGCGGCGCGCGTTGAGCAGCCGGCCCGCCGAGCGGTTTCCGACGGTGCTCGATTTCGTCACCGCCCTGGGCGGCCCCACCGCCGCGGCCCCGGCCCCGGCCACCGCGCCGTCCGCGTCCTGGTTCGAAGGGACGCCGCAGCGGGGCCCGCGCTCGCCGGTCGTGATCGTCGCGGACGATGAGGAGGAAGACGAAGATCTGGAGCGGGCGCCGCCTCCCCCGACGCGCCGCACCCGCCGCTTCGTCGTCGCCGCGACCCTGATCCTCCTCCTGGGCGGCGGCGCGGTGTGGCTCAGCACGTCGTCCGCACCGGCCTCGCAGGCCACCGCCTACGACGCCAGCATCCCAACGCCCGAGTCCGTGCCATCGTCCGCGCCGGTGCACACTGGCGTCGACACAACGGCGATCGCCGAGCGGCAGGCCCCGCCGGCGGCGACGCCTCTCCCCGCGGTCGAGACACCGCCGCCCGAGCGGCAGCGCGAGGCCGCGCGCCCCCGGCACGAGCCTGCGCCGGTCAAGCGGGCTCCCGTCGTGCGGCGCGCGACGCCGCCCGCGCCACCGCCGCGGCGGGTCGAGCGGCCGGTCGAGCGCCCCGCGGAGCCGGCCCTGCTGTCGGTCAACTCGGTTCCCTGGGGGAGCGTATACGTCGACGGCCAGCCGGTCGGCAACACGCCGCAAATCGATCTACAGGTGACATCCGGATCGCACCGGCTGCGGGTCGAGCGCGACGGGTTCCGTCCCTATGAGCGTCTGATCGAGCTGGGCCCCGGCCAGCGGCTGCGGATCACCGACATCGTGCTGGTGGAGCGGTAGCGGTGCCGCGGGTCCTGACGGTCCTCGCGATCGTGGTCGCCGCCGGATCCCGCCTGCCCGCCCAGTCGGCGGGCGATCTGCTGCAGCAGGGGGTGCGGCTCTATCAGAAACTGGAATACGACGCCGCAGTGACGCTGCTGCGCCAGAGTCTGGCCCGCAGGGCACCCGCGGCCCTCCCCGACTCGCAGCGGGCGCGGGCGCTCTCGTATCTCGCCGCGACCGAGCTGTTTCAGCAGCAGCGTGATTCCGCCACCGCAGCCTTCCGAGAGCTGGTGCGGCTCGATCCCCGCTACCGCCCGGACGAGCTGATCTTTCCGCCCCAGGTCACCAATCTGTTCGAGGAGGTCCGCCGCTCGACCAAAGTCCTGAACGTCGAAGTGCCGCCGAGAACGGAGCTGCGCGCGCGCCTCGAGTGGTTCACCGCCCGGTTGATCACGAGCTCGCTGCAGACCGTGCAGGTCACGCTGGCGCACGACGACGGCACGCCGGTGCGGACGCTGTGGGACGGGCCCGTGGCCGACAGCCTCCTCGTAAAATGGGATGGGACCACGAGCGACGGGGGCACCCCGCCGGAGGAAGGCCACTACCTCTTGCGCGTGGCGCCCCACCCGGCGACCGAAGACGGCCCGCCCCCCCTCCAGGTCCCGCTCGACATCACGCAGGTGGCGCCCGACACCGTGAATTGGCCCGCGCCCCCGACCGCGCCGCCGCTCCTGCCCGAGCGCACGTCGGCGACCCCCGCCCTGGGTTCGCTGGCGGCGGGGGCGCTGGCGGGCGGCGCCGTGGTCGCCCTCCCCGCGCTGTTCGGCCGCAGTGGGGAGGCCACCGGGGCGCGGTTCGCCGTCGCGGCCACCGTCAGCATCGCCGGCATCGTGGGATTCTTCGCCCACCAGCCCCACCCGATCGAGGCCAACATCCGCGCCAATGCCCCGGCGCGCGCCGAGTGGCAGCGGCGCGTCGAGCAAGTGAAAGTCGAGAACGCCAAGCGCCGCGGATCGTCACGCCTGCTCATTCGGGCGGGACCGGTGACGGTCGCCGAGCGGACGCCATGAGGGTGCTCGCCGCTACCTGCGCGCTGGTGCTGGCGGCATCGGTGGCATCCGCGCAGCGCCGACCCACCATCGGCCTGCGGGCGGATGCGTTCATGATGTGGGTGCACAGCGATACGGGCATTGCCCGCACGTCGCTGCGCGGTCCGGGGTTCGGCGGTGAGGGGCGGATTGGCGTCAACGGGTGGCTGTTCGGCCTGGGACTGCTCGAGGGCCAGCTCAAGCCCGCCGGGGACGCGGGGGGCACGGGTTCCCCACAGCGCGATCTCGTGCAGGGGACGGTGTTCGTGGGCGGCCGGCTGTTGCCCTGGCTCGAGATGACCGCCGGGCCGGTGGTGCGGGCGTACGTCACGGATTCCACGACGGAGCGCTGGGTGTTCTGGCAGGCGCGGGCGCGCGTGGACGCCCCGATCGTGATGGGGAAGCTGGGGAGCTATCTCGAGGTGTGGCGGGCCCTCTCTTCCGACGTGAACCTGCCGACCGGCGCCGGCCGGATCCAGGGGGGAGAGGCGGGTGTGGTGTTTCAGCCGCCGCAGCAGCGCGTCTGGCTGCGCCTGTCCTATCGGATGGACGACGCGCTGCTCGGAGGGCCCGGCGGCAACGAAACGATGGAAGCGATCACGCTCTCCGGCGGCATCGCCATCCCCTGACGGGTCGTCAGCGCGGCGGCGTCTCGCCGCTCACGCCGTCGAGGCGGGGCACCAGGCGATACAACAGCTCTCCCTTGCGGATCATCCCGAATTGCTCCCGCGCCGCGCGCTCCTGAGCAGCAGGGTCTTCCTCGAGTCCGTGAGCCAGGCGTTGCAGCGAGTCGAGCTCCAGCTCGAGGTCGCGCACGGTTCGGCGCTCCTCCGCCCGCTGGCGGCGCAGCGTGAGCCAGTCGAGCGTGCTGTACTCTCCGGCCTGGAAGGCGAGTCCGGCGAGCACGACTCCGGCGGCGAGGCCGATCAAGCGGGTCCGGGTCACAGGCCGTACAGGTGGCGGCCGGGATAGTAAGCCGCGTCTCCCAGGTCTTCGGCGATGCGCAGCAGTTGATTGTATTTTGCGACGCGGTCGGTGCGCGAGGCGCTGCCCGTCTTGATCTGCCCCACCCCGGTCGCGACCGCGAGATCCGCGATGAACGTGTCCTCCGTCTCGCCGGAGCGGTGCGAAATGACGGCCCCGTACCCATTCGAGCGCGCGTGCTCGATGCACTGCAGCGTCTCGGTGAGCGTCCCGATCTGGTTCAACTTGATGAGGATGGCATTCGCCACGCCTTCCTCGATGCCGCGGTCTAGGCGCTCGACGTTGGTGCAGAAGAGGTCGTCTCCCACCAGCTGCACGCGTGCCGACAGCGCCTCCGTGAGCTTCGCCCACCCCGTCCAGTCGTCTTCGGCCAGGCCGTCTTCGATCGACACGATCGGGTAGCGATCGATCCAGCTCTTGTAGAGCGCGACCATGTCGTCCGCCGACTTCGACCCCGCTCCGCTCTTCTTGAACACGTAGCTGCCATCCTGGTACAGCTCGGATGCCGCCGGATCGAGCGCGATGGCGACGTCCTTCCCGGGCTCGAAGCCCGCGCCTTCGATGCCGGCGATTACGGCCTCGAGCGCGGCCTCGTCGCTCGGGAGATTGGGCGCGAAGCCGCCTTCGTCTCCCACGGCCGTCGAGAGATTGCGCTTGGCGAGCACCTTCTTGAGTCCATGAAACACCTCGACGCCCGTCCGCAGGCCGTCGGCGAAGGTCTCCGCCCCGATCGGTACGATCATGAACTCCTGAAAGTCGACGTTGTTGGCCGCATGCGCCCCGCCGTTGAGGATGTTCATCATCGGCACCGGCAGCACGTTGCGCACGGGCCCGCCGACATAGCGGTACAGCGTGAGCCCCGCGTCCTGGGCCGCCGCCCGCGCCACGGCCATGGAGACCGACAGGATGGCGTTGGCACCCAGGTGGCTCTTGTTGGGCGTGCCGTCGAGATCGAGCATCGCGTAGTCGACCACGATCTGATCCTCCGCCGACATCCCTTCGAGGCGCGGGGCGATCACCTCGTTGACGTTCTTCACCGCCTCGAGCACGCCCTTTCCGCCGAAGCGCTTCTGGTCGCCGTCTCGCAGCTCCACCGCCTCATGCTCGCCGGTGGAGGCGCCGCTCGGCACCGCGGCCCGGCCCGCCGCACCACTCGACAAGGTGACGTCCGCCTCGATCGTCGGGTTGCCCCGGCTGTCCAGGATCTCGCGCGCGTGGACCGAAATGATCGTGCTCATGATGGCCCGTACCCTAGCGGTCGGAGGCGCCCGCGTCAACGCGCGCCTTGAGGCGCACCACCGCCGCGCGCACGCGGTCGCGCAGCTCCTGACGTCGCTCCAGCGTCAGGTCAGCGGTGGAGATGGGATCGCCGATCTCGATGCGGATCGGCCGGGGCCGCAGGAAAAAACGCCCCTTGGGCATGATGGCGAAGGTGTCGCGCACGTAGACCGGCACGACCGGGACCCGCGCCGCGATCGCGAGCCCGAACGGCGCATTCTTGAAGGGCAGCAGCTCGCCGGTGCGGCTGCGCGTGCCTTCGGGGAACACCACGGCCGAAATGCCGCTGCCGATCACCGCCGCCGCCCGCTGGTACGCCTCGAGCGCCCGTGCGGGGTGCGCCCGGTCGATCATGATGTGCCCCGCCGTGATCATGGCGGGGCCCAGCAGCGGGATGCGCCCCAGCTCCTGCTTCGCCACGAAGCGCACCGAGCCGGGGAGCGTGGCCGCCAGCGCCCAGATGTCGAACATCGACGTGTGGTTCGAAGCGTACACCACGGGCCCGGCGGGCACGCGCTCGAGCCCCACCACCCGCACCGGTGTGCCGGCCGCGCGCAGCAGGTCGCGCGACCAATCGTTCGTGCCCCAGTCGTACACGCCCCCCCCGCCGGGCCGGCGTTTCACGCCCACGAACGCCGCCACGATCACCCCCGTGGCATGGATCGCGCTCGAGACCAGCAGCACCATGGCGAACCAGGCGGTTCGGATCATCGCCGCGGAAAGTGGTCGAAGGAGCGGGGAGGCGTGATCGGTCGTCCGTCGTCAGTTATCCGTACGCCCCGGCCTGCCGTGCAGGCGCCGATGCGCGTGAGCGGTAGGCCGATGGCACGGCGAAACGCGCCCGCGTGGCGCTCCCCAAAGCGCGTCGGCAAAGCAACCAGGAGCTCGTACTCCTCGCCGCTCCGGACGGCGGCGAGCGGCGTCGCCCCCGGCCAACAGAGCATGTGCTCGAGCGCGATCTCCACGCGTACGCCCGACGCCGCGGCGAGGTGACTGGCGTCTCCGGTCAACCCGTCTGAAACGTCGATCATCGCGCGCGCACCGTGACGGGCCAGCCAGACGCCGGCGGCGATGCGGGGCACGGGGTGCGCGAAGCGGCGACGCAGCGCCGGCGGCACGCGCCGGCGGGCGGCGAGCGCGCGCAACGCGAGGCCTGCGCCGCCCAGCCGCCCCGTCACCCACAGCCCGTCACCGGGCCGCGCGCCGCTCCGCCGCACCGGCCGCTGGGCGAAGCCGAGCGCGCACACATCCACGAGATAGCGTGAGGAGCGCACCAAGTCTCCCCCGAGCACGCTCGCTCCGACACTCCGCGCGGCGGCTCCCACTCCCGACATGATTTCCGTCGCAGGATCTCGCCGGCCCTTCCCCCTTCCCCGGCCTCTTCCGGGCAGTCCCACCGAGGCCAGGACGCCGATCGGTTTCGCGCCCTCGGCCGCCAGATCGGACAGCGCGGCGGCCGTCGCGCGCCACCCGATTTCGCGGAACGAGAGCCAGTCGGTGCGGAAATGCACGCCTTCGAGCGAGAGGTCGATGCTGAGCGCGAGGGTGCGCGTCCCGATGCGGACGAGCGCGCAGTCGTCGCCCAACCCGCGTGCGGCGGCTCCGAGGCTCGCGAAAATGGCGCGCAGGCGATCGAACTCGCCGCCTGTCCCCAGGCGGAGCGCTTCCCCCTCCCCCTCCGCGCTCACGCCGTCTCCGGCGGCTCCAGCACCGCCAGCACGGGGGGCCCGTGCGGCTGCGGGCTCGCCCAGGCACGCCAGATTTCGGGGAGCGCGGCGAGCACGTCGGCGGGCCGCAGGCTGCGGGCCGTCCACTGGCGGGCGCCGTGCTCCGCCGCGCGGCCGAGGGCGTGCGCGCCGAGGGCGGACGCCTCGGCCCCCGCGCTGCCGCGCGCCAAGAAGGCGCCGATGAAACCGGCCAACAGGTCCCCCGAGCCGCCGGTGGCGAGCCCGGGGTTGCCGCTCGCCACCACGTGCGCCGGCCCGCGCAGGTCCGCGATTACGGTGGGCACGCCTTTCAGGACCACGGTTCCCTTCACCCGTTGCGCCGCCTTGGCGGCGGCGGCCCAGCGGTCGTTCGCGGCCTCGTCGGCGAGCTGATCGCCGAACTGGGCGCGGAACTCGCCGAGGTGAGGCGTGAGGACGAGAGGTCGCTCGACCGGGCCGCGGAACAGCGTGAGGGCGTCGGCATCGACCACGGTCGGGACCGGACGGCAACCCAGCACCGCCTGGAGGAACGGCGTCCGCGGCGACTCGCGGCCCAGTCCGGGCCCCACCACGAGGGCATCGGCCCACTCGAGCGCTTGCGCGACGTCGGGCTCCAACTCCGGTCCCAGGGCGGACTCCACCGTCAGGACATCGGGCAGGCTGGCGCGCGCCGCGGCGATCGTCTCCTGCCCGGCGACGAGCTTCACGAGCCCCGCGCCGGCGGCGAGGGCGGCTCGCGCCGCGTGGAGCGCGGCGCCCGTCATCCCGTTCGCGCCGCCCACCACCGTGACCCGGCCGCGGTCACCCTTGTGCATCGTGGGCGCGAGCTTGGGGAGCCGCGCGCCGGCCCAGAGGTCGCTGACGAGCACCGGCCACGCGGGATCGGGCGGCGGGAAGCCGATGTCCACGACGACCAGCTTGCCGCACCATTCCCGGGCGAGCAGGTGCCCCCGGCGTGCGCCGCCGAAGGTGATCGACAGCGCCGCGCGCACGGGACCGTGCGCCTCCCCGCTCGAAAGGTCGAGCCCCGTCGGCCCGTCGACGGCGACGATCGGAGCGCCGTACGCGACGAGCCGCTGCGCCAGCGCGAGCACGTCGCCCCGGGCCGGCCCCGTCGCGCCGGTGCCGAGCAGCGCGTCCACCGCCACGGCCGCGGCGGGCCACGGCTCGTCGCGCCCGATCTCGCGCACGCCGTCCACGCGCGCCAGCGCGCGGTTGTCGATCGCGTCGTCGGTCTTGGGGTCGAGGGCAGCCACCCACACCGGCACCCCTCCGGCGTGCAGCGCCCGCGCCGCCACCCAGCCGTCGCCCCCGTTGTTGCCGGCGCCCGCGACGACGAGGGCCCCGCGGGCCAGCATTGCGGGGTACTCGCGCAGCAGCACGTGGGCGACGGCACGGCCGGCCGCCTCCATCAGCACGCGCGAAGGAATGCGGTATTGGGTGCGGGCGGCCGAATCCCACCCGGCGGCTTCGGTCGCGGACAGCACCGGGATCGGGTTCACGGGATCACCACTCCTCCGTAGCCCACCACGGCCTCCTCCTCCCCCGTCACCATTCCGGAGTGGCTGTAGTGCACGACCTCGGCCGCGCGCGCCCCGAGCGCCCGTGCCGCGACGAGCACGGTGGCGGTGGGCCCCCGGCCGCACATCGAGATCGCTTCGCCGCGGCAGCGACGGAGCAGCTCTGCGCCGTCCAGGGCCGCGACCGCCTCGAGCGCGCGCCGGTCCTTGCGCTCCGAGACGGCCGCCGGCTCATAGTGATTCAGGTCGCTCGACGCGAGCAACAGGACCGGCTGCGGCCAGCGTCCCACGAGTCCCGCGAGCGCTTCGCCCAGCTCGAGGCAGCCTTGCCACGCGTCCCACGCGAGCACCAGCGGGACGATCCGCACGTCGGCGCGCCGCAGCTGGAGGAAGGGCAACTCCACCTCCACGGCGTGCTCCCCGGTGTGGGCGGCGTGGTCCGGCCCCACGAGCGGCGACTCAGCGACGAGCGCCCGCGCGAACGCCTCGTCGACACCCACGTCGCCCAGCGGCGTGCGAAACGCGCCGGCCTCCCACAACGACGCTCCGCCCGGCGCCCGGCACACGCCGGTGTGGTTGGGCGCGACGATCACGACGACCGGCGGGATCTCGAGGCGCGCGAACACCTGCGCCGCGGTGCGTCCGGAGTAGGGATAGCCCGCGTGCGGCGCGACGGCCGCCCGTGCCGCCGCCGGCCGCGCCCCCGCCACCGCATCGAGCAGCTCGCGCACGGTGCGCTCGAGCTGTGCCGGCACTGCAGGGTAGAAGCGCCCGCTCACGGCGGGCGCGCGCACGGCGTCCAAGCTTACTTGAAGCTCTGGCCGATCGCCCGACCGAAGGAGATCTCTCCGTTATCGATGCGTATGTTGAACCCGCATTCCGGGTTAGTGCAGACCCAGGCCTTGTAGGTAATCGGCGCCCCGTCGCGACCGTAGTCCGATAACGGGATCAAGAGACCTTGCTGACACTTCCGGCAGGCGGGCCATTCTTTCACGTCCTCCATGCGGCACCCCCTTCGCCCGATCCGACGCCTGCTACCCGCGCTCCACGCCGGGCCAGCCGTAGCCGGTGCGAAACACCTCGGCGAAATCGTACACCCGCTCGAAGTCCTCGGGCTTGTCGCTCGGCTGACGCGCCAGCAGTCCGACGTCGATCAGCGTGAAGACGATGCGCCCGAGGTCCTCGGTGCTGGTGATACCCCAGTGCGCCAGGACGGTCGGCGCGAGCAGGCCGAATTGCTCGAGCGCGAAGTCGCGGCACGCCCAGGCGAGCTCCGCCCCGGCGAGGTGGCGACGCGCGGGGAGCTTCCCCTGGGCATACTCGAGCGCCGCCAGCACGAACAGGTAGCCACGCTCGGGGTAGCGCCCGTCCTGCTGCCCGATGCGCGCGAACGCCTCTTCCAGTGTGGCGAAGTCGCTCATGGCCGGGCCTCCGTCGGCCCCGAGGGTCGAGCCCGCACCGCCACGGGGCGGGTCGGGCGCGGCTCGAGCAGTGCCAGGGCGAGCACCTCGTCGATCGTTTCCACCGGCGTGATCTCGAGCAGCTGCTTCACTTCGTCCGGGACCTCCACGATGTCGCTCTGATTGCGGGCCGGCACGAGCACCATCTTCACGCCGGCGCGGGCGGCGGCCGTCAGCTTCTCTTTGAGCCCGCCGATCGGCAGCACGCGGCCGCGCAGCGTCAGCTCGCCCGTCATTGCCACGTCGTGCCGCGCCGGGCGGCGGCACAACAGCGACGCCAGCGCCGTGGCGATGGCGATCCCCGCCGACGGGCCGTCCTTGGGGACCGCCCCCGCGGGCAGGTGGAGGTGCACGTCGGTTTGCGTGAACGCCTCGAGCGGGATCCCCAACGGGCCGGCGCGGGCGCGCAGCAGGCTCCACGCCGCCTGGGCGGATTCCTTCATCACGTCGCCCAGCTGGCCGGTGAGGGTGATGAGCCCCTTGCCCGGCATCTGGATCGCCTCGATGAACATGATGTCGCCGCCCACCGGCGTCCACGCGAGTCCGGTTGCGACGCCGACCTCGGGGGTCCGCCCCGCCACCTCGCTCTGCACCTTGGGCTGGCCGGCGTACTTCTCGACGTTCTTGGCGGTGATCTTGACCACGGCCGCGCGTCCCTCGACCACGTCGAGCGCGGCCTTGCGGAGCACGCCCTGGATCTCGCGCTCGAGCTGCCGCACGCCGGCCTCGCGCGTGTACTCGGCGATGAGGCGCTCCAGCGCGCCGTCGGCGATGCCGGCGCGCTCCGCGGTGAGCCCCGTCTCGGTGAGCTGCCGTGGGAGCAGGTAGCGTTTGGCGATCGCCAGCTTCTCGCCCGGGGTGTAGCCGGGCAAGGTGAGCACCTCCATGCGGTCGAGCAGGGGGTCGGGGATCGGCGCGAGACTGTTGGCGGTGGCGATGAACATGACGCCCGACAGGTCGAACGGCACCTCGAGGTAGTGGTCCACGAAGGCGCCGTTCTGCGCCGGGTCGAGCACCTCGAGCAGTGCGGCGGTCGGATCGCCGCGCACGTCGGCGCCCATCTTGTCCACCTCGTCGAGCATCAACAGGGGGTTGCGCGTCTCGCAGCGTTGCAGCGCGTGGATGATGCGTCCCGGGAGCGCGCCGACGTAGGTGCGGCGGTGGCCGCGCACCTCCGCTTCGTCGCGCACGCCGCCGAGCGACACGCGCGTGAAGCGCCGGCCCAGCGCCTCCGCGATGCTCTGGCCGAGCGACGTCTTGCCGACGCCCGGCGGCCCGACGAAGCACATGATGCTGCCGCGCGCCGCCCGGTTGAGCGTGCGCACGGCGAGATACTCGAGGATCCGCTCTTTGACGGTCTTGAGATCGTAGTGATCGCGATCGAGGATGTCGCGCGCGGCCTTCAGATCGAGCCGGTCTTCCGAGGTGCGGTTCCACGGCAGGGTCGCGAACACTTCGAGGTAGGTACGCGCCACGTGGTACTCGGCCGACTGGGGCGACATCTGCCGCAGCCGCTTGAGCTCGCGCTCGACCACCTTGGTGGCTTCCTCGTGCAGGCCGGCGCCGTCGAGCCGGTGGGCCAGCTCCGTCAGCTCGTCGTCCGCGTCCTCTTCACCCAGCTCCTGGCGGATGACGCGCAGCTGCTCGCGCAGCACGTATTCGCGCTGGTTCTGGTCCAGCCGCGTCCGCACCTTCTCCTGGATCTGGCTGCCGACCTCGAGCACCTGCAGCTCCTGGCCGAGCAGTTCCGCCAGGCGCTCCAGCCGGTGATTCACGTCGTCGATGGCGAGCAGCTCGGCCTTGGCCGGGAGGGCGAGGTCCAAGTTGGCGGCTACGAAGTCGGCGAGCTTGCCCGCGTCGGTAATGCCGACGAGCACCTCGTGCAGCTCCTCGCCCAGGTAGGGCGCGATGTCGATGACGCGGGAGAACTGGGCATGCACGGTGCGCTTCAACGCCTCGGTGCGCGCATCCTCCGGTTGGACGCCGGCGAACGTCTCATAGGCCGCGACCAGCCAGTGCTCGGCGGGCGTGATCTCCTGGAGGCGGGCGCGCTCCAGGCCTTGCACCATGACGCGCACCGAACCGTCGCCCAGCTTGAGCATGCGCACGACCGTGCTGAGCGTGCCGACCTCGTACAGCTCGTCCGCACGGGCATGCATGACGGCCCCCTCGGGGGGCTCGGTCCCGCCGAGCGGTTTCACGACCCCCAGCAGCAGCCGTTTGTTACCCTGCACCACCTCGTCGATGAGCTGTACGGCGTACGGGTCGGTGAGCGCCATCGGCAGCACGACGTGCGGATAGACGACCAACCGCCCCAGCGGCAGGACGGGAAGACGATCCACCTACTGCACCCGAACCGACTGCGGCCCTGAAAGGCGCGCCGGCAGTTTGGCGAGCCACACCTCGAGAAAGCCCTGCTCGTAGCTCGCGCGGATGCTTTCGGGGTCGACCGGGACGGGCAGGCGGAAACGCCGCTCGAACGGGCCGACCTGCACTTCCATCGCGTGGTAGTGGGGTTTTCCTTCGTTACGCCGCGCCTGACGCTCCCCCGCGATCGTGAGGATGCCGTCCACGTACTCGACGGTGAAGTCCTCGGAGCGCATGCCCGCGATGTCCATGTAGACGAAGAGCGCCTCGTCGGTCTCGAAGATATCGGTGGGGGGCTTCCACTTGGCGGAGGCGACGAAGCCCACCGGACGGCCGTGGGCGACCTCGTTGAAATAGACCTCGAGCTCCTCCGCCGGATGGACCGTGAGCGAGCCCGAGCCCCGGGAGGGGCGTCCCGTGGAACCGCCGCTCTCAGCCATGGCGCGCCCCCGCCGTGGCGCGGACCGGTGCCGCGTACAGGGGGAACTGCTCCGTCAGCTCGCGCACCTCCGCCTTGACCCGCGCGATGGTGGCGTCGTCCTTGTTCGTGAGCACGGTGTCGATGAGTGTCGCCACAGTATGCATCTCCGTCTCGGTGAATCCTCGCGTCGTCACGGCCGGCGTGCCGATCCGGATCCCGCTCGTGACGAAAGCTTTCTGGGGGTCTCCGGGAATGGTGTTCTTGTTCACGGTGATGCCCGCCCGGTCGAGCAGCTCCTGAGCCTCCTTGCCGGTCACCCGCTTGGACCGGAGGTCCACCAGCATCAGATGCGTGTCGGTGCCACCCGACACGATCGCGTAGCCGTGCTCCACCAGCGCCGCGGCGAGCGCCTGCGCGTTCTGCACCACCTGCCGCGCGTAGCTCTTGAATTCGGGGGTCATGGCTTCGCCCAGGGCCACCGCTTTCGCGGCAATGACGTGCTCGAGCGGCCCGCCCTGGAGGCCGGGGAACACCTGCTTGTCCACGTCCTTGGCGAACATCTCCTGACACAGGATCAACCCGCCGCGCGGGCCCCGCAGCGTCTTGTGGGTGGTGGTCGTCACGATCGGCGCGTGCGGTACGGGCGAGGGATGGATTCCCGCGGCGACGAGGCCGGCGATGTGGGCCATGTCCACGACCAAGATGGCGCCCACCTCATCGGCGATGCTCTTGAGCGCCGCGAAGTCGATGATCCGGGCGTACGCGGAAGCCCCGCCGATCAGCAGGCGCGGCCGCTCGCGCCGCGCGATCTCACGCACCTGGTCGTAGTCGATACGGCCGGTTTCCTCGCGGACGCCGTAATGCACGGCGCGAAACAGCGTGCCCGAGAAGTTGACCCCGGCGCCGTGGGTCAGGTGGCCGCCGTGCGGCAGCGCCAGCCCGAGCAGCGTGTCGCCCGGTTTGGCGACCGCGAGGTAGGCGGCCATGTTCGCCTGCGCCCCCGAGTGCGGCTGCACGTTGACGTGCTCCGCCTGGAACAGGGTTTTGGCGCGGTCGATGGCGAGCTGCTCCACCTCGTCGACCACCTCGCACCCGCCGTAGTACCGCTTCTTCGGCAATCCCTCGGCGTACTTGTTGGTCAGGGCGGTGCCCATCGCCTCCATCACGGCGACGGAGACGAAGTTCTCGCTCGCGATCAGCTCGAGCCCGTGCTCCTGCCGCTCCACCTCGCGGCGGATGAGCTGGGCGATGGCGGGGTCCGCCTTGGCGAGCGGGGTGCGCCGGTCGATCATGAGTCGATCTTGGCGACGCGCCGCTCGTGGCGCCCACCCTCGAACGCGGTGTCGAGCCACTTGTGCAGGATCTCCAACCCTTCCTCCTCGCTCACGAAGCGCGCGGGCAACACGAGAACGTTGGCGTCGTTGTGCTTGCGCGCCAGCTCCGCGATCTCCGGGCTCCAGGCCACGGCCGCCCGCACGCGCGGGAACCGGTTCGCCACATACGCCATCCCGAGCCCCGTGCCGCAGGTCAAGACGCCGCGCCGCGCTTTCCCGGTGCTGACGGCCTCCGCCACGGGGCGGCCGTAGTCGGGGAAGTCGTCGGCCGGGTCCATCGCCTGCGGGCCCACGTCCACCGGGTCGTACCCGAGGCGCTTGAGCTCGTCCACGAGCTGCCCCTTCAGCTGGAAGCCGGCGTGGTCCGCGCCGACGTAAATCCGCTCAGCCAAGGATCTCGTCAGCCGCGGGGATAGAGACCGCGCGCGACGAGGATGCGCTGGATTTCACTGGTCCCCTCATAGATCTCCGTGACCTTGGCGTCGCGAAACAGCTTCTCCACGGGAAAGTCCCGCATGTAGCCGTACCCGCCGAACAGCTGCACCGCCTGCGTCGTGACCCACATCGCGGTTTCGGCAGCGAACAGCTTGGCCATGCTCGCCGACGTGGTGACGTCCTCGCCCCGGTCCCGGCGCGCCCCCGCGACATGCGCCAGCGCGCGCGCCGCCTCCACCCGCGTGGCCATGTCGGCGAGCTTGAACTGCACGCCTTGGAACTCGCGCAACGGCTGGCCGAACTGCTTGCGCTGGTCGCAGTACGCGACCGCGTGCTCGAGCGCCCGCCGCGCGATGCCCACCGCCTGCACCGCGATCCCCAGCCGGCCCGCGTCCAGCCCCTCCATCGCGTAGCCGAACCCTGCCCCGTCTTCGCCCAGTAGCTGGTCGGCCGGCAGGTGTACGTCCTCGAGCGCCACCGCCACCGTGTTCGAGGCACGCAGGCCCATCTTCTCCTCGGGCTTCCCCGGACGATAACCCGGCGTGTCGGTGGGCACAATGAAGGCGGATATGCCGCGCTCCGTGCGGGCCATCACCATCATCAGGTCGGCCGTGGCACCGTTCGTGGCCCACGCCTTCGTACCTAAGAGCACCCACCGGTCGCCGTCGCGCACCGCCCGGGTGCGCAGCGCGGCGGCGTCCGATCCCGACTCGGGCTCCGAGAGCGCGAACCCCGCCAGCAGCTCCCCGCGGGCCATGCCCTTCAGGAAGCGCTCCTTTTGCGCCGGCGTGCCGTGGCGCACGAGCATCGTGGTGGGAATCGCGTTGTGGATCGAGAGCGACACGGCGATGCTGGCATCCGCTGCCGCGATCTCTTCGAGGGCGAGCAGGTAAGTCACCGTGTCGAGGCCCATGCCGTCGTACGCCTCGGGCGCGCACATCCCGAGGAACCCCAGCTCCCCGAGGGCGTCGATGACGTCGCGGGCGAAGTGCGCCGTGCGATCCCACTCCGCCGCGAACGGCTCAATGCGGGTGCGCGCGAACTCACGCGCCAGCTCCACGATCTGGCGCTGCGTCTCGGAGAGACCCGCGGGCTCAATCGCGATAGACATAGAAGCCCCGTCCGCTCTTGCGGCCCAGCCGCCCCGCCGCGACCATTTTCCGCAGCAGCGGCGCGGGACGGTACTTGTCGTCTCCCAGGTCGCGCTGCAGCACCTCGAGGATCGCGAGACACACGTCCAGGCCGATCAGATCGGCGAGCGCCAGCGGCCCCAGCGGATGGTTCATGCCGAGCTTCATCACGGTGTCCACCGCGTCCGGCGTCGCGACGCCTTCCATCACGCAGAACACCGCCTCGTTGATCATCGGCATGAGCACGCGGTTCGAGACGAACCCCGGCGCATCGTTCACCACGACCGGTGTCTTTCCCAGAACCTTCACAACCTCCACAACCCTCCCAACGGTTTCTTCGCGAGTCTCGAGCCCGCGGATCACCTCCACGAGCTGCATGACGGGCACGGGATTCATGAAGTGCATCCCGATCACCTGGGCGGGGCGTCGAGTCTGAGCGGCGATCGTCGTGATCGAGATCGCGGACGTGTTGGTGGCGAGGATCGCGGCCGGCGGCGCCACCCGGTCCAGGTCGCGGAAGATCCTGAACTTGACGTCGGGCTGCTCCGTCGCGGCTTCCACGACGAGCTCCGCGTCCGCCACGGCGTCGAGGCTCGACGCCGTCCGGATGCGCCCGAGCGCGGCGTCGCGCTGCTGCGCCGTGAGCGTCCCCTTCTTCACCTGACGCTCCAGGTTCGCGCGGATGATGTCGACCGCCCGCTCGACCAGACCGGGCGCTACGTCGATCAAGGCCGTGTCCCACCCGTGCTGCGCGAACACGTGGGCGATACCGTTGCCCATCGTCCCCGCCCCCACCACCGCCACCCGGCTCACGACGCGGCCTGCACGCCCGGCGCGCGCCGGCTCCAGGCGACCAGGGCCGCGGTCCCGCCGAGCATCACCAGCGTCGCGACGATGCCACCCTCCGGGCCGAAGGCGCCGCCGTCGATCCACGCGTGCGGGCCGGGACGGTACTCGAGCGCCGGCAGCGGGAACGCGTAGCCGCTCACGGGCGCCGCGAACCCGAGCGCCAGGGTCGCATTCCAGCCGAAGTGGGCGCCCCAGGCGAGCGGCATCGCGCCCGGCGAGAAGAACGCGGCGGCGAGCCAAACCCCCGCGAGCCCGACGTTCACCGTGGAGAACGCCGTGGCGCTCGGGTTGCCGAGGTGCGCCAGGGCGAATCCCGCGCCCGCGATCGCCGTCGCGGGTCCCGCGCCGACCGCTTCGGCGAGCCGGCGCAGCGGATAGCCGCGAAACATCAGCTCTTCGGTCAGGGCCGCCAGCAGAAATCCCGCGCCCAGCGGCAAGGCGGCGGCAGTCCAGCTCCAGACCGCCCACTCGCCACGCGCCGCCACCGCGGTCTGCCCACCAGCGACCGCGAGCGCCACGGCGGTCGCGGCCATGACGCCCCCGGCGCCGGCCCCGAGCAGCAGCGCGCGGGCGCCGCCGGTGCGCGGGCGCCAGCCCAGAGCCTCCCATGACCGGCGATCGAGCCAGCGGCCCACGACCCAGGTGGCGAGTCCGAAGCCCAGGACCGAGGCGAGCGAGCTCCAGGCGAGCCACCAGCGTGGGTCTGGGTGCAGCGGCACCTGATGCACGACGACACTCGCTCCGACACCGACGCCTGCGAACAGCGCGATCCACGCGACCGCGACGGCGGGCGCTCGCGCCCGGTGCGCAAACGAAACGCGCGCCGTCATAGGCGCGCGCGGACCGGACTCACGGTTGGCTGCAGGACCAGGACGGCGATCGTGACTTTCACCAAGTCGCCGATCAGAAACGGGAGCGTACCGAGTCGCAGCGCGCCCGTCGCGCTGCCCGTGAGAATCAGGAGCTGAGCCAGGCCGCCGAGGTGGATCAGGGCCAGACCGGTGAAGACGGCGACCGTCACCCGGCCCCAGCGAGCGCCGTCTCCGGCGAGCCTTCCGACCGCGAAGGCGGCGACCGGGTAGGCGAGGAGGTACCCGCCGGTGGGCCCGAGCAGGCGCGCCACGCCGGGGAGGCCGTACGGGGTGAACACGGGAAAGCCGGCCGCGCCGAGGGCGAGATAGCAGACGAGCGACCCGGCGCCGAGCCGCGCCCCGAGCCACCCGCCCACCAGCAGCACGGCCAACGGCTGCAGGGTCATCGGCACGGGGGTGCCGGGCAGCGGGATCGCGATCTGGGCCGCGAGCGCGACCAGCGCGACGCCGAGCGCGGCGGCGAGGGCGCGTCGAGCGCTGAGCGACGGCGCGGACACGACGGCAGGGTGAGCCTGCATCAGAGCATCTCCACGCTCAGGGCCACGGCGTTGCCGCCCCCAAGACAGAGGGTGGCAAGGCCGGTCGTCTGCTTGCGGTCCCGCAAGGCATAGAGCAGCGTCGTGAGCACGCGCGCGCCGGAGGCACCGATGGGGTGCCCGAGCGCGATCGCGCCGCCGTTCACGTTGACGCGTTCCCAGTCCCAGCCGAGGGCGCGGCCGTCGGCCAGCGCCTGCACGGCGAACGCCTCGTTCGCCTCGATCAGCTCGTAGTCGTCGATGGTCGTCTTCGCCTTCGCCATCAGGGTCTGGACCGCGACGATGGGCGCAAAGAACAGATCCTTGGGCTCGCCGCCGCCGCTGGCGTAGGCGGTGATGCGCGCCAGCGGTTCGAGCCGGTGCGCCTTGGCAAACGCCAGCGAGGCGACGACCAGCGCGCTCGCACCGTCGTTCAACCCCGGCGCGTTGCCGGCCGTCACGCTGCCGCCCGGCTCGAACGACGGCTTCAGCGCCGCGAGCGCCTCGAGCGACGTGTCCTTGCGGGGACCCTCGTCTTTCTCGATCGCGCTCGCTCCCTCCTTCCCCGGCACCTCGACGGGCACGATCTCCGCCTTGAACCGGCACGCCGCCATGGCGGCCACGGCCTTCTGGTGGCTCGCCAGGGCGAACCGATCCTGGTCCACGCGCGATACCCCGGCCTTCTTGGCGGTGTACTCGGCGAGGCTGCCCATGTGGACGTCGGAGAACGAGTCCCACAGGCCGTCGCGGATCATGCCGTCCACGAGCTCGCGGTTCCCCAGCTTGATCCCGCCGCGCATGCCGTACACGTAGTGCGCCGCGTTGGACATCGACTCCATGCCACCGGCGACCACGCATTGCGCGTCGGCTGCTTTAATCGCCTGCGCGGCGAGCATCACGGCCTTGAGCCCCGAGCCGCAGACCTTGTTGATGGTCATTGCGGGGACGGTGCCGGGGAGACCGGCGTGGATCGCCGCCTGGCGCGCCGGCGCCTGGCCCACGCCGCCCTGCAGCACGTTCCCGATGATCACTTCCTCCACGGCGGCGGGCTCGACGCCCGCCCGACGCACCGCTTCGCGGATCACGAGGGCGCCGAGTTGAGGAGCGGGCAGCGCGGACAGGCCGCCCAGATACCTGCCGATGGGCGTGCGGCAGGCGCTCAGAATGACCGGGGTGGTTTGATCACTACTCATCTTTCGTCCTTCGATCCACCCCGGACTTGCGTCCGGGGTCAGTCTGCATCGGTGTCAACTGACCCCGGGCGCAAGCCCGGGGATCAAGCCCCGGGGATCCCGGGGTTAGTCTCAAACTAACGGTGTCAAACTCCGGGTGCGAACCTCTTCCGTGAGTTTCGCCACGAACTCGGCCACGGGCAGCACGGTCTGCTTCTGACCGGCACCGCGGGCCCGAACGGCGGCCGTTCCCGCGTCGGCTTCGCGCTGCCCGACCACGGCCATGTACGGCACCTTGTGCAGCTCCGCGTCCCGGATGCGGTAATTCAGGGTGTCGCTGCGCTCGTCCACGGACGAGCGGATCCCCGCCGCCCGCAGCCGATCGTGCAAAGTGCGGGCCGCGGGCGCCTGGGCGGCCGAGATCGGGAGCACGCGGACCTGGTCGGGCGCGAGCCACAGCGGGAATGCACCCGCGAAGTGCTCGATCAGAAATCCGACAAATCGCTCCAGCGTGCCGTAGATGGCGCGGTGGATCATCACGGGCCGGTGCGGCCGGTTATCCTCGCCGGTGTACTCGAGTGCGAAGCGCTCGGGCTGCTCGAAATCCAGCTGGATAGTGGCACCCTGCCACTCGCGGCCGATGGCGTCGTTGAACTTGATGTCGATCTTCGGTCCGTAGAACGCCCCGCCGCCCTGATCGATGCGGTACGTGGCGCCACGGTGTTTCAGCGCCTGCTCGAGCGCGCGCTCCGCCTGATCCCACGTCGCGTCGGTGCCGAGCTTCCTGGGGGGCCGCGTCGCGAGGTCGAGCCGATACGACAGCCCGAACGTCTTCCCCAGGACCAGCTCCACGATGTCGAGCAGCTGGAAGATCTCCTGCTCGATCTGGTCCTCGCGCAAAAAGAGGTGCGCATCGTCCATCGAGAGCCCGCGCACGCGCAGCATGCCGTGCAGCGTCCCCGAGCGCTCGTTGCGATATACGTTGGCGATCTCGGCGAGCCGGATCGGGAGGTCGCGATAGCTGCGCTGCTGCGACGCGTAGATGAGGATATGCATCGGGCAGTTCATCGGCTTCACCCGATAGCGGACGCCCTCGGCCTCACCCTCCCCTGCCGCCATGGCCGGAAACTGGTTTTCGGCATACAGCGGCAGGTGCCCGGAGCGCAGGAACAGCTCCTCGCGCGTGACGTTGGGTGTGTAAACCAGCTGATAGCCGCGCTCCAGAATCACGTCCTCGATGAAGCGGCGCAGCTGGAAGTTCAGCATGGCCCCCTTGGGGTGCCACAGTATCAACCCCGGGCCCACCTCCTCCTGAATCGAAAAGAGATCGAGCTGCTTGCCCAGCACACGATGGTCGCGCTTCTTGGCCTCGTCGAGCCGCCGCAGGTAGCCCTCGAGGTCGTCCTTGGTGAACCAGGCGGTGCCGTAGATGCGCTGCAGCATCTGGCGGCGCTCGTCGCCACGCCAGTAGGCGCCGGCGGCGTGCAACAGCTTGAAGTGTTTGATCCGACCGGTGCTCGGCACGTGGGGCCCGCGGCACAGGTCCAGGAACGGGCCGTCGGTGTAGACCGAGATCACCTCGTCGGGACCGAGGTCCTCGATCCGCTCGAGCTTGAGCGGGTCATCCTTGAAGCGCCGCTTCGCTTCGGTGCGCGAGACTTCTTCGCGGACAAACGGGTAATCGGCCTTGACGACCTCCGCCATCTTCTTTTCGATGGCCTCCAGATCGTCGGGACCGAAGGGCCGCTCCACCGCGAAGTCGTAGTAGAACCCGTCCTCGATCGGCGGCCCGAACCCGATCTTGGCGTGCGGGAACAGCTCCCGCACCGCCGTCGCCAGGACATGGGCCGAGGAGTGACGCAGCACGTCGAGCGCCTGCGGGTCCTTGTCGGTGAGGATCGCGACCGTGGCGCCGTCGGGGAGCGGGCGTGCCAGATCCCAGACGCTCCCGTTCACACGCACGGCGAGGGCCGCCTTGGCGAGGCCCGGCCCGATCGCCTTGGCCAGATCGGCGCCGGTGGAGCCCTGGGGCAGGCGTTTCTCGCTCCCGTCGGGGAGCGTGACCCGGATTTCGGCGGCGACCATCGGGTCAGGGAACCGGTTGGGCGGCGGGGGCGGCCGGACTGGTGAGCGACGGCACCCGGCGCCCGTCGCGGAAGTAGAGCGCGATGGCGAAGACGATCACAACCGCGATCGCGATCCACCGGGCGAGGCGGGTGGTGGGGAGCTGCGGCATTTCGTCGGCCATGAGAGCGTATTCTACCACCAACCTCCACCAACCTCCACCAACCTGCCTATTATAAGGAATGCCGCAGCCGCGCTTCGAGCTTCCACCCCAGTACGATCCGCACGCCGTGGAGCGGCGCCTGTACCAGCGCTGGCTCGACCGCGGGGTGTTCACGGCCCGCGCCGACTCGTCACGTGAGCCGTACGTGATCGTCATGCCCCCGCCCAACATCACCGCGATCCTCCACACGGGCCAGGGGCTCAACAACGTGATCCAGGACGTGCTGATCCGGTTCGAGCGGATGCGCGCGCGAGAAGCCGAATGGCTCCCGGGAACCGACCACGCCGGGATCGCCACCCAGAACGTCGTCGAACGACTCGTCGCCAAGGAGGGAAAGACCCGGTTCGACCTCGGGCGCGACACGTTCGTCGAGCGGGTATGGGCGTTCGTGCGGGAGACGGGGAACACCATCCTCGAGCAGCTCAAGATGATCGGCTGCTCGTGCGATTGGAGCCGCACCCGCTTCACGCTGGACGAGGCCTACTCGCGCGCGGTGCGCGAGGTCTTCGTGCGGCTGTGGGAAGAAGGGCTGATCTATCGCGGCCACCGCGTGATCCATTGGTGCTCCCACTGCCTCACCGCCCTGTCCGACGAGGAAGCCGAATCGACGGAGACGGACGGCAAGCTGTATTACATCCATTACCCGGTGGAAGGCGGCCCGCAGCCCTTCCTCACGGTCGCCACGACCCGTCCCGAGACGCTGCTCGGCGACACGGCCGTGGCGGTCCACCCGAAGGATGCCCGGCACGCCGGCTTCGTGGGAAAGGTGGCCCGGCTCCCCATCGCCGACATCCCGATTCCGATCGTCGCGGACGACGTGGTCGACCCCACCTTTGGCACCGGGTTCGTGAAGGTGACCCCGGCGCACGACGCGACCGATTTCGAGATCGGCCTGCGGCACAAGCTGGAGATGCCGCTGGTCATGACCGAGGACGGACGCATGGAGCACGCGACGCGGGTGCCCAAGCCGCTCGCCGACCTCGACCGGTTCGAGGCGCGCGAGCGGATCGTGGACATGCTGAAAGAGCGGGGCCTGCTCGAGAAGATCGAGCCGCACCGATACGCGCTGCGGCGCTGCTACCGCTGCGACACGATCGTCGAGCCACGGCTCAGCGATCAGTGGTTCGTGAAGATGAAGCCGCTCGCCGAGCCGGTGCTCACGGCTTATCGGGCGGCGACGTTCCGCATCGTGCCGGAGCGCTGGCACGCGACGTTCGAGCACTGGATGGAGAACATCCGCGACTGGAACATCTCCCGCCAGCTGTGGTGGGGGCACCGCATCCCCGTGTTCACGTGCACGCAGTGCGAGCACCGGTGGGCCGACCGGAAGGACCCCGCACGCTGCCCCAAATGCGGCGGCGCCGTCGAGCAGGACCCCGACGTGCTGGACACGTGGTTCTCGTCGTGGCTGTGGCCATTCGCGACCTTCGGCTGGCCCGAGCGCACCGCCGATCTCGCGCGGTTCTATCCGGGACACACGCTGGTCACCGCGCCGGAGATCCTGTTCTTCTGGGTGGCCCGGATGCTGATGTCGGGCTACCACTTCATGGATCGCCGGCTGCCGTTCACGACGGTGTACCTGCACGGCACGGTGCGCGATACCCAGCATCGCAAGATGTCCAAGTCGCTCGGCAACGGCATCGACCCACTCGACGTGGTGCGGCTGTACGGCGCGGACGCGCTGCGCTGGACGCTCGTGGCGGGCAGCTCGCTCGGCGCCGACGTGATCCTCGACCCGAGCGACCTCGAGACTACATTCGCTCCCGGGCGCAACTTCGCGAACAAGCTCTGGAACATCGGGCGGTTCATTCTGGCGCAGCTGCCCGAGCGGATACGGCCGATCGACGACCTCGACCCGGCGACGCTGTCATTGGCGGACCGCTGGATCCTCGGCCAAGCGTCCAAGACGGTCCTGGACGCGACGGAACAGCTCGAGTCGTTTCGCCTCGATGAGGCCGCCAAGACCTGTTTCGAGTTCGCATGGAACGACCTCGCCGACTGGTATGTGGAAGCGGTCAAGCCGCGCCTTGCCGCAGCGGCGGGGGCCGCTCCGGACGTCGCTGCAGCACACGCGGTGCTCGCGTATTGCTTCGACACCGTGCTCCGCTTGCTGCACCCGGTTGTGCCCTTCCTTACCGAGGAATTGTGGCAGATGCTACCGGGTCGACAGGCGGACGACCTCCTGGCCGTCGCGACGTGGCCCACGGTGCCGTCGACCTTCCCAAAGCTCGCTCGCGATTCCGAATTCGCGCGCGTCCAGGAAGCGATCTCGAAGATCCGGGCCATCCGGGCGGAGTACCGGGTACCCCCCAAGACGCGTCTCGCGGCCGCCATCAAGCCGAGGAGCGAATCGATCCGAGCCGCGTTCGACGGAGAACGCGACACGATCGTCCGGCTGGCCCAGCTCTCGGAGCTGCAGCTCGACGGCGGGCTGCACGGCGCGGGCGCCCATGCCGTGCTGGGCGACGGCAGCGAGGTGTTCGTCGCGTTGGCCGACGCGATCGACCTGCGTCAGGAGTGCCAGCGCCTCTTGGGCGAGCTCACGCGGCTCGAGCAACAACTGGCGGCGCTCGACGCCAAGCTCACCAACAAGAATTTCATCGCGCGGGCGCCCGCCGAGGTGGTCGCCAAGGAGCGCGAGAAGGAGCGGGCGTGGCGAGACCAGCGGCAGGCGCTGGCCGACAAGCTCAAGTCGCTGGGCTGCTCCTGACCACCCTGCTGGGCGGGGGCGCGTGCGCGAGCCAGGGCGATCCGCCCGGCGGCCCGCCCCGCACCACTCCCCCCGCCATCCTCCGCACGGTCCCGGAGTCCGGCGCCGTAGCGGCCGACCTGCACGGCGATGCCGTCGTGCAGTTCGACGAGGTGATCGACGAGATGCCGTCGCGCGGGGGCCCCTCCGGCGCGATCGCCGGGCTCGCCCAGAAAGTCGTGCTCTCCCCCGTGGGGAGCGACGTGAAGGTCTCGTGGCACCGCAGCGCGATTCACGTGTCGCCGCGCGAGGGATGGAAGCGTGGCCGGGTGTACCACCTGCAGGTCCTGCCCGGGATCGCCGACCTGCGGCGCAACGCGACCAAGACCGGGACCACGGTCGTGTTCACCACGGGCCCCGCCGTGCCGGCCGCAACGCTCACGGGCACCGTGCTCTTGTGGGCGGAGCAGCGCACCCTGCCGCAGGCGGTGATCCGCGCGGCCCTGCTCCCCGACACCATCGCCTACGTCACCCTCGTCGACTCGACCGGCAACTTCCGGCTGCCCGCCATACCGCCGGGGCGCTACCACGTCTGGGCCATTCAGGACGAGAACAACAACCGTCGCCAGGATCGCCGCGAGCCGTTCGACACGGTGACCGTCACCGTGGACTCGACCGCGAGCGCGCTGCTGTGGGCCTTCGTGCACGACACCGTGGGCCCGCGTGCGCGCACCGTCGAGTCGATCGATTCCGTCACCCTGCGGGTGGCGTTTTCCGCACCGCTCGACCCGCGCCGCCCACTGGACACCGCCATGGTGCGGGTGCTCACCTTGCCCGATTCGACCCCCGTTGCGGTGCGGGCGCTGTACACGCCCGCCCGGTTCGACTCGATCCAGGCGCGTGCGCGCGCGGTCGAGGACTCGCTCAAGCGACTGCGCGACACCACGGCGCGCCGGGACACGTCGCGCGCCCGACGGGACACCTCGCACGCCCGACCGACGCCCCCCTCCGCAGCAGCCCAGCGGGCACCCGCTGCGCCGGGGGGCGTCGGTCGGGCGGCGCGAGACACGACCGTCCACCTCGACACCGCTCGGGTCAGGAAGCTGCTGAGCGAACGCCCCGTCCCCTACGACCGACTCGTTGTCCAGACGGTGCGGCCCCTCGCGCCGGGAGCCAAGTACCTGGTGCGCGTGCGCGGCGCCACGAACTTGAGCGGCGTCGCCGCCGACGCGCAGGGCGTGCTGGTGGTGCCGGTGCCCAAGCCCCCACCCACCACCGACACGACCAAGGCCCGCCCCAAGCCGCCATGACCGACCCGCGCCGCCGCCTCCCCGCCGTAGATGCGCTGCTGGCCGAGCCCGAGGTCGCGGCGCTCGCCGCCACCGGGCCGCGCGGTCTCGTGGTGCGCGCGGTGCGGGAGACCATCGAAGCCGCCCGCGCCAACGGCGGCAGCGCGCCGCCCGAAGGCTGGAGCGCGGCGATCCGGGCCCGGGTGCAGCGGCTCGCCGCTCCCTCGCTCGGACCGGTGATCAACGCCACCGGCGTCGTGCTGCACACCAACCTCGGTCGTGCCCCGCTCTCGCGCGCGGCGATTGCCGCGCTGGCGCGCGTCGGTGCCGGCTACGCCAATCTGGAATACGACATCGCGCGGGGTGCGCGTGGCTCACGCCACGCGCTATGTCGCGATCTCCTGGTCGAGCTGACGGGAGCCGAGGACGCCTTGGTCGTGAACAACGCGGCCGGCGCGGTGCTGGTCGCGCTCTCGGCGCTGGCGCGCGGCGGCGAGGCGATCGTGTCGCGGGGTGAGCTGGTGGAGATCGGCGGCGCCTTCCGGATCCCGGACATCATGGCCCGATCGGGCGCCACGCTGGTCGAGGTGGGGACCACGAATCGCACGCATCTCAAGGATTACGAAGCAGCGCTCACCCCGGCGAGCAAGCTGCTGCTCAAGGTGCACCAGTCCAATTTCCAAGTCACAGGCTTCACTGCCCAGGTTCCGGCACAGGAGATCGCGGCGGTGGGCCACGCCCGCGGCGTCGCCAGCGTGTACGATCTCGGGAGCGGGCTGCTGGTCGATCTGGCGCCCTGGGGCCTCGGCGGCGAGCCGACCGTGCTCCAGGCGCTCGCGAGCGGTATGGACGCGGTCGCGTTCTCGGGCGACAAGCTGCTCGGCGGTCCGCAGGCCGGCATCCTGCTCGGCACGCGGGCGGCGATCGAGGCGTGTCGCAACGATCCCCTCGCGCGCGCCGTTCGAGCCGACAAGCTCACGCTGGCCGCGTTGGAGGCTACGCTGGCACTGTACCGGGATCCAGCGACCAGCCTCCGCGAGATTCCCGTCCTCCGTATGCTCACCGAAGACGTCGCGCAAATACGTCAACGCGCAGAGGCGTTGCACAAAGGCGTGGGCAAGGACGCGGACGTCGTCGAAGGTGAATCAGAGGTCGGGGGAGGCTCATTTCCGGGCGCGAAGCTCAAGACCTGGCTCGTTCGCGTGACCCCCGAACGACACCTGACGCCTGACACCTTGGCCGCGCGGCTGCGCGCGAGCGACCCTCCCATCGTCGCCCGCATTGCCGACGACCGCGTGCTGCTCGATCCCCGCACCATATTCCCCGATCAGGTCGAGACGGTCGCCCGTGCGGTGCGGTCCGCGCTCGATGGCTGAAGCGCGTGCCACTCACCGGGCCGTGTTTCTCGACCGGGACGGAACGATCGTGGAAGATCCGGGATTCCTGCACGAGCCCGGCAAGGTGCGTGTCCTCCCCGGCGCGGCGGCCGCGATCCGCCGCTTGAACGACGCGGGATGGCTCGTGGTGACCGTCTCGAATCAGTCGGGGATCGCGCGCGGCCTGTACGACGCGGCCGCCTACGCCGCCGTGCAGCGCCGCGTCGTGGAGCTCCTCGCGGCGCATGGCGCCCGGCTCGACGGCGCGTATTTCTGTCCCCACCACCCCGAGATCACGGGCCCGTGCGAATGCCGCAAGCCCGGGGTGCGGTTGTTCCGCGATGCCGCCGCCGCGCTCGACTTGAGCCTCGCGCGCTGCTATTGGGTGGGTGACCGGCTGAGCGACGTGGAGCCGGCGCGGGCTCTGAGCGTGGGCGGACACGGCCTGCTCGTGTCCACCGGGCAGGGCCCGGATCATGTCGCCGAGGCGCGCGCGCTGGGCTTCCCCGTCGTGGCGGACCTCGCGGCCGCGGCTGCCGAGATTGTGCGCGGCGCCTAGGACCCGCAGATTGCGGGCGCCATGGAGCCCCGGCGAGGGATCGGGATACTGGTGGTCGTACTCGCGCTCGCGCAAGGACGGCCGCGCGGCACGATCGCCGTGGGCGACACGGTGCGCGACTCCCTCACGCGACGCGATCCGGTCCTCCCGGCCGAAAGCACGTACGCGCAGGAATGGCGGCTCCGCGGCCGCGCGGGAGAGACGGTGACGATCGATCTCGCGTCCACCGCGTTCGACGCCTACGTCTTCCTGCTCGGCCCGCCGGCGGGCACGGCGCCGCCGCAGGACGACGACTCGGGAGGCCGCTGCAACGCGCGGCTCACCGTGCGATTCCCCGCCACCGGGGACTACCTCATCGTGACGACCAGTCGCGAGCGGCGCGCGACCGGGGCGTTCACCCTGACCGTGACCGCGGGCCCAAAGCCCGCCGCGCTGGCGCCCTGCACGCGGTGACGCCGGTTCCGGTGGCGGCGCTGGTTTCGGGCGGCGGCACCAACCTCCAGGCGCTGCTCGACGCCCTGGGGCGGGACTCCGCGGTCGCACGCATTACGCGGGTCGTGTCGAGCCGTGCGGACAGCGCGGCGCTGGAGCGGGCGCGGCGGGCGGATGTCCCCGTGACGGTCCTCGCCGATCCCGCGGACGCCGCCGAGCTCGTTCGCGCGGTGGGCGATGCCCGGCTGGTCGTCCTCGCGGGATACCTGAAGCGCGTCCCACCCGCAGCGGTCGCCCGATTTCGCTGGCGCCTGATTAATATCCATCCGGCGCTGCTCCCGGCGTTCGGCGGCGACGGAATGTACGGACGCCGCGTGCACGAAGCGGTGCTCGCGAGCGGCGTGGCGCTGTCGGGCGCGACGGTGCACTACGTCGACGAGGAGTACGACCGGGGCCCGATCCTCGCGCAATGGCCGGTGCCGGTTCGCGCCGACGACACGCCCGACTCCCTGGCCGCGCGCGTGCTCGAGGTGGAGCATCGCCTGCTGCCCGCCGCGGTGCTGGCGCTGGCGCGTTTGGGGGTGCCGGAGCGGGCCGTGCGGCTCTGCGCGAAGAGGGCGGCTTTCATCACTGGAGATAACCTTGCCGTCGAAATCGACTAGGGGAGCCGTCGCGGCCGCGCTGCTCGCCGCCTTTCCAGCCTACCACCTGTCAGCCCAAAGCGACCTCGACCGCCTGGCGCTCCGATTCGCCTCGATGACCGCCGTCACGGGGCTCGAGCAGGCGATCACCGACTCGCTCCTCGCCCTGCTCCCCGGCAGCACCCGCGATCGCGCCGGCAACGTCACGGTCACGCTCGGTCAGGGCTCTCCCAAGCGCCTGCTGCAATGCCCGCTCGACGAGGTCGGCTACGTCGTGGGCAACATCACGGGCGAGGGCTACGCGTTGTTGCGCAGGGTCGGCGCGCGCACGACCTATCCGCTGTTCGACCAGCAGCTCGAGGGTCATCGCGTGACCGTGTTCGGCACGAAAGGTCCCGTGCCCGGCGTGGTCGCCGTGAAGTCGACGCACCTGACGCGCGGGCGGGTCGCGGCCGGCGCGCCCGACCCCGTCTTCACCGTGGACAACGCCTACGTCGACGTGGGCGCCGCCTCGGCCGCCGAAGCGCGGGCGCTCGGGGTCGAGGTGCTGGCGCCGGTGTCGCTCACCAAGCGGCCGCTCCCGTACGGCGATCGGCTGCTGGCCGGCCCCGGTGCCGGGCGGCGCGCCGCGTGCGCGGCGCTCGTCGCGGCGGTACAGGCCAAGCTCAGGACGAGGGGCACGGTCGTCGTCGCATTCACGGTGCAGAGCCTGTACGCGGGCAACTCGGGGCTCGCCGGAGTGAAAGCGCTCCTCGGACCGTTCGACGACATCAAGACCGCGAGCCTGCCCACGCGGTACACGGATACGGCGGTGGAGACGGTGGCGCTCGCCGAAGTCGACAAGCTGATGCGGGAGATGGTGCAATGGATGGAGGGGAGATGAGGGCGGTCAGAGACGGCATGCTCGCGCTCCTTTTTCTGTCCGCTGGTCCTCCCGTCCGCCTGTCCGCCCAAGACTCGGCCCGGATCGCCGAGGCGCAGGCCGTCCTGGCACCCCTCGTGGAATCCTATGGCGTCTCGGGCGCGGAGGGCCCGGTCCGCGAGCTGGTGAAGCGCCTCCTGCCGGCGTGGGCCAAGAGCGAGACCGACAGCGCGGGCAACCTGTGGGTGCGCATCGGTCAGGGGAACCCGCTGGTCGTGTTCGTGGCGCACATGGACGAGATCGGGTTCCGGGTGACCGCCATCCGCGAGGACGGCTCGCTCGAGCTCGAGCCGCGGGGCGGCTTCATCGCGTCGCTGTTCGAGGCCCAGCCGGCGCTGGTCCATGCCGACAAGGGCGACGTGGCCGGCGTGTTCATCCCGCGCGATTCCGGTTTCACCCGACACACCCCGCCGCCCGTGCGAGTCGACCTCGGGACGACGTCTCGAGCGGCGACCATGGCCCGGGGCGTAAGCCCCGGGGCGACGGTAACCATGCCGAAGCAATACGTGCGCCTCACCGGCACCCGTGCCACCGGCCGCTCGTTCGACGATCGGGTCGGCGACGCCGCTCAGCTCCTCGCGCTGCGCCACCTGGACCGCGCTGCCTTGAAGCACCAGGTGATATTCATCTGGAGCGTGCGCGAGGAAATCGGACTCGAGGGAGCGGGCGTGGCTGCCGCAGCGCTGGGGACGGCTCCCCGCCGCGTCCACGCGATCGACACGTTCGTCTCCGCCGACTCGCCGCTCGAGCTGCCCAACTTCGCGGTGGCGCCGATCGGCGCGGGGCCCGTGGCCCGCGCGCTCGACAACTCGTCCGTGACGCCCCCGGCGTACGTGGACTCCCTCGTCCGGCTCGCGCGCGCGCGCGGCGTGGCGCTGCAGCTCGGCACCACCAACGGCGGCAACGACGGCTCCATGTTCACGCCCTACGGCGTTGTGGACGTGGCGCTCGGCTGGCCGCTCCGCTACTCGCACTCTCCGGCCGAGGTGATCGATCTCAAGGACGTGGCGAGCCTCGCGGACCTGGTCCGGGCGATCGCCGAGAGCTGGTGAGAGCGCTGCTGTCGGTTTCGGACAAGCGCGGCGTCGTCGAGTTCGCCCGCGACCTGGCTGCGCTCGGCTGGGAAATCGTCTCGACCGGCGGCACGGCGGACACCCTGCGCCAGGCCGGCATCCCGGTGATCCCGATCGAGCGCGTCACGGGCTTCCCCGAAATGATGGATGGCCGCGTGAAGACCCTCCATCCCAAAGTGCACGGCGGCCTGCTCGCCCGGCGCGCCCACGCCGGCGACCGCGCCGCGCTGGCGGAGCACGGCATCACGCCGATCGATCTCGTGGCCGTGAATCTCTATCCGTTTCGCGAGACGGTCGCCAAACCCGGCGTCACCTTCGAGCAGGCAATCGAGCAGATCGACATCGGTGGCCCCTCGATGCTGCGTTCGGCGGCCAAGAACCACCATGACGTGCTTGTGATCGTCGATCCGGACGACTACCCCGTGGTGATTGCCGCCCTGAAGACAGGTTCACTCACCCCGGGCGCAAGCCCGGGGTTGCGTAGGGACCTCGCCGCCAAAGTCTTCGCCCACACCGCCGCCTACGACGCCGTGATCCACGCGTACCTGACGCAGGACACGCCGGGATGGCCCGAGCGGATCACGCTCGCCCTCGAGCGCCGCCAGGAGCTGCGCTACGGCGAGAACCCGCATCAGGCGGCCGCGCTGTACGCGAGTCCCGAGCCCGGGATCCGCGACCTGGAGCAGCTCCATGGCAAGGAGCTGTCGTTCAACAACCTGCTCGATGTGGATGCCGCCGTCGCGGCGGTCGCGCCGTGGGCCGGCTCAGACGCCGTGGCGTGCGCCATCATCAAGCACACCACCCCGTGCGGTATCGCGCTGGGGCGCTCGCCCCGGGAAGCGTACGAGCGCGCCCTTGCCACCGACCGCACTTCCGCCTTCGGCTCGGTGATCGCGTTCAACGTCGCGGTCGATCGCGGCGCCGCGGAGGCGATGCGCGACTTGTTCGTAGAAGTGGTGGCAGCCCCCGCGTTCGCGGACGATGCGCTGAGCGTCTTCCGGGACAAGAAGAACCTGCGCGTGGTGCGGGTGCCGGCAGGCGATGCGGCGGGGTGGGACTACAAGCGTATCCGAGGAGGGTTCCTGGTGCAGGAGCGATCCCACGCGGCCCGCTCCGCCGACGAAGCGGGGTGGAAGGTCGTCACCCGGCGCGCTCCCACCGACGCCGAGTGGCGGGACCTGCGCTTCGCGTGGGCGGCCGTGGGCGTCGTCAAGTCGAACGCCATCCTGCTCGCCCGCGACCAGGCGGCGATCGGTATCGGTGCGGGCCAGATGTCGCGCGTGGACGCCTCGTTCCTCGCGATTCACAAGGCGCGCCAACAGGGGCACGATCCGGCCGGGGCGGTGTTAGCTTCCGACGCGTTCTTTCCGTTCGCGGACGGTGTAGAAGAAGCGGCCCGGGCGGGAGTAAGCGCGATCATCCAGCCGGGCGGCTCGGTGAAGGACGCCGAGGTGGTAGCGGCGGCCGATCAGGCGGGGGTGGCGATGGTGTTCACGGGCATCCGACAGTTCAGGCACTGACCGGTGACGAGCCTATGAGCGACGCACAGACCGCCCCGCACTCCGCCGGTGCCGAGAGCCCTCCCTACTTGTGGGCCTGTCTCGTGGCCGTCGGTACGCTCGTGCTGTACGGGCTCACGCTGGCGCCGACCACGCAGTTCTGGGACGCCTCGGAGTACATCGCTGCGGCGCACGCGCTCGGAATCCCCCATCCTCCCGGCAATCCTTTCTTTATCGTCTTGGCGCACGTCTGGGGCCTGCTCCCGCTCGCCGGCGACTACGCCCGACGGATCAATCTCTTGGCCGCGACGACCAGCGCGCTGACTGCCGGCATTTGGTTCCTCATCGCAGAGCGGTGGCTGCGAGCGATGGTGCCGCCCGGACGGTGGCGACGCGTCGCGGCGACGGCGGGGACGCTCGTGGGATGCACGACGTTCACCGTTTGGAATCAGTCGGTCGTGAACGAGAAGGTCTACACCCTGAGTATGCTGACGATCGCACTGGTGCTGTGGCTGGCGGTGCGATGGGCCGACGAGCCCGAGGCCACGCGGCGCGACCACCACCTCGTTCTGATCGTGTACCTGCTCGCCCTGTCGGCGACCAACCACCTGATGGGCCTCCTGGTGGCGCCCGCGGTCCTGGTCTATGTCCTCGCGACCGATCCCCGGGTGCTCTTGCGCCCGCGGTTCCTCATCGTGGCGCTGCTCGTCGCCGTGGTGGGGACGAGCGTCAACCTCTTCATTCCGATTCGGGCGCACTTCGACCCCTATATGAACCAGGGCGAAGCGACCACGTGGCCGGCGCTCAAGGCCGTCCTCACGCGCGAGCAGTTCGGCAAGCCGTCCGTGCTCGACAATCCGATGTATCCGGCGGGGGCCGACAACCCCGGCCACACGGCCGTCCTGTATGGACAACAGCTGTTGAACTACGTGCAGTACTTCACCTGGCAGTTCGGGCGAGACTGGGGGGCGGGGGTGCAGCGCGCCCTGGCGGTTCTGTTCGCGGCGCTGGGACTCCTGGGCGCGCGGCATCATTGGCGCGCCGAGCGCCGCGCCGCCGTCGCCATGACCGCGCTGATGCTCACCCTGACGGTCGCGCTCGTGTTCTACCTCAACTTCAAGTGGGGCTACTCGCAGCCGTACAGCGCGGCCGGCCTGGAGCACGAGGTCCGCGAACGGGATTACTTCTTCATCGCGTCGTTCGCTGCGTGGGGGATCTGGGTAGGGATCGGCCTCGCGACTCTGATGGCGTGGATCCAGGAGGCGCTCCCGGCAAGACGGTGGGCTCTGTCCGCGGTCGTCCTGCTGGCAGCGCTCGTCCCCTTGGTCGGCAACCGGCTCACCGCGTCCCGCTCTGGCGAGACCATGGCGCGCGACTACGCCCACGACGTACTGCAGTCCGTGGACCCGTACGCGCTGCTGGTGACGGCCGGCGACAACGACACGTTCCCGCTCTGGTACGCTCAGGAGGTCGAGGGCGTCCGGAAGGACGTGAGCGTGCTCGTGCTGTCGCTCGCCAACACGGATTGGTACCTGCGCCAGCTCCAGCGCCGGCCGCCGGAGCCGTTCGCGCCCGCCCTCGCTCCGGCGCTGTATCGCGACCGGACCTGGCCGCGTCCTGCGTCACCGTGGATGAGCCGGTTCTACCTCGACGGGCCGGCGGACACACTCCCACCATATCTGGTGCTCCCGCACGCCGTCACCGGGCGCCTGGGACCGGTCACCGTCAGCCTCGACCCGAATGTCTTGGGCCGTCCCTATCTCGAGCGCTCCGAGCTGGCCGTCCTGCAAATCATCAAGGACGAGGTGGGCAAGCGACCGATCTACTTCTCCGCTTCGACCGGCAACTACGCCGACCGGCTCGGCCTCGGGGCCTATCTGGTGGGCGAGGGGCTCGTGCGCCGCGTGCTGCCCCGGCCGGCGGCGCCGAGCGACAGCGTGCGCCTGCTGCCGGGCCGCGGCTTCGTGAACGTGCCCCGCACGAGCGCCCTGGCGTTCGGCGTGTACCAGGGCGGCGAGCCGGCGGCCCGCCCGCGCCCACGGGGCTGGGTCGACGTGCCGTCGCAGAACAGCCTGCTGGGCTATGTGTTCGTGTACGACACGATCGCCGCCGCGCTGGCGGGCCAACAGCCGGCGCTCGCGGCGCGGGCGGTGGAGCTGCGCGATGCGATCCTTGCCAATACGACGTATGGCCTCCCGGCCGAGCGGCGCGCCGCCGGCAACTGATCCGAAACGAGCGAGCATGACGACCGACCAGATGACGCGGCTGGGCACGACAATCGACCAACCGGCGCTGTCCCCCGAGGTGGAGCGCCCGCCCTACCTCTGGGCCGGGGGCGTCGCGCTGGGCGCCCTGATCCTCTACGTCGCGACGCTCGCCCCGACCACCCAGTTCTGGGACACCTCCGAATACATCGCCGCCGCCTACGTGCTCGGCATCCCGCACCCCCCGGGCAATCCCCTGTTCACGCTGATCGCCCACACGTGGGGCCTGCTGCCGCTCGCGGCCGCGTATGCCGAGCGGATCAACCTGCTCGCCGCGGTGACGAGCGCGGTGGCGGCGGGGTGCTGGTTCCTGGTGGGCGAGCGGTGGATGCGGAGCTGGGTTCCGGCCCGGCTGCCGCGGCGGCTGGCCGCGGTGGCCGGCGCGCTCAGCGCGGCGACCGCGTTCACCGTGTGGAACCAGTCGGTGGTGAACGAGAAGGTGTACACGCTGTCGCTCTTGTCGATCGCGCTGGTGCTGTGGCTCATCGTGCGCTGGGACGATCAGCCCCCCGGCGAAGGGCACGATCACCATCTCCTGATGATCGTGTACCTGTTGGCGCTCACCTCCACGAACCACATGATGGGCGTGCTGGTCGGCCCGGTGGTGATGGTGCTTTTGTATCCGCCGCTCAAGCAGGAGCGTGCGATGGGACTTGGGGGGCTCGCGGCCCGGCGCGTCGAGTGGTCGCAGTGGCTGGTGTTCTGCAGCGCGTACGCGCTGATCGTGGCGAGCGGGCTCGAGAGCTCCACGCCCTTGAAGCTCGCGGTCGTGCTGTTCGCGGCGGCGCTGGTGTACGCGCTCGCCTACGCTCGCAACGGTGACTTCGCGCTGGCGGTCCTGCTGGTGGCGGCGGTGGGCGTGTCGGTGTACCTGTTCCTGCCGATCCGGGCGGCGCACTTCCCGCCGATCAACGAAGGCGAGCCCACCACACAGGCGGCCCTATGGGACGTGCTCACGCGCCAGCAGTACGGCAAGCCGCCCGTGTGGCAACGCCAGGCGACGCCCCAGGCGCAGATCGGCATGTGGATCCAGTACTTCACGTGGCAGTGGGGGCGCGACTGGGCCACCGGGGCGCGCGGGGCGCTCGCCGTCGTGTTCGCGTTCGTGGGCTCGCTGGGCGCGTACCGCCACTGGAAGGCCGACCGCCGCACGGCCGTCGCCATGACGACCCTGATGGCGACGCTCACGCTGCTGTTGATCTTCTATCTCAACTTCAAGTACGGCTACTCGCAGCGCCCCGACCTGCCGCAGGCGCTGCACGAGGTGCGCGAGCGCGACTATTTCTTCATCGCCTCGTTCGCGTTGTGGGGCGTGTGGGTCGGGATGGGGCTCGCGACCCTGATGGAATGGCTGACGGAGTCGCTCGAGACCCGGGAGCCCGACCCGGCCCGGCGCTGGCTGCTGGCGACTCCGGTGCTGCTGCTCGCGCTGGTGCCGCTCGTGGGCAACCACCTCACTGCGTCGCGCAGGGGTGAGACGCTGGCGCGCGACTTCGCCTACGACATGCTGCAGTCGGTCGAGCCGTACGGCGTGCTCGTGACCGCGGGGGACAACGACACCTTCCCCCTGTGGTACGCGCAGGAAGTGGAGCACATTCGTCAGGACGTGACGGTGGTGAACCTGTCGCTCGCCAACACCGACTGGTACCTGCGCCAGCTGCAGCGCCGGCCGCTCGCCACGTTCGACTCGACCGCGGCGCCGTCGATCTATCGCGCGCGCGCCTGGCCCAAGCCGGCCGGCCGGCTGCTCGACTATACCGACGAGCAGCTCGCGCACTTGGAGCCCGTGTACTGGCTCGACCAGAAGCGACTCGTGAACCTCGGCGGGGTCAGCGTGTCGCTCGATCCGCAACAGCTCGGCCGGCAGTATCTCGAGCGGGCCGACGTGATCGTGCTCGAAGCCATCAAGGACCAGATGGGCAAGCGGCCCATCTATTTTTCGCGCACGGTGGGCCCCTATGCCGACCTCTTCGGCCTGAGCGATTACTTGGAAGGTCAGGGCTTCGCACGCAAGCTGCACCGGGAGCCGCTGGTCGCATCGGACAGCATCGTAGCGCTCGGGCCCGGGCTCGGGGCCATCAACCTTCCCCGCACCACAGCGCTCGCGTTCGACGTGTATCATCGCGCGGCCGCCGGGCGTCTCCGGCCGCGCGGCTGGGTGGACCGGCCGTCGGAATCGATCCTCGCCACCTACGGCATCGTGTATCAGGCGCTGGCGCAGGTGCTGCGGCAGCGCAAGCCGGATCTGGCGACCCAGGCGCTGGTGGTGGCCGACTCGGTCTTTAAGAACACGAGCTACGGGTTCAATCCGCCGAGCGAGCGCTAGTCACGGCCCGGTCACTTCGCAGTGAGGGTGCCCAGTAGACCGTGGGCCTCGCCGTCCGGCCCGGCCGTGAAGAACAGCGTCGTCGAGTCCGGGCTCGGGCCGAACGTGAGTCCCCAGAGGCCGTCGATCACGATCGGGTTGGCGGTACCATCGCGCAGGAAGTCGATGAAGCTACCCGTGGCCGGATCATACGCGCCGATTCGGCCATCCCCGAAGTTGCCGAGCAACAGATCGCCGCTGAACCCACCGAACCCGGCCGGCGCGAGCGCCACGCCCCAGGGGGAATTCAAGGCGCCTCGGGTCGCGAATCGCTTGACGACGGTGCCGTTCGTATTGAAGACATCGACGTAACCGTTCCCGGGCCCGGCCTGGTCATCCTGATTGGCAGGCGCCAATTGCTTTGCGAACGTGACATACAACTGGCCGCCGATCGCCTGAATGCCGAAGGGCGCGTATCCCGCCGGCACGGTGGAATCAGTGAACGATTTCACGAACTGAAACGTGGCGTCGAACACGTCTACGCCGTTCTGCTTGAAGTCGGTAGCGAACAGAAAATTCGCGCCGCCGTTGGCGGCCATCGCGAGGCCCTTGTACACCGCACCGTTCCCCGAGCGGTCGGCGACGAGCGTGGCGTTGCCCGTGCTCGCGTTCCATGCCGAGATGACGCCATCCTCGCCCGCGAAAATGAACAGCGCCTTGCTGCTCCCCGGAATGACGAAATCAGCCGTGGGATTGTAGACGATCCCGCTCGGTGCGCCGCCCGTGGCGCTGCCGCTCGAGGGGACCGCGACGACCAGCGCGCGCTTCGCGCCGGTCGTGTCGTACAGGGTCGACGCGCCGGAATGGTTGTCGCTCACCCAGAGCACGCCGGTCGGCCCGAACGCCATGCCCCACGGATTCTTGAGACTGCTGTCGACACTCGCAGCACCGAGCCCCGCCGTGTCGGCCACGAGCCGGGTTTCGAGATATTCCCGCGCTGCGACGTTCGTCGTCGTGGTGTTGGAACACGCAGCAAGCATCGACGTGAGCCCTGCGACCGCTATCGCGGAACCGCGCAGCGATGACACGTGACGTTCCATCGGGCACCTCCGGTTGCCGTTGTCTCGATTGATCTCCGGTACGTGCCGACTCGGCAAACCTTGTTCCGATCAGCCCACGAGGCGGAGCCGCCGTTTTAGAATTGTGTGAGGATCTTGTGAGGTTCTCGACCAGGTGCGAATCGGGCGGCGGAGGCTCCCAGCGGTCGCCACCCCGGGCTTGCGTCCGGGGTGAGTCGAGGGTCTAGTCGCGGGCGAACGCCACGCGGATGCGCTCGCCTTCCATGATGAACGTGTCGAACTGATCGGGGGACGGCAGCGCGCCGTCTCGCCACCACATCAGCTCCCGGCCGGCGCCGGCGGCGTGTTGGCCTCGAACCAGCTCGAACACCTGGCGGCGTGCGGGCGTGAACAACGCACGTACCGCGGCTTCATCACTCCCTCGTAGCCGATAGGCGCGCGAGAACTCGGGCGACTCGGCGAAATCGATGTCCTGCCCTCCGAAGTACGCCGCGAGTCTGGCCCAGAGGCCCTCGGGCGTGACGAGGAACTGAGAGAGCGCGCGCTCCGTGGTCCACAGCAGGCCGCCGATACGGTGGGTGTGCGAGTTTTTCCCGGAGCCCGTGGTCCATTTGTACTCGAACGCGGTGAACGGCGTGCCGCCGCTCGTGCCGACGATGGTGAACCCCCACGTGCGCCGGTGTCCTTCCGAGAACACCGGGCACGTGGCCACATGGCGGGCTTCTTCCCCAGGACGCTCCGGTTCGAATCGGTAGCCGCGCTCGAAGCAGAAGGTTTCGTAGGCCTTGCGCCGCCGGTTGGTGGTGATTCTGTTGGCCAGCGCGATGGCGGCGACGACGGTCAGGGCGACGCCGAGGAAGACGAGCGGGATCAGGGGATCCGAGGACGACCCGCGCAACAGATTGACCATGTGCACGCTGCGACTCTAGTGTCCGCCGGTCAGAAGGGCCAGACCCTGCTGCGCCGAGCGGTTGACCTACCCGTGACCCCGAGTCGCCCTCAGGCATCTTCAGGGGATATCGCGATAGGAGGCAGTATCCCCATGAGCGCGCCGCCCGATGTGTTCATCACATACCTCGATCAGAGCGACAGCTTCGCCCTGGGGGTGGAGTTCGGCGAATTCCTCTCCGCGCTAGGAGCAGGCTATGAAGCCGTCGGGGGACACTTTTCCGCGCGCCTCGAGGCGCAACTGCTCGTCGCCGCCTCGCGGTTGGGCTATGTGCGGGAGACGTGGACCGAGCGCGGTGACGGGTCCTGTTTGGGGCGGTTTCGGCGGTCTTGAAAACCGGCCTGGGCTGGGTGGACCGGCCGTCGGACTAGACCGGTGCGGCCGAGGTGCTTCAGGCCCATCGTGAGGACAGGGCGCGGCAGGCGCTCGCGACCGCGGCGCTTACCAAGCGCCGCCACCCGGGCTCCTGGCTGCGGAACAAACCGGTCGCCACTTCCAGCAAGGCCCCAGCGTACTGCAGGTCAAATCTCTCGCGCCACTCGGCTGGTACGTGAGCGAAGTACGCGTCAACGAACGCGGCGGCGGCCGCCTCCGCCCGCTCCGCTGGCACCGCATCGAGCCCGACGCGACCCGTCAGATAGGCGTAGAGACGGGCGGGGTCGCGGACGGGATCGCCCACGGCGACGCGATCGAAATCGATGACGGTGACCCGATCGCCTGCAATGAAGAGGTGATCGGCCTTCAAGTCGCCGTGGATCGGCGTCGGCGGCGCTTCCGTCAGATCGGCGACGACCGTGGCGGCAACGGCCCGGACGTCGTCGCTCACCTCCGGGCACGCCCACTCGAGCAGCGAGGCGGCCCGCTCGACGTCGTGAATCTGCTCCGCCAGGGGTTCGTGCGGCCCAATGGCTCGACCGTTCAGATGGAACGCGGCGAGGGCGCGCGCGGCGGCGCGCACCGCCGGCATCGGATCGTCGCGTCCTCGCAGGAGCACGAGCAGCGCCGTGCCGGGCGCCTCGTCGACGACGAGCGTGTCGAGCTCCTCGAGATAGGCCAGTGGCCGCACGACGTCGTACGCCGATCGGGCCCCGGCGTGCCCCGCGCAGAGCGCCTCCATCAACTGGAACGTGGCGGCGCCACGCCCGGGACGGCACACCTTCACGTAGCAGCGACGCGTCTGGGTGCGTCCCGACCGCGTGTCCCGAAGCTCCAACGTGTAGCGCAGCGCGGCGCCGATCTCGGGACGATAGCGCAGAAGCTCGAGGCGCCCGGCGCCGGCGCGCCAGTCACCCGCGCCCACCTGCGCCCGCAGGAGCGGCGCGAGCTCCCGGCCGTCGGTTGCGAGCACTCTGCCGAGGCCACGGAGCTGGCGATCATACGGAAAGACTTGCACCAGCATCTCAAGCTCGGGGACGTAGGCGAGCGGCTCGAAGGTGAGCCACTGATCGGGAATCGAGCGCTTCGGATCCGTGGCCCCGAGTTCTCGCCACAGGCGCTCGGCTTCCCCCGACCGCGAGTACACCACGCCGGTGACCCACCGGTCGAACGCGCCTCCCGTCACCCGGTCGATTACGCGCAGCGAGTACTGGAGGACGCAGCGCGATGTGGACTGCCGGCACCGAAACCGGACCGGCACGCAGGCGTCGATGTGGTAGGCCTTCCCCGCGACCGGCTCCAGGTGAGCGCGGCACACCTCGAGCATCCGCGCGGGATCGCTCGCGATCTCGAGCTGCGGAAAGCTCGGGTCGACGGGAAACCCCGCCTTGCCACGTTCGACGGCGAGCGAGTCTCGGGGCACGGCGGGTGACTCCATCATCCCGAGCTCGACCCGACGGCGGCGGCAATCTCTTCCAGTAAGCGCACCGCCTCAGTCCGCCGCCGTTCGAGCGCCGCGGGCTCCGGGTGGCGAGTAGTGTCGAACAGCAACGAATGGATCTTACCCAACAGCGTGGTCCGCTCATACCAGCGGACCCGATCCGCGAGCCCCGGCTCGCGGCCCGCGTGACGGGCGTAGGCATCGATCAGGGTCGCGCGCAACGTGGCGAAGTCCCCGAGCCGGCCGGGCTTTCGCAGCGTGCTGCGGCGGAACTGGGTCAGGATGGTCCCGAGGTCGAGCGCCGGATCGCCGAGCGTCGCGCGGTCGAAGTCGAAGATCACGACCCGGTCACCACGCCACAGGAGTTGCGCGGGACCGAAATCGCCGTGCAGGAGCACTGGAGCCCGAGGGTCGACGGGGGGTTCTCGTTCCAGCCGGGTGAAGGCGCGCCGCAGCACGCCCCCTGCCTCGGGAACCCGCTCGCACATCGCGGCGACACGGGCCCGTAACCGCTCGAGGACCACGGCGGGCGTCGTTACACCGGGAAGCGCGGCCGGCGGACTGACTGCGTGCAGCGCCGCCAGCGCGCGTCCGATGGCCTCCAGCACGACGGCGCCCGAGCGCGCGAGCGCAGGCGTCAACTCCTCCCCTGTCTCGTACGTCATGAGGACGAGGTAGCGCGGGGCGTCGTAGCCGAGGAGCGTGGGCACGACGAACGCGCCGTGCCGGCTGCCGTCGCAACGGGCGAGACCCTCGAGCAGGCCCGCGACCCGCCGCGCCTCCACATCCCCGTCGTAGAACTTCCCCACCCAATCGAGGCGCTGCGGGTCGGAGCGGCCCGGAAGGAAGGCGTCGAGCTCGAAGTGCACGACGCGGCGCCGCCCATGCCGCGTGACCAGCGTCGCGGTCCATGCGTCGAGCCGGGCTGCGGGACCAATCACGTCGCCCAGCGTCGCGCGCAAGACGACTTCCAGCTCCGGAGACGGGAGCGCGACCGGCGCGCTCATCGGGCGCTCACGGCGGCGGGCGCCATCGCCTCGAGCGCCGCGCGGGCGCGCCGGGCCAGTGCGACGGCGAGCCGGGGCCACCCGGCGGGGTCGGTCCGGCGCACCGTATGGATCTTGCGGGCAAGCGTGAGGGCGCGGTAGAACGCGACGTTGCGGGCCGACACTGCGGGCATCGAAACGCGGTAGGCATCGAAAAACGTGGCCCCCAACCGATCGGCGCGCGCCGCTCGCGCGGGATCGGCGAGCCCCCCACGCTCGAGCTGCGCCAGGAAATGGCCCACGTCGTAGGCCGCATCGGTATAGCCGAAGGCGTCCAGGTCGAGCAGTACGAGACGCTCGCCCGTCCATACGAACTGTCCCGCCCACAGGTCCCCGTGCACCGGTGCGGGCTCCGCCGGATCGAGCGAGCTCACGGCGTCCGCGAGCGCCGACACCATGGGTTCCATCACGGGGGCCGCATCGGGCCAGCGCCGCCGCAGCCGCTCGCACCGCGCGGCCACCTGCGCGATGAGCTGTTCCGGGGTGGTTGGCGACTCCGGGGCCAGCGGGAGGCGATGCAGGCTCGCGGTGAGACACGCGGCCTGCCGAAACAGCTCCGGGGCCCGGTCATGCTCGATGTCGGTGAGGCAGCGACCGTCTACCCACGGAAAGACCAGCAGGCGCTCGTGCGCGACGTAGCGAATCGGCAGACACACGCCGCCCGGCGCCAGCTCGCGGCACGCGGCCAGGGCCCGCGCGTGCGCCCACACCCGAGCGCCGAAGTCGTCGGCGTACGCCTTCAGCGCAAACGAGCGCCACACGCCGAGTCGCGTGCGGACGCGGGTCCGGAGGACGAAGCGATCGGGGTGCACGCTCTCGACGCTACACGCCGCATCGGCCGCGGCGACGTCGGTCGCGAACTCGGGGCGCAGGACGGTCAGGACCTCGGTCGACTGTTCCAGGCGTGCGCGTTGTGCGCGCAGCGCGGCGCGCCGCTCGGGGCTCGGCATGAACTCGAGGCGCATCGCGTCAGTCTCCCCCGAGCCAGCGCGCGAGGTAGGCCGTCAGGCGCGCCGCGCCGTCGAACGAGGGGATGACCTCGCGCACGCGGCGCGCGTGGGCGGCGCGATCGCAGCCCAGCGCCCACTCGATGGCCTCGGCGAGGCGGTCCGGCGCGAGCTCGCGCGGGTGGACGCACGCGACGAGGCCCCGCGCCGCCAGCAGCTCGGCGCGAATCCACTGCTCGACCTTGTCAGTGGCCCGGGGCACGATGACCATCGGTCGGGCGGCGGCCAGCGCCTCGCAAACGCTGTTGTAGCCGCCCATTGTCACCACCGCGTCGGCGGCCGCGAACAGGGGCAGCGTGTCGGTCTCGGGGACGACGTGGCACGACGCCGTGGCCCGGCGCTCGAGCTCCGCCCGCTGGTCCGCCGGCATGAAGGGCCCCGTGACCACGATCGCGCGGAGGTCGGGGCGCCTGGCCGCCAACCGCTCGAGAGCCGCGACCGCCGCATCGAGGACCGGGAACCCGTCGCTGCCGCTCCCGACTGTCGCGAGCACCAGGGCCGCCCCGTCGGGCAGACCAAGCTCGCGCCGCACCTCCGCGGGATCGACCCGGGGGGCCTCGCGCACGATGTATCCGCAGTAATGCAGCTTGGGCCGGATGCCCGGCGGGATGGCGTAGGCCTCGGCCACGTCGTGGAGCGCGGGCGAGCCGTACACGGCGATGCCGTCGTACAGATGCTCGAGCGCGTCGTACACGCCGAGCTCGCGCCATTGCCCGCGAATTCGCTCCGGGTCGTCCATGATGTCGCGCAGCCCCAACACGAACCGCGTGTCGGGACGCGCGGCCTTCAGCGCGCGCAGGCCGGCGGCGAACTCGCCCTTGGCGCCGAGCGGCTCATGGTCCACCAGCACCAAGTCCGGGGCCAGCCCGAGCGCTGCGTCCCTGAGGATCGTGCCTCGGAGCTCGCGGAAGTGCCGTTTCGCGTCCTCTTCCTCACACGCCGTCCCCTGCCAGCCGTCCGGGGTGAGTAGGGAGGGCAGCTTGATGTAGTCGCACCGCTCGGGCAGGGTGAAATGGCCCGCGAGTGCGGATTTGGTCACGAGGTACACGACTGCGCTCGGGTAGCGCGCCAGCAGATGGCGGGCGATGGTGAGACTACGCGTGATGTGGCCGAGGCCCTGCCGGTCCTGCGCGTACAGGAGCAGCGTGCGGGTGCCGGGCGACCGAACCGGCGTCATGGACGACGCTCGGCGCGCGCGGCGCTCACCGGACGACTTCCGGCATGTCGCGCCCGTCCCTAGACGAACACCCTGACAACAACCCGATTCGCACCCCCGCCTCCCTAGAACCGCGCACAGCCGCGGGTCGGGGGCAGGGCTCGCAAGTCGTGTACCGCTTCTAAACGTCGCCGTCACGTCACTCGTGACCAGGTACCGGGGTATTCTCCCACTCGCTCCGTAGCACGTGCCCCACACCAGGTGGCGGAGTTGCCCCGACGCGCAGGCGCCACGGGTGGGCTCTGACCCCTCTTTTCCGGGGGTGACTGCGGCTCACGCGCCGCGCTCCGTGTTCCCCGGCCCCTGCCTTCACCCCGGGCTTGCGCCCGGGGTCAGTAGAGGCTCTAGTCGCGGGCGAAAGCGACCCGAACTGATCGGGGTTGGCAGCGGGCCGTCCCGCCACCACATCACCTCCCGGAGGGAACAACGCGCGCACCGCGCCTTCATCATTCCTGACGATCCTGTTTGCCAGCGCGACGGCGGCGACAACGGTCAGGGGGACGCCGAGGAAGACGAGCGGGATCAGGGGATCCGAGGAGGAGGCGCGCGGCAGATTGACCATGATCGCGTGGCGACTCTAGCTTACGGCGGTGGGGAGGGCTAGCCCCGTGCATGGCGTCTTCATCTCGCTCTTGCTCCTCGCGGTCGTACTCGTTCTGCTCGCCTTGCGGCCGGTGCGCCGACCAAGCTCCCGAACAGTCTTTAACCCGAGCCTCAGGTGACGCCTCCACCGAGCACGGATCAGCGAGCAAGGACCCGCTGGCAGCTCATCGCCGCCGGTTTTGTGGTCGCCACCATGGCCCTAGCCATGCATCGATTCACCGTTACGAGAATCGGAACGTGGCAGCCAGGGTACCCACAGGTTGTCGTTATCGGTACCTTCACGCCTCCCGCACTCATTCGGCAGCTTCACCTCCTGGGCCCCCTCCTCCTGGTCGTGGCTTTCGTTGCGCTGGCGATTACTTCCGCGCGGCCCGCAACGTCAACGGAGCGCAGACCGTGGCGCGGTCGTATTTGTCGCGTGAGCGTTGGTGCGCTATTCCTCCTCCTCGTGCTATACTCGTGGACCGTGTTGTGGGTAATGCGCGTCGGGCGGCACACGGGTTAGCCCAAGCGCACGGACCCCCGCGCTGCCTCACGTGCGCGGTGGCTGCTGCGAGGCCCGCCACCACAACACGCCGCGAGCAACGCTACCGAGAGCACCTGCAACGCGAGCCGCATCCGCCACTCCCCTAGTATGGAAGAACGTGGCACAAACTGGCGCGGGCGTGCTAGCTTGCAAGCGCATCGCCGGGGGCGCTCGAATCTGTGGGCAAGACTGTGGGCAAACCGGGGCCAAGCACGCGGCCCGCCCGGGGCCTAACCTTCGGCGCGTGTGGTGTTTGGAGGGCTAGACCTAACTGGTAAGGCGGCGGTCTTGAAAACCGCTGGGCGCAAGCCCGTACAGGTTCGAGTCCTGTGCCCTCCGTCTCGACGTCCTGCGCCCGCCGGGCGAGGCCCGCCGTCAACGCCGACCGTACACGTGGATCGTGGCCTTGCCCTGCGCAGTCCCCAGGACGCTCCGGTAGTAGAAATTGATCCACCGGATGACGCGCGCCCCGCCTGGGAGAGCGATCACGCGGCTGCGTGCATTCCGCTTGAAGGTGAACCGGGTGGCGGGCGAGAACGTGGCCCCGTCCCCGAATGTGATCCGCACGTCGAACATCTCGACGTCGCCGCCCTCAACCACGAAGCGAACGCGCCGGAATCGGCCCTCGCTGGCGGTGCGCACGATGTCGTGATCTGCGCGGAAATCCACCCGCCGGGTGCCTAAGGGCACCCACTGAGCCTGCACGGCAGGGCACGTGAGCGCGAGGCCGAGGACGGCGGCGCCGAAGGACCAACGGTGCGGTCGCGGCATGATCAACCGGCCCCGAACCAGGCGCCGAACAGGTTCGCGAGCGCCGCGTCGTCCGCGGGAGTGAGCTGCACACCGCTCGCTCCGGAGTAGCTCGGACCGGCCGGCGCGACGGTGATCGTGGCGAACGCCAGTCCGTTCACCGTGACCGCCACGCTCCCGCTCCTCCACGTGTGACCTGTGGTGTCCAGCGCCACGCCCCCAGTGGCACGCACGATCTCGGCGCCACTCGTCAAGCTGAAATCCGCGCTGTTCTCCCACGTGCGGGACAGGGTTCCGGTCTCGCCGACATGCGTACCATCCGTCGCATCATCCACTGCGGTCTGGACGGTGAGCAGCGTGGACGTGGCGGTCACACCCGACGTTAGATCGAGGAGGGTCGTGCCGTCGGTCACAAAGCCCGCGAGCGCCCACGACCGCTCCGCGGCTCGGGACTGGTACCGCTCTTCACCTCTGGTACACCCGCACGTAATCCACCCGCATCGTCTGCGGAAACACCGTCGTCGTATCCGGATTGCCGGGCCAGTAGCCACCGACCGCGACGTTGAGAAGAATGAAGAAGGGATGGTCGTACACCCACCGCCCCGGCAGGTCGCGCGGTGTGACGGTCTTGTACAGGGTGCTGTCGACGAACCACTTGATCGAGTCCGGCTGCCATTCGATCGCAAACACGTGAAACGTGTCGGCGAACGCGCCGCTCCTCAGGTCGTAGGCGCTGGTGATGCCGTTGGCACCGGAGTAGTTCGGGCCGTGCACCGTACCGTGCACTCGGCCCGGCTCCTTCCCGATGTTCTCCATGATGTCGATCTCGCCGCACCCGGGCCAGCCGACTTGCCCGATATCGTCGCCCAGCATCCAGAACGCGGGCCATAACCCCTGCCCGCGCGGGATCTGCATGCGCGCCTCGATGCGGCCGTACCGCCAAGCGCCCAGACCCTGCGTCTTGAGGCGCGCCGAGGTGTACGCCTGGTTGCCGAACGGCTCGCGCCGCGCCTCGATCACCAGGTAGCCGCTTGCCACCCGGGCGTTCTCGACCCGATTGGTATAGAACTCGAGCTCGCCGTTCCCCCAGCCAGTCCCCCCGGTCTCCCGCACCCACTTCGTGGTGTCGAGCGCCGCGCCGTCGAACTCGTCGTGCCACACGAGCCACCAGGGCGGCGCTGGTTGCGGGGTGCCCGGCTCGTCCCCACGGCACGCGAGCGTGGGGCGCACCGTGACCAGAGCGATGGCAAACACCAGGCGGGCGCACGCGAGCGGAGCGCGGATTGCCGTCACGGGTCTAGCTTCGCCCTCTTCTCGTCCACTGTAAAGACTCCCTCCGACTTGAAAACGGCTTGACGGCCCTCCCGCTAATTGGCTGCACGCCCTACACAGCGGGAGCTGCTCATGCGTCGCCTCACGTTACTCTGGATTCCGTTCTTGCTCGCCTGGTCCGAGACGGCTCCGGCCCAGGAAGCCCAACCATCGTTCTGCTACCGCGCGCGGCCCAAGTCCGTCTGCTCGGCCTTCGCCTTCACGAATTTCGGGACCTATCTGGTACTGGGCAGCGATATCACGAGCGGCGATACGCCCTTGCGCGCGGTAGCGGATTGGGGCGTGATGGCCAACGTCGATAGCCGCAACGCCATTGGCGCGTCCGTGTTCGCGAGCCTCGACCGGCTTGGCGTCGGTGTCGGACCCGCCGTCCACTACCGCCGCTGGCTGTCGTCCACGGCGTCTGTGGACGTCGCCGTGGGTACGCCCCTGCTGGCCGCTACTGACCACCTCCGGTCGGGCTCGGTGTTCGGCCTGGTGCGGTGGAGTCCCAACCATTGGTTCGCGCTCGCGGCCCGGCCGGAGCTGGTGCGCGGGCCAGTGTTCCTCGGCTGTGGACCGAGCGAGTGCAACGTCGCTGTCCAGTCACACGCGCGGATGTCGCTCGGGATGGAGCTCGGCTGGGTGCCGGGGCTCACCCTCACCGCCGCGAGCGGCATTGCGACCATCGTGATCGCCGCCCTCCTCTCCGGGGTGGATTAGGCGTCACCTGCGGCACAGCCGCGCGACTTCCGGCTGCGCGACCTGGTCGGTGTAGCCCATCAACCCCTCGAACGACGCGCACCCGCGCGCGACCAAAGCGCTGTCGTGGCGCGCCGTCGCCACCCGCACGAGGTCGAGGCGCAGCGGCCAGAGCGACGCGACCAGCTCGAGCGGCACGGTGAGCACGGCGTAGCGGCGCGTCGCACCGTTCCAGAGCCGCAAGGCGGCCGCCGAGTCGCCCCGGGCGAGCGTCGCGCGCGCCTGCAGGTCGGCGGCCAGGCTCGCCGGCAGGGGTGCCCCGCCCGCGGCGAGCCGCGCCAGGGCGGCCGCGTGGCGCGAGCGGTCCACCCCCGCCCGCGCCAGCACCCAGTGGGCCGTCACGTCTGTATCCTGCACGGCGCGCGACCGCGCCGAGAGCCGGGCAGCGGCACGCTCCCAGTCGCCGAGCGCGGGCAGCCCCACGTCGTGCGCCACGACGAGCCACAGATCGCGCTCGCGCTCCGCCCACGGGCCGGCCGCGCGGTTGAAGCGAAACCGCGCGCTGTCCGCCCAGCCGGCCGCCAAGTCCGCCGCGAGCCCCATGCGCAGCGCGCGCACCCGTTCTTGATCGGTAGCGGCACGCCGCTCGAGGCAGCGCAACACGGCGCGCGCCGGTCCCTCGCGTTGTGCCGTCGTGCCGAACGCCGCGGCCTGAAACGCCAGGTGCTGGAGCGCCGGGAAGCTGTGCCCGCACGCGTGGTGCAGTAGCGCCACCTGATCGGCCGCCGAGCCCAGGATGAGCGTGTCCGCGATCCCCACCGCTTCGGCGACCACCGACGTCGAATCGATCCGCAGGTACTGGCGGATCAGCCGCTCGGTTTCCGCCCGATCGCCCATCTGGTGGGTGAGCGCGATGAGGTGGCCGATCGCCGGGGAGAACCGCGGATCGAGGTCGAGCACGCGCTCGAACGCCCCGCGGGACTCGCCCACGCTCTGATCGAACAGGTCGCCGAAGTGGTAGTAGAACTCGCCCAGCACGTACCACGCCTGGGGATAGTCGGGCGCGCGCTCGGTCGCGCTCTTGAACCGGGCCAGCGCCGCGAGGCCGTCGCCGTGGGACAAGAGCTCGGAGAACCCGTCGAGCAGCAGGCTGTCGGCGTCGGACAGGCCGCGTTGGTGCAGCATGGCGCCCCGCAGCGGCGCGCCGAACCCCTGCTCCGTCGGGTCCACCTGAGCCGCGACGAGAGCGAGCCGTAGGCGCCCGATGGCGAACCCCGTATCGACGCGGATCACACGCGTGTATCCGTCGCGCGCCGTGCGATAGTCGCCGCGCCGGAACGCGGTTTCGGCATTGAGATACGCCGCGAGTGCGTCGGGTCCCCCGTTCGGGAGGGTCACGTCCGCACTGGGCGTGAACTCGGGGTAGAGCTGGGCCCACACGCGGTCCATGACCTCCGACTCGTCCAATCCGACCCGGCCCGCCGCCTTGCCGCTGCGCCGGGCGCGATTGCCTTCGTACAGCGTCGCCGTCAGCGTGACCGTCGGCCCGCTGTACAACACGCTCCCCTGAACGAAAAAGCGCGCGCCCAGACGCCCGGCGAGATCGCGCGCCTCTTCGTTCGAGGGCGGCGCGGTGCCGGTCTGCGCGACGACGCGCCCGAAGGAGACGACCTCGATCACCCGCTCCACTGGCCGGAACCGGGAGACGAAATATTCCGGCAGCTGGGTGGCGGGGTACGGCGGCGTGCCGAGGACCGCGAACGGCATCACCGCGAGCCGGGGCGGCACGTCCGACGGCGGCACAGGTCCCCACAGCATCCGCGCCACGCCGGCGGCGACGACGGCGGCGAGAGCCGCGATGGCCCAGCGCCGCCGCCGCGGTCGCGTGCGGTCCAGCGCGGTGAGCCACGCGTCCGCGGAGCCCGGACGCTCATCGGGCCGCTCGGCGAGGGGGGCGACGAGCACGCCGGCCTCGCGGGCCGATAGCTCCGGCCGGGCGGCGCGCAGCGCGCGCGCCAGCGTGGCGCGGTCGGCCTTGAAGTCGGCTGGCCCGCCGGCGAGCGACTCGAAGGCGACGGCGGCGAGCGAGTACAGGTCGGCGCGGCCGTCCACACGTCCCCCGGCGAGCTGCTCGGGGGCCATGTATCCGGGCGTGCCGATGGTGACGCCCGGCTGCGTCAGAGAGGTGTGCGCCGTGCCCTCCACGTGGGCGACCCCGAAATCGGCCAGCAGGGCGCGCCCGCTGTCCTCGTCGAGCAGGATGTTCGCCGGCTTTACGTCGCGGTGCACGATGCCGCGACGGTGGACGTAGCCCAGCGCGTCCGCGATCTCGCGCACGCTGCGGAGGATCGCGTCGGTGGTGGGACGCGGGGCGTCCCGCAGGCGCTCCTCCAGCGTCACGCCGCGCACGAACGTCATGATGAGAAAGGTGATCCCGTCCCTGGTATCGAAGTCGTACACGCGCACGATGTTGGGATGCTCGAGGCCGGCGCCGAGCGTGGCCTCGCGCCGGAACCGCTCGCGCCGCATGGCGCTGGCCGCGACGTCGGGAGGCAGGACTTTGACGCCGACGATGTGGCCGAGCGTGCGATGGCGGGCGCGGAACACGGCGCCCATGCCGCCGGCGCCGGCGAGACTCACCATCTCGTAGCGGTCTCCGACGGCGCGCTGCACGTCTCCGAGAGCGGGAGCGGTCATGCGGCAGGAGAATGTAGCGGCGCTTGCTGGGGACCGCATCGTGGCCGATAATCGGGACGCGATGCCCCACTCCCCACACCTCTCCGTCCGCGTGCTCGGCCCCGCGCGCGTGACGGTGGACGGCGCCGCCGCGCCCCCCGAGCTGCTGTGGCGCAAGCACCTGGCACTGCTCGTGTACCTGGCCCGCAGCCCGCGCAAGAGCCGCACACGCGAGCATCTCGTGGGGCTCTTGTGGAGCGACCGCGACGAGAAGCAGGCCCGCCACTCGCTGAGCGAGGCGCTGCGCGTGCTGCGGCAGGTGCTGGGCGACGCCGCGCTCCAGGCCGACGTCGATCAGGTGCGGCTCGCCACGGACGGCGTCACGCTCGACTGCGACCGCTTCGCCGCGCTCGCCCAACGCGGCGAATGGGACGCGGCCGCGGCGCTCGTGGAGGGCGAGTTTCTCGAGGGGCTCGCGCTCCCGGGAGCGAACCAGTTCGAGACCTGGCTCGGGACGGAGCGGGCGCTGTGGCGCGCGCAGGGGCTCGAGGCGCTCATCCAGTGCGCCGAGGCGCAGCTCGCGCGCGGGGACACGGCGGCGGCGGCGCGCGCCGCGCTCGGGGCCGTGGGCCTCGATGCCACGTCCGAGCCGGCGGCGCGTGCGGCGATGCGAGCGCTCGCGCTCGCGGGCGACCGCGCCGGCGCCCTGCGCGTGGCCGAGGGTCTCGCGCGCGCGCTCGGTGACGCCCTCGACGCGGCTCCCAGCCCGGAGCTGGCCCACCTGGTCGAGCGGATCCGCGAGGCACGCGTGGGACGCCGGGTCCTCGCGGCGCCGCCCGCGGCCCGGCCGCGGCCGCCGCTGCTCGGTCGCGCGGCCGAGCTCGCGGCGGGGGCGGCGGCGTGGCAGCGCGCCAGGAGAGGGCGGGGACAGGTCGTGCTGGTTCACGGCGAGCCGGGGGAAGGCAAGACGCGGCTGATCGAGGAGCTCGCCGCCCGCGCCCGACTCGACGACGCGACCGTGGCCGCCGCCCGCGCCGTCCCGGCGGACCGAAAGCGGGAATGCAGCGCGGTCGCCGGTCTGCTCGCGGCAGGACTGGCGGACGCGCCGGGGCTCGCGAGCGCGCCGCCCACCGCGCTCGCGACGCTGGGGAGGCTCAATGCCGACTTGGGCGCTCGATTCCGGGGTAGTGGCGCGGAGCCTCCCCTGCCCGCGATGGAAGTCGGTGACGCGTTCGCCGCCGCGGCGATCGCGGCGGCGGAGGAGCGCCCCCTGCTGCTCGTGCTCGACGACGCGCAGTGGCTCGACGCCGCGTCGCTCGCGCTGCTGCCCGCTCTCGCGCGCGACACCGCACCACACCGCGTGCTGTTGCTCCTGGGCGTGGCGTGGGGGGTGCCGGACGGAGAACGCTTCGACGTGCTGCAGGCCCGGCTGGGACGCGATCTCGAGGGTGCGGTGATCCGGCTGGGTCGCTTGGATCAGGCGGCGCTCGCACAGCTCGTCGCGTGGTCGGCGCCGACGTACGGCGCGGACGAGCGGGAGCGTCTGGCGCGGCGCGTGGAGCGCGACACCGCGGGCATTCCCCTCCTCGCCGTCGCGCTGCTCGAGGCCGTGGCCGCGGGATATCGACTCGCCCCCGACGCGCCCGCCTGGCCCTCCGCCGCGCGCACGCTCATCGATTCGCTGCCGGGGACGCTGCCGCCCGCCGTGGTCGGCGCCGTGTGCGTGCGGTTCCGAGCCCTGCCGCCTCCGGCCCAGCAGGTGCTCGGCGCCGCGGCGGCGCTGGGAGGCCGGGGAGACATGTCGCGGCTGGGGCGCGCCACCGGTCTCGAGCACGACGCCGTGGCTCAGGCGCTCGACCTGCTCGAGTGGGACCGGTGGCTCGCCGCCGATGCGCAGGGCTACGTGTTCGCCGCCCCGATCGAGCGTGACATCGTGCTGCAGGAGATGCTCACCCCCGGGCAGGCCCGCCGGTACCGCGATCAGTCCGTGGCTTGAAATCCGCTTGATAGGCCGCGCGCATCGTCGTCTCCGACCCTTCGACCAGGAGACACGATGCAGTTCGGTCACCTCGGGATAGCGCTCGCCATCGCGTCGCTCGATCCCCGCCCCGAGACGTTCGCGGTGGTCGGCGCGGCACAGTTCCTTCCCAACGCCGACTCGCTCGTCATCCGCGCCGGCTGGGCGCGCCCCGACTTCCACGGCACGTGGAGCCACAGCCTGGCGTTCTGCGTCGCGGTCGGGGCCGTCGCCGTCCTGCTGTTCGGACCCGCCCTCGGCGGGCTCGCGTTCGCGAGCATCGTCGCGCACGTCGCGGCCGACCTGCCCACCGACACCGGCATCCCGCTGCTCTTGCCGTTCAGCCGGCGGCGTTTCTCGCTCAATCTCTGGAAGAATACCGGCTACTGGGGCCGGGCCATGTACGCCGGCTACTATCGCCAGCCCTGGGCTTGGATTCTCGAGAGCATCGTGTTCGCCGTGGTGGCGTGGCGCTACGCCGGCTACCTCGCGTGAAGCTGCTGGCGTTCGTGGCGCTCGCCGTGTTCGTGCACGGGCCGCTCTCGCCTTTTCTGCCGACGGCGTTCGAAGCGACGCTGCTCTATTACGCGCGTTTCTATCCGGCGTGGCTGCTCGCGCTGGTCGGCACCGCGGGCGCCTCGCTCGCCGAGGCCGTGAACTACCGACTGGTGGACTGGGCCGCCGCCCTGCCCAAGCTCGCGGCGCTCCGGACCCGGAGGGTCGCGCGCTGGAGTATCGCGGCGTTTCTGCGCGCGCCGTTCTGGACCACCGTGTTGGTGATTTTCTCGCCCATCCCCGACTCCGCGGTGCGCATCCTGGCGCCGCTCGGGAAGTACCCCCTGCCCCTGTATCTCAGCGCCGTTGCCCTGGGACGGTTTCCGCGGCTGCTGCTCATCGCCGGCTCGGGCTCGCTGCTGCGGATTCCGCTCGTGTGGCTGCTCGTGGCGAGCGGCCTGGTCGCGCTCGTGATCCTCGCGTGGCAGGGTCTGCGGCAGGTCACCGCCCGCGCGACCGGTGGTCACGATGTGGCGTCTCTGCCACATCGTACCGGCCATGACTGTTGTGGGCCCGCTCCAGCACGCCCCGTCCCGCTCGTAGACAGCGCGCTGTGGCGGACTCGCAGCGTGGCGCGCTACCTGCGGTGAGCTTAGAGCACACTTTCTCAGGCCCCTCGAGTGAAGGTCCAGCGCATCAGCGCCGAATTTCGATCCCAGGCGTCGGCGTTCGGCTTGGGGAGCGCGCTCGGCGCGCTCGCCCTCCGCGCCATCCAACGAGTGATCGATATCAAGGTGCTGCGGGCGCTGTGCATGAGCGTGGTGGCTCCGACGTTCATGGAGCTTCCGGTCGGAATGTGCGCCGACTTTCTCGACGACGATACGCTGCGGTGCATGGCGTCGGAGGCGAAGTACGACCTGACGCCGGAGTTCCTGGGCGAAGCCTTGAGCAAGGGCGACGAGTGCTACGGCATCGTCGACGGAGACCAACCGGCCGCCTACGGATGGTACGCGCATTCGCCCACTCTGCTCAGCGACGGCCTGCGGGTGCAGTTCGACCCCGCGTACGTCTACATGTACAAGGGCCTGACGCTCGACGCCTATCGCGGCCGCCGGCTCCACGCGATCGGAATGACGCGCGCCCTCGCCGCCTACCAGGCCCGGGGCTACAAGGGACTGGTGACGTACATCGAGGCCGACAATCTCACGTCGCTCAAGTCGGCCCGTCGGACGGGCTACGTCGATTTCGGCCGGATCTTCATCATTCGGATCCTGGGCCGGTATGTGACGCTCAGGACGCCCGGCTGCGCGGACTTCGCCTTCGACGTCGCCCCCACGCCAGTCTCGACGCCATGATCCGGGTTCATCCGAGGAAGGAGCATTCGCACGCCATGCCAGACCAAGCCGCGTTGTTCCACCAGGTGCGGGCACTCGTGCACCAGTCCCGGACCATCCTGGCGCCGTACCTGTGTGGCGATCACACGTTCGATATGACTGCACACGAGCTGGCGCCGGTCATCCGCGCGTTCCTGCAGCACCCCACCCCCGCCCTGGTCCGCGAGCCCGAGCCAATCCCCGCGTCCCCGTTGTGGCGGCGCCTGACGATGGGGCGGCTTTCGTTCAAACGGCGCGCACCTCCCGATACGAGCCCACGTTCCGACTTGGACGTGTGGATGGGCGCGCTCGCACCCGGCCACGCACACTGGGACGAGACAAAGGTCCGGGCCGTCTTCACCGAGGCGCTGCGTATCGCGCAGAGCGAGCCACTCTAGCTGGCCGAGCCCCCGCGTCCGAGATTTCCCTCGATGCGACGCGCCGGTGTCACCCTCGTGCTCGCGCTCGCCTTGCTGAGCGGCGCGACGGGCCGGTCGCCGGCTCAGCAGACCGGCGACACCACGCTGACGGTGGAAGGGTTTCTCCAGAACGACGAGCAGTTCGACCTCTGGACGATCGTGGCCCCGCTCCCGTTGCACGCCCTGGGCGTGCAGACGTTCGTCCTGCCGCTGGTCGGGAAGGCCCGCCGCTGGAGCCGCTACCGCAACCAGTACGTCGCAGCCCGTGGGCGGGTCGCCCCGGTGCCGGGCGGTGGCACGCCCGGTATCGGTATCGACGTGGAAGACATGGGCGCGCGCGTACCTCCACGCACCACCCACCGCACGGTCGACCACGGCCTCACGCTGCACGCCGACGTCACGCTCGCCGTGGTTCCCGACCGCTTCGCCTGGCGCGACGCGCAGGGCGGTGAGACGGGCGTGAACCCGATCGCGCTCTTCACGATCACGAACCAGCGTCAGTCGTCCATTCTCTTCATACTGCCGACGAACGATTTCCTGTGCATCTCGGTGACGGGGGCTCAAGGCGGCTACCACTGGGATTCGACCACGAAGGTGCTGAATCCCGACGCCCGCCGCTTTGCCGTCCAGCGGGGCGGCATTTTCCGCGACGCGATCCGGCTGCCCCCCGATGCCGCTCCCCGCGCGGGGCGCTACGTCGCGCGCGTCGGCGTCTGCGCCGTGGACGACTACGACATCACGGCGGAGTTCGACGTCCAGTAGCGAGCAGCCGCCGCACCGCTTCGAACACCTGGTGCCACATCGCGCGCGTCAGCTTGCCGGTATTGGTGTTCTGCCGGCTCGGGTGGTACGACGCCACGAGCGCGACGCCGTCGGGGAGGGTCGTCACGGCGCCGTGCGCGAACGTCGGCCGGTCGCGCGGCTCGAGCGTCGCCCACCACCCGGCGGCCTTGAGCCAGCTGTCGTGGGCGATGCGGCCGAGCGTGAGCACCACGCGCACCTGGGAGAGCAGCCGCACGTCGGCGACGAGGTACGGCCGGCAGCGCTCCAGCTCGACCGGTTTGGGCTTATTGCCGGGCGGCGCGCAGCGTGCCGCCGCCGTGATGTAGCAATCGGCGAGGGTCAGTCCGTCGTCGCGGGAAACGGATGGGGCCTGGTTGGCGAACCCGTAGCGGTGCAGCGCCTCATACAGCCAGTCGCCGCTCGAGTCGCCCGTGAACATGCGGCCCGTGCGGTTGGCGCCGTGCGCCGCCGGTGCCAGCCCCACGACGAGCAGGCGCGCCGCCGGGTCGCCGAACCCGGGCACCGGTTTGCCCCAGTACGTCCAATCGAGAAACGCGCGCTTCTTGTCCCGGGCCACGCGGCGGCAGTAGCGGCGCAGCCGCGGGCAGCGCCCGCACGCCACGATCGCCCGGTTGACGGCGGAGAGGCTAGCGAATTCTGAGGGGGAGACCGTTTCGGACGCTCCCGCCCACGGTCAGCGCTTCGACCGCCAGGGCGGCGCCGAGCAGCCACGGACGGAACCGCGGGGGAGCCGCGGCCGCGGCGGTCAGTATGCTCGCGGCGGCCAGCGCCGTGTACGTGTTGACCTGGCCGACGCTCGGGCGCGGGCCGAGCAGCGGATTCGCCTCCCGAAAGCCGGGCCAGCCGCGGCGTGCCAGATCGCGGGTCTGGGCCGCATCGACCAGCAGGACGACGGTGAACGCGCTTGCGAGCGCGGTGTGCGACGTCGTCCACGAGCGGCGCGCGGGAAGCGCCGCGACGCCCAGGGTGCTCCACGACACGCGCGCCTCGAGCGGCCCCACGCCGCTCGGCGTGGACAGGTGCGACGGCATGTTCAGCAGTCCGGTGGCGACGGAGCGGTATTGCCGGCGCGTGCCCGAGGCCAGCGTGAATGCCGCTAAGTCCTTGGCGGCGCGCTGGGCCGCGGCCCGGGGCGGCACAGCGGCGAGCGAGCCCACCGCGAGTAGCATCATCGCAACATGTCTCATACTGGGTGTTGCGTGTTCGCAAGGGTGGTGCCACGCACCTGCCCGGTGGGGCTAGGTGCGGATCACTCGCACTCCGCCACGATTAGGGCGCATCGCAGCTTCAGAAGTGTGGCGCCAGTGTGACACTTGCGCTGTGGCCGGAAAGGTCCCGCCAGCGTCCCGGGAGGGATGCCGCCGCCTCCTTACGCCGCAGCGGGGGGCCGCAGTCCGTAGCGATCGAGCATTCCGGCCGCGATCCGTTCAGCGTTCGCGAGGATCGTGAGACTCGTGTTGACGGCAAGCGAGGATGGAATGCACGCCCCATCGCTCACGAACAGCCCGGGAGAGCCGAACACTTCGCCGTTCCGGTCGACCACGCCAGCGGACGGGGCATCCGCCATGCGGCACGACCCCACCTGGTGGGCAGTAGAAAAGTGCACGCCCTCTTCCGGAGCGAGGCTCTTGTCGAGGAATTCCGTCCGCACGAGGCGGCAGCCGTTGCGGGCGAGAATCGACTCGAGCAACCGCTTCGTCTCGCCGTGGTAGCGCTCGAGCCCTGAGGAGAGCGGCAGCGACACACGCGCGTCCCCTCCTTCCGACACCTCGAGCGTCGCCCCCGGGGGCGTCAGCCCGAACGCCGCGAGTACGATCATGCGCCGGCGCATTTGCCGCATGAGCTCCACGTTAGGCTCGCCCCACCACGCCGGCCCCTGGCCATCGCCCTCGAGGCGCATGCGCGCCGCCGAGACGAGCATGAGGGGGAGCGCCTTCACACCGTGTACGGTGATGCCGTGCGATTCGAGGAACTCGTAGCTGATCATCCCCGGATGGCTGCGGCCCGTGAACATGTCGGCGTCAGGGAACGAATCGGGGAGCAGCCCCGCTACCTTCACGCTGCCGTTGTAGGCGATGTTCCGTCCGACGTGCTCGCTCAAGAACGGCAGCCGGGCCCGCGAGCGGAGCAGCAGGCTCGCGCTGCCCACCGTCCCCCCGCCGAGCACGACGACCCGGGCGACGAAGCGCACATAGTCGCGCTCGCCGGTGCGGCGGCGGCACAGCACCTGGTAGCGGTAGGGAGCACCTGCGAGCAGCCGGGCGCGGCCTCGCTGCGTACCCGGCAGGGACGCGATCGACACCGCCTCGAGGTCCGTCTCGATCTCGGCGCCGGCCGCGACCGCCTGCGGCAGGTAGTTGAGGAACAGCGACTGCTTCGCTCCGTAGACGCATCCCGTCACACAGAACCCACTCCCCTGGCAGCCGCGCACCGCATACCGGGCGCGGTCCACTGAGTAGCCGAGGTTCTTCATGAGCCGGGCGAAGACGAGCCCCGTCTTCGGCACCTCGTCGAGCGGGATCTGGGACACGTGCAGCATGCGCTCCGCGACGTCGTAGTACGGATCGAGCTCCCGTCGGTCGAGCCCCCGAGGCCAGAGGCGTTGGCCCTGCGCGTCCACCTGGTCGAACACGAGCGACGGCGCCCGCAGCGATACCATCTCGTAGAAGCCTGACCCGCCGCCCAGGGCCTCGGCGTACGTGAGGCTCAGGTGGTCGCCCGGCGCCCCCTTGATGTACTTGAGGAGGTACTGCGGATCGGACGTCTGCTGGAAGTCGGCGGTCCGCACTTTGGGGCCCTTTTCCACCATCACGACCTTCGCGCCGGCCTCGGCCAGGCGCAGCGCCGGCGCCGCCGCGCCGAATCCCGTGCCGATGATCAAGACGTCGGTGTGAACGGTCTTCATGGTCGCCTCAGACGTAGTTTCCGTCCGCCGTACGCGCCTGTGACAGGAAGCGCTCGGGGTCGGGATGGGTGATGTCGCTCAGGGGGTGCCAATGGTTGCCGCCCTCGAACCCGATGGCCGGGCAGCCCTTCTTGGGATCGTAAATGCCGGCGTAGAAGGCGATCTGGGCGAGCACGACGGCGCCGTTGTACAGCTTGCGAGTCGTCGCATCCGCGGCGAGGCCCTCCGCGATCACCGCCGTCCGCTCTGGCAGCGCGAGCCGCTCGAACGCCCGCCCGTCGAACCGGCGGGCCGCGCGCCGGGAGAGGTCGGCGGCGAAGAACCCCGCGTATTGGGCGAACGGGTACGCCGGGTCGGTATGGGCGCGCACGAGATCCGGGTCGTCGGCCGGGGCGCCAGGAATCACCGCCGTCACGAAGGCCCGGAGCACGCGGTCCATCAGGCCGCCATCGTCGTCGAACGCCTGGGGATATGCGCTCACCAGCACCCGCAGGGGCGTGCAGGCCGCGGCGAGCCCGGCGGTGATAAGGCCCAACTGACGCAGGGCCTGGCGGCGAGGGATGGTGTGCATGCGCGTCTCCGTTCGAGGCGCGCACACGATAGACGGGGCCCCTCAAGCCCCCCTGAAGTGCAGTCCGGCGATCGTCAAGCGACTGGTGCGTCGAGGATGCGCTGGCGCTGCCCTGCGGTGACCATGTCCCGGTCGATCACGTCGCGCACGATTCGGGCGACGAACGCATAGCCGCGCGGCTCGGCGCTGAGGAGCCGCGCCCACTCGAGCTCGTCGAGCGCGGCATCCAGAGCCTCCTGGCCCACGCCGGAGGTCCGCGCGAGGACGGATGCCGGTACGCGACCACCGAGCACGGCCGCGGCGGCGAGCACCTGTCGCGCGGGGCCCGAGAGCTTGCCGAACAGGACGCGGATCGCCGCGACGACGGCGTCGGGCAACTCTCCGGGGAGCGTCTGATCGAAGGTCTTGAGCGGCTCCGGCCATGCGCCGCCCACTTTCTGCAGATCGAGTCCCGCCGCCACCGCCTCGAGCAGCGCGACCACGAGCAACGGGATTCCGGCCGAGTCGGTGGCGACACGCCGCGTCAGACGGTCCAGCTGGACGTCGTCAAATGAAGGAAGGGCCCAGTGCGCCAGCGCCCGCACGGCGTCGCTCGTGAACGGCCCGACTCGGACGGCAGTGCCCTTGAGGTCGCGCCCGATCCGGGCGCGGAGCTCGTCCAGCTCCACGCGGGGCGGGTGCGGCGTCGCGGTGCACAGGACGAGCAGGGGCGACCGCGCCAGGTCCCGCGCCGCCGCGCCCAGCGCGAGCAGCGACTCCCGATCGAGCCATTGGGCGTCGTCGACGAAAATCACCACGGGCTGCTCGTCCGCGACCGCCTGGAGCACCAGCGAGAGCATTCGACTCGGCGCCTCGCCCGGCGAGCCGCTCCTGAGCTCCGCGAGCGCGGGAGGCGGCGCCGCCGCGACACCGGGAGCCGCGAGCAGACCGCCGCGCGCCAGCCCGAGCACGCCGCTCCCCGCCTCGCGCTGGTCCCCGTCCACCGCGCGTACGCCGGCGACGACCGCTCCGTCCAGCCGCGCCCGCGCCACGAGCTCTTCCGCCAGGCGCGTCTTCCCAGCTCCCGCGTCCCCATCGATCACCGCCAGGGCCGGGTGCCGGTCCCGCCGGCACGTGGTCCAGGCCTCTACCAGCTGGCCGAGCTCACGGGCACGCCCCACGAGCGGGGCTCGCTTCGCCTCTGCCGCGGCAGCCTTGGGCAGCCGCCACGTCCGCTCCAGCCGCACCTGCGCCGCGAGCGCCCGGGTCTCGGGTGCCGGCTCCGTGCCCAGCTCGCGCTCAAGCCGCGCGGCGAACGCCTCGAACCGCTTCAATGCCCCGGACCGATCGCCCGCGAGCGTGAGGCCCCGCATGAGCGCCCGCAGCGCCGCTTCCGACTCCCGGTCGAGTTCGAGGGCCCGCTCTCCGAGCTCCAGTGCCGCCGCGACGCCGCCGGCGGCGAGCAGCTCGTCCGCCCGGTTCAGCAGAACCTCCACCGAGCGCCGGCGCCAGTGCTCCCGCTCGGCCGTCATCCAGTCGTCGAACTGGGACGCGTCCTTGATGCTGAATCCCTCGAGAAACTCGCCCTTGATCAACGCGACCGCCGCGGCAAGATCCCCGTTGGCGACGAATGCCTCGAGCTGCTCCGTGTCGAGCTGGACGCCGCCGGGCCCGAGCGTTACTCGCGTGCCGTCGGACGCGACGCTGTCCTCCCCGGCATATCCGCGCAGCAGGCTCAGAGCGGTATTGAGCGAGTGGCGCGCGGTCGACTCCGGCTTGTCGCCCCACAGCAACCCGATCAGATGCTCGCGGGTCCGGGTCCCTCGGGGAGAGCGCGCGAGGTAGACGAGCAGCGCGAGGTTCTTGCGCCATTGCAGGTCGGCGGGAGCACTGCCGTCCTCCAGGCTCGCCTGCACCGGGCCCAACGTGCGGCACACGATCATGCGCTGCCGCGGCATTCGAGCGCGCGCAGGCGCCGGGCGGCGCTGTCGGCCCGGGCCCGATAACGGGGCTCGCCGGCTGCCCAACTGCGCGCGACTCCCCGATAGGCGCGGCACAGGTCCGCCCGTCCTCCGGCGCGCTCCAGGAGGCGCGCCAGCCGCCACTGCGCGAGCGGGGCAAAGGCCCAGTCCACTTCTGCCGGCTGGGGATCGCCCTTGGGATAGCCGATCACGTCCGAGTTCTCGGCCCACCCGAGCTCCGTCTGCGCGCGCGCCGGCTGCCCGGTGCGCTCGTACCATTGTGCCCGCAGCAGGTGCAGCACGGTGCGGAAGAAGGGATCGCCCGTGTCCCGTACTGGCAGCTCGACCAGCGCGTCGGTGGCCTGGAGCGCGCGCGCGGCGGAGCCCCGGCGCCCCAGGCCCGCGGCCCCGAGCAGCGCGACCAACGGCGGCGCTTTCGGATCGACGACCGGCGACACGCTTGGGGAAGCGGGATCCCCGTCCGCCGCGTGTGCCGCTTCGACGAGCTTGAGCATCCAGCCGGCACGCCGGTCCACCGTGTCCCGGGCCAGCACCGCCCGCACCGGGGGCCACTCGATGACGAAGCGCGCCGAGTCCGCATCCAGGAGGACCGTGGCCGCCGCGAGTTCCGCCGCGAACGGCTTCACGTCCAGCGCACGAGCGAGGACGATCGCCGTGTCCGGGCGCCCGAGGCCGACCAGGGCCAGCACGCGGGCGATGCCGGCCGAGCGGGCGAAGCGTGGCTCGCGTGCCAGTCGCTCGGCGAACGCGAGCTCGCCGTGCGGGCTCCCCAGTCCCGCCAGATAGCGCGCTCCGGCGTCGAGATCAACGATCCCGGCACCACGCGCGCGCGCGACGAGCTCGTCGGTGCGACGCAGCGCTTGTTCACGCGGCAGAAACCGCCACGCGTACGCCAGCTCCAGCATCGCTAGTGTCGCGAACGATGGATCGCCCGGATCGGCCAGCCGTTCGGCGCGCACGAGCGCCTGCGCCGCATCGGCCGAGTCGCCTTCGGCGATGTGCACCCAGGCGAGGTGCTGCAGCCCGGGCGCAAACTCGGGCTGGAGCTTGAGGACTTCTTCGAGAGGCGCAGCGGCTTCGCGGCGCGAGCGCCCGACCAGAGGCCCGCGGTGCAGCAACTCGTCGCCCCGGCGGAATTGGCCGAACAGGAAATCCTTCCACCGGCGCGTGAGCGCCGCGAGTGAATCCAGCCGCGCTCCGAGCGGGACCCGTTCGGCCCGGATCAGGGTCCGGTAATACTCCGGGAACTCGGGCGTATGGGCGCGATACCGGGCAGCGTCCCCCGCATCGTCCTCGACGTCGAACCAGCGACCGACCTCGGCGTGGCGCCAGTAGCAGATCCAGCACGTCCGGTCGAGCGCCGCGGCGGCGGCGTACGCCGTCCGTGCGTCACCCCAATGCCCCCGCGCGAACGCGCGCTCGGCGCGCAGCAGCGCGAGCCGCCCCACCGGGGTCTTCGGCAGCACCAGCAGGGACAAGGACGGGTCGAGCAGTCGCTCGCTCCCGAACAGCACCGCAGCGACGAGGTCGGCGAGACTGTCGGTCAGGACGGGCCATCCGTCCGGTGGGCCCTCGACCGCGATGCCGTCGATGCCCTCGACTGAGCCCGTCAAGCGCACTCGCGCCCGGCCGCCGTCGTTTGCCACCTCCGGCCGTATCCGCAGGCCGCGAGACCAGCGCGCCCAGAGACGCCCCAGTCCCGAGACGCAGCGCGCCGAGAGGCCGGGATAGGCGTTGAGACGTTGCGCCAGGCCGCACGCGACGGAGTCGCCCAGCCAGGCGGGCAGTCCCGGCGGCGCGCCCGCGATCTGGAGCGACAGGTGGAACGTCGTGGATCGCCCCGGCAGGCCCAACCCGATTCCCAGCAGGGTGCACGCCAGCGCCACGCCGATCACATTGCGGCGGAACGGCCACACCCGCGTGCGCCACAGCCGGTGCCGGAACGTGGCGGCGTCCGGCCAGCGATCTTGCGGGTCGAGCTGCAAGGCGCGGCTCAGCACGCGGGCTACCCCGCGCGGCACACCCGACCAATTGCCGTCTCTGGGCGGGCGCTTTTCCCAACGGAGGCCCGTGAATGCCTCGTAGATCACCATGCCCGCGGAGTAGAGATCCGTCCGCTCGTTCGCGTCGACGCCGGCGAACAATTCCGGGGCCATGTAGGGCGCGGTTCCGCGCGCGAAGTGCGGGTCGGTGAGCGGATCGGTCGTCACCTGCTGGGCGATGCCGAAGTCGGTGAGCACGGCACGGTGATCGAGCCAGAACAGATTGGACGGCTTGACGTCGCGGTGGATCACGCCCCAGCGGTGCACCACCTCGAGCGCCTCGAGGAGATCGCGGCCGAGCTTGCGGGCCTCGTGGTGGGTCAAGCGACCCCGCGTCGCGAGACGCCGCTCGAGGGTGTCGCCTTCGAGGAAATCCATCACGGAGAAATGCAGGCCGTGGTGCTCGTCGACCGTGTGGACCACGACAATGGTGGGGTGACGCACCCTCGCCAGCGTCTGCGCCTCGCGCACAAACCGTGTGACCGCGTCGGCCGTGGCGAGCTCGGGCCGGAGGACCTTGATGGCCACCAGGCGATCGAGCGCGATTTCGCGCGCCAGGTAGACGGTGCCCATGCCGCCGCTTGCGAGCTCGCGCAGCAGCTCGTAGTCGGGCGCCACCGCCGCACGCAGACGCTCGAAGAAGGGTGACACCACTCGCCTCGAGGTCAGAACATCCGGGCCCACCGGGGGAAAGTCAAACCGCCTGCGCCGGCGCGACTTGACCCACGCTTTACCGGGGGCTAATACCCTTTGAGCCAACCTCGACGGAGACGGCAGCGATGCGTACAGCCATCATGGACCTCAGGAGTGCTCTCGTGTGCGCGGCGGTCGGCTTGTCCGCCGCGGAGTGCGCGGACTCCGACCCCATCGCTTCGGTCGTCGCGGCCCGCGTGGTGGGCGAGACCGAGAGCGACGCTGCCGCGCGCGCCGCGCCGGGCGTCACGGCGCTGACGTGGAACGTCTACCTGGGGGCGGACATCGGCCGCGTCCTTCAGGCGCGGACGGCAGAGGAGGCGGTCGTCCTGGCCACGGAGGAGTGGGGGCACGTTCAGGCCACGGACTTCCCCGCGCGCGCGGGGGCACTGGCACGCGCGATCGCCGCGCGACGGCCCCACGTCGTGGGCCTCGAGGAGCTGGCGCTGTTCCGGACCGCGGAGAACCCCTTCGAACCTGCGACGCGGGTCGCCTACGATTTCCTGCAGCTGGTGATCGACTCGTTGCATGCCCGCGGCCTCGACTACACCGCCGCCGCGGTGGACCGCACGACGGACCTTCAGGTGCCGGTGATCGCGGGCGCCGACGCGTCCGGGCAGCCCATCCTCGCGGGTGTACGCTGGACCGACGGGGACGCCGTCCTGGTCCGGGCCGACGTTGCCTACACCGATCCGCGGTCCGGCGTGTACGCCGCGTCGCTGCCCGTGACGATCGGCGGCGTGACCTCAGCGATATCCCAGGGCTGGAGCTCGGTCGAAATGACGGTCGGCGGGCGCGCCTATCGGTTCGTCGTGACGCATCTCGTGGGTCAGGAGGTTCCGGACGTGCAGCTGGCGCAGACCCGGGAATTGCTCGCGCTGCTCTCGGCCGAGACGCGCCAGACGATCGTGGTGGGCGACTTCAACTCCGACGCGTACGGGATCGATCCGACGCGGGTGACCCCGACGTACGACATGATGCTGGCGGCGGGCTACCGCGACACGTGGGCCGAGCCGGCGCGCGGGGCGCTCGGCCTCACGTGCTGCCAACAGGCCGACCTGCGGAACGCCCGGTCGACCTTCGACCAGCGGATCGATTTCGTGTTTACGCGGAACCTTCCAGCGGGTACGGTGGCCGTACGGCGAGGCGTCTTGGGCAACCGGCCGGGGGACCGCACGGCGTCGGGGCTGTGGCCGTCGGACCACGCCGGGGTGGCGGCGACGCTGTTCACGCCGGACGCGCGGAGGCGCGTCCGGGAAAACCGGGACCTCAGCAACTGACTGCGATCACCGCTCCCAGGCCGCCATGGGCGGCTTCATCTTTATGGGCATTCGTGGGGAGGGACCGTCGCCACCGAGTACGTCCTGACGCGACATGCGGTCGGCGTGCGGTCCGTAACACTTGCGGGACCGTTCCTGAGTACGTCGCGCGGCGTCGGTCACGGCCCCAGATTTGGGACTGTGCAAGTCCGGTGTTCGGGGTTTCTGTTTGATCTGGATGGCGTTCTCGTCGATTCCCGGGTGGTCGTCGAGCGAACGTGCCGCCGCTGGGCTCTGCGCCATCAACTCGATCCCGCGAGCGTCCTGCGCCTCGCGCATGGCCGCCGGACGCGCGACACCGTGCAGGCCGCGGCTCCCCATCTCGAGACGGATCGGGAGGTGGCGTGGCTCGACGCCGCGGAGCTCGCGGACGTCGATGGCCTCAGCGCAGTGGCGGGTGCCAGCCAGTTCCTCGCCGCTCTTCCGGCAAGCAGCTGGGCTGTCGTGACTTCCTGCGGACGGGCACTGGCGCAGCTGCGACTCACGTCTGTCGGACTGCCGATACCGACGATTTTGGTGACCAGCGAGGACGTCTCACAGGGAAAGCCCGCGCCCGATGGCTATCAACTCGGAGCGAAGCGCCTCGGCCTCGACCCCGCAGCATGTGTCGTGTTCGAAGACGCGCCGGCAGGTATTGCCGCAGGCCGACGCGCGGGCGCCCGGGTGATCGCGCTCACTACGATGCTAGCGGCAAAGGACCTCGTCGGTGCCGACGCTACGATCCCTGATTTTACCGCCATTCACGTGCGTCAGGAGCACGACGCCTTCGTCGTTACGACCCAATAATTTGTCGGTGCCGAACTCGATCCGGGATGTGGGGGTTGCAGAGCCATCAGCGAATTGCGAGTTTCCGCACCTCGAGGAGAGGTGGCCGAGTGGCTGAAGGCGGCGGTTTGCTAAACCGTTATAGGGGCTAATACCTCTATCGGGGGTTCGAATCCCCCCCTCTCCGTGGTGAAGACAGAGGCTCGGGGTTCGGGGCTAGGGACTCGGCCTTGCATCCCTAACCCCGAGCCCCTAACCCCTAGTCCCTCATGACCACCCGCGTCCGCTTCGCCCCCTCTCCCACGGGCTACCTCCACGTCGGCGGCGCCCGCACCGCCCTGTTCAACTGGCTGTATGCGCGCCACGCGGGCGGCAAGTTCCTGCTGCGCATCGAGGACACCGACAAGGCCCGCTCCACCGACGAGCACACGCGCGTCATTCTCGACGGCCTCACCTGGCTCGGGCTCGACTGGCACGAGGAGCCGGTGTTCCAGGGCGCGCGGGTCAAGCGCCATCAGGAGATGGCCGACCGCCTGCTCGCCGAGGGCAAGGCCTACATGGAAGAAGGCGCGATCCGGTTCCGCCTCCCCCCCGGCGAGAGCGCCTGGGACGACGCGGTACACGGCCGGATCTCGTTCCAGGGCGCGGACATCAAGGACTTCGTGATCCTGCGCTCGGACCGCACACCGATCTACAACTTCGCGGTGGTGGTGGACGACGTCGACATGCGTATCACCCACGTGCTGCGCGGCGACGACCACATCTCGAACACGCCCAAGCAGATCGCCCTGTACCAGGCGCTCGGTGCCGCGCTCCCCGTGTTCGGCCACGTGCCGATGATCCACGGACCGGACGGCAAGAAGCTCTCCAAACGGCACGGCGCCACCGCCGTGGGCGACTACCAGCACATGGGCATCCTCCCCGCCGCCATGCGCAACTTCCTGGCGCTGCTCGGCTGGAGCCCGGGCGGCGACCGCGAGATCATGACGCTCGACGAGATGATCGCGCTCTTCTCCTTCGAAGGCATCCAGAAGAAGCCCGCCATCTTCGACATGACCAAGCTCGAGTGGATGAACGGGCAGTATCTCTCGGCAAGCTCCGCCGATCAGCTGTACCCGCTCGTCGCGCCTCAGCTCGAGCAGCTCAAGCTCGACGGCAACACGGATGCGGTGCTCCGGGCCATCGCGGCCGTGAAGACCCGCTCGCGTACCACGCTCGACATCGCGAAGCAGGTGGCCGTCCGGCTCGACGCGCAGCACGTCGTGTTCGACGCGAAGGCGAAACAGGAGATCGCGAAGGATCCGGCCGGCTACAAGGCCGCGCTCGACGCGAGCCTCACCGCGCTCCGCGACAGCGAGTGGACTCCGGAGGCGCTCGAGCAACGGTTGCGCCGCCTCGCCGAGGAGCGCGGCGTCGCCGCGGGGAAGGTGTTCCAGCCGATCCGCATCGCGCTCACGGGCGGCACCGTGTCGGAGCCGGTGAACGAGCTGCTCT
>QHUU01000017.1 GCA_003222155.1 Gemmatimonadota bacterium | reverse complement strand
GCGGTGCAGGAACTCGATCGGGTTCTCGAGCGTGACGACGTGCTTGTGCTGCGTCTGGTTGATCTGGTTGACGATGGCCGCCATGGTCGAGCTCTTTCCCGAGCCCGTCACGCCGGTCACCAGGATCATGCCGTGCTCCGCCGCCGCGATGGTCGAGAGGATCGCGGGGAGCTTGAGGGTGTCGAACGTCGGGATGTCGAACGGAATGACGCGCATGACGATCATGAACGACGATCGTTGCCGCAGGATATTCACCCGGAACCGCCCCACGCCGGGCATGCCCCAGGAGCAGTCGTAGTCGCGGAGCGTGTCGAGCCGGGCACGGTCCTCTTCGTTGGGGATCAGGTGCTGGGCGATGGCCTTGGTCTGCTCCGGCGTGAGGCGCTGCTTGGTCAGCGGCACGAGCTTGCCGTCGATCCGCGCGCGGAACACGTCGCCGGCCTTGATGTGGAGGTCGGAGGCGTTGCGGTCGATCGCCGCCTTGATGATCTGCTCGATCCCGCGCTGCTGCGTCGCGGCGCTCGCGCGGGCGCTCTTGGACTTTTCCTCCACTAGTAGCCGGCCTCCGGGTCGACCCTGTTGGTGAGCGGGGACCCTGCAAGATAGCGCGTGATGTTGTCCACGATCAGCCCCGTCTCCCGGTCCCAGAACCGGGCCGTCACCGCGGCCACGTGCGGGCTCACGAGCACCCGTGGGTGGCGCCAGCAGCGATGGCCCGGCGGCAGCGGCTCCACGGCGAACACGTCGAGCGCCGCACCGCGCAGGCGCGACGCGTCGAGCAGGTCGAGCAGACCGGTCTCGTCGAGCAGCGCGCCGCGAGAAACGTTGACGACAATCGCGTCGGTCGGGAGGCGTTCGAGCACGGCCCGCGTGACCGCCCCCTTGGTCTCCGCCGTGTGGGGCGCGGCGATCACGAAGCAATCGCTCTCGGACGCGAGCCGGGGCAGCGCGTTGAGCCCCATCACCCAGCGGACCCCGGGCGGCCCGCCCCGCTCCGGCCGCCGGCGCACTCCCGCGACGCTCATCCCGAGCGCGATACCGCGCCGCGCGATCGCGCCGCCGATCCCGCCCAGGCCGAACACGCCGAGCCGCAGCTCGGCGAATTCGCGAAACGGCACCGGGACCGCCGTGAGCTCCGTGCTCGCCCAGTGCTCCGCCGCCTGGAACGCGTGCATGCGGTCCAGACCGCGCGCGAAGTACGCGAGGGCCGCGATCGTCCAGTCGGCGATCGGCTCGGCGTGCACGGCGGCGCTGTTCGTGAGCACGATATCGGTCCCGGCGACGTGCGACAGGCTCGCCCCCACGCCGGCGGTGCCGGTATGCATCCAGCGCAGCGTCCCCCGCCCCGCCGCCGCCACCCCTGGCGGCACTCCGTACCCCAGATAGATCTCCGCGCCCCGGGCGGCTGCCACGGCCTCGGGGCTCCCCGAGCCGCCGTCTCCGTCCGAGGTCGCGGGCGCCTGGACCTGGAGGACCTCCCAGCCGGGGCCGAGCGCCGCGCGGATCGTCTGCACCGCGGCGGGCGGGATCCGCCACACGGCGCGGGGCGACGCGAGGTCGACCACCAGCCGACGCGTCACTCGCCCGTGGACACCGTGCGCACGCCGGGGTGATGCAGCAGGGCGATCATCACCTCGTCGTGCAGCCGCTTCGGTCCGCGCAGGGTGAACTCGATCACCAAATCGACGTTCTCGCGACGGCTCGCCTGGCGCTCGATCTCGAGACCGGTCCGGCGCACCACCGTCTCCAGCTCGTCCAGCGCCGCGGGCTCGGGACGGGCGTGCACCAGCAGAGTGCTCTGCGTGGACTGCCGCGCCACGAGGCGCTCGACGCGCCCCAGCCCCCGGAGCACGACCAGCACGAGCAGCGTGGTCCCGGCCGCTTCCCAATAGAAGGCGGCGCCGAGCGCCACGCCGATGGCGGCGACCACCCAGATCGTGGCGGCGCTGGTGAGGCCGACGACCGCGCCGCGCGCGTGCAGGATCGTCCCCGCGCCGATGAACCCCACGCCGGTCACGATCTGCGCCGCAATGCGCGTGGGATCCGCATTCCCGGCGGCCATCGTGACGGACAGCTTGGTGTAGAGCACCGAGCCGATGCAAATCAGAATGTTGGTCCGCAGCCCGGCCGGCTTGCCGCCGAGCTCCCGCTCGAGGCCGATGGCTCCGCCGAACAGGGTGGCGAGGCACAGCTGGAGAAACAGCTCCAGTCGGAACATCTGGATGACGCCTGCGACGACATGCTGCATCAGCCGTCCGCCTCGACGAGAAACCCCATGCGGCGCCGCACTTGAGCCATCGTGCGGCGCGCGATGGCGCCCGCCTTGGCCACACCGCCCCGCAGCAGGTCGGTCACCGTGCGCGGCTCCGCCCGCAGCGCCTCGGCCCGCTCGCGGATGGGCGTCAGCGCGGCTATCATATTGTCCGCCAGCACCCGCTTGCAGTCGAGACAACCCCACCCCGCCGTGCGGCAGTTGTGCGCCACCAGCTTGATCGTGTCGGGTGGGGAGAAACCCTGGTGGATCGTGAAGATGTTGCAGACGTCCGGATTGCCCGGGTCCTTGCGGGTGACGCGCGCCGGATCGGTGGCGGCGGGCTTGAGCTTCTCCCAGATCGTCTCGGGTGACTCGAATAGGCCGATCGTGTTGCCGAGGCTCTTCGACATCTTGGCCTGACCGTCGAGCCCGAGCACCCGCTTGGCCGTCGAGAGCAACGCCTGGGGCTCCGGAAAGGCGAAGCCATCCGCGAAACGGCTGTTCCAGCGGCGGGCGATCTCGCGCATCAGCTCGAGGTGCTGGAGCTGGTCTTCGCCCACGGGCACGAGGGTTGCTTCGTACAGGAGGACGTCGGCCGCCTGGAGAACGGGATAGTTCAGGAGCCCCGCGGGCACGCTCTCCTGGCGCTGCGCCTTGTCCTTGAACTGCGTCTGGCGCTCGAGCTCCCCGAGCGGCGTGACGGTGTTCAAGAGCCAATTCAGCTCGGCGTGCTCCGGCACGTGCGACTGCACGAACACGATCGCCCGCTCGGCGTCGAGCCCGGAGGCGAACAGCCCTACCGCCATGTCGATCGTGCGCTGTGACAGCGTCGCGGGGTCGTAGACCTGCGTGATGGCGTGCAGGTCCACCACCGAGAAGAGGCAGTCATGCTGGTGCTGCAGTCGAACCCAGTTCTGCACCGCGCCCAGATAGTTGCCGATGTGCAGCTCGCCCGAGGGCTGGATGCCGGAGAAGACGCGCGCCATGGGCCCACAACCTACGCGACTGGAGGCGAGCGCCGCAAGGTGCGAGAACTCAAAGACTTAGTCGACGTGGCGCGGCGGGCCGCCGCCCGGGCGGCTGCCCTGCTGCGGGACACGCCGCCCCCGCCGCCGGCGCAGTGGATCGAAAAGGGCCGCCACGATTTCGTGACCGAGGCCGACCGCCGGGCGGAAGCGCTGATCACGGAGGCGCTCACGCGCGACGTGCCCGGAAGTGCGGTGATGGGCGAAGAGCTGTCGCCGCACGCCGCGCCCGCGGGCGAGGTCGCGTGGATCGTGGACCCGCTCGACGGCACGACGAACTTCCTGCACGGCTACCCGCAGTACGCGGTCTCCATCGCGTGCGTGGTGCGTGGCGCGCTGCGCGGGGGAGTCGTGCACGACGTCGCGCGTGACCAGGCGTATTGGGGTGGCACGGGGCTCGGCGCCTGGCAGGACGAACGCCCGATCCGCGTCTCGCCCCTCGCGGAGCCGCGTCACGCACTCGTCGGCACGGGGTTCCCGTTCAAGAATCTCCCGCTGCTGCGCCGCTACCTGGACCAGTTCGCCGCGGTGATGGGCGCGACGAGCGGCATCCGCCGGGCCGGCGCCGCGGCGCTCGATCTCGCCGACGTCGCGGCCGGACGCCTCGACGGTTTCTGGGAGCTCACGCTGGCGCCATGGGACGTGGCGGCGGGCGTGGTGCTCATCCGGGAAGCCGGCGGAATCGTGACCACGCTGGACGGGTCGGACGACGTGCTGCAGCACGGCTCGGTCGTCGCCGGCAATCCGGTGCTGCACCGATGGCTGTTGGACCTGCTGCTCAAGACCTGACCATGCCCGCGCCGCTCGTCGAATGCGTTCCCAATTTCTCCGAAGGCCGAGATCACGCGACCATCGACGCCCTCCGCACGGCGCTCACGGGTGTCCCCGCCGTCAAGCTGCTGGACGTGCAGGCCGACGTGTCGCACAACCGCTCCGTGTTCACGTTCGTCGCTCCCCCGGACGCCGCCGTCGAGGCCGCGTTGCGCGCCATGCGGGTCGCCACCGAGCGCATCGACCTCACGCAACACACGGGCGAGCACCCCCGCATGGGCGCGACCGACGTGGTACCCTTTGTCCCGGTGCGCGACGTGACGATGGACCAGTGCGTCTCGCTCGCCCGGCGGCTGGGCGAGCGCGCGGCGGCCGAGCTCGGCATCCCGATCTATCTCTACGCCAGGGCGGCCGTGCGGCCGGAGCGGCAGCGCCTGCCGGACATCCGGAAGGGGGAGTTCGAGGGCCTGCGCGAGCGCATCGGCACGGATCCGGCTGTCGATCCGGACTTCGGCCCGCGCCGGATCCATCCCACGGCAGGGGCGACGGCTGTGGGCGCGCGACCTTTCCTGGTGGCGTTCAACATCTACCTCGACACGGCCGAGGTGGCGATCGCCAAGGAGATCGCGAAGCGGATCCGGACGTCGAGCGGCGGTCTGCCGGCAGTTCAAGCCTCTGGTTTCGAGGTGGGGGGGCGGGCTCAGGTATCGATGAACCTGCTCGATATCGACACGACGCCGCCGGCGGCGGTGTACGGCGCCGTCGAAGCCGAGGCGCGCGCCCGGGGCGTCGCCATCGTGAAGAGCGAGGTCGTGGGTCTCGTGCCCGAGCGGGCGATCCTGGGGGCGGGTGCCGCCGCGCTGCGGCTGCCCGACGCCACCGACCACCTGCTCGAGGCGAAAATCCGCGCCGGCGAGGGACCGACCCTCGACGGCTGGCTCGAGGATCTTGCGGGTGGAGCCCCGGTCCCGGGCGGCGGTAGCGCGGCGGCGCTCGCCGGCGCGCTGGCGGCTGCGCTGGTGGCGATGGTAGCCCGACTCACCGTGGGCCGAAAGGCCTACGCCGCCGTCGAGCGGCGTGCCGCGGAGATGCTGACCGAAGCGGAAGGGCTCCGGGCCGAGCTGCGCCGCCTGGTCGACGACGACGCCGCCGCGTACGCCAAGGTGAGTGCGGCCTACGCGATTCCCAAGGACGATCCGTCGCGCGGTCGGACGGTCGACGCGGGGCTGCTCGGCGCAGCACAACCGCCGGCCGAGGTCGCCCGGCGGGCCGCCCGCCTGGTCACGCTCGCGCGCGACATCGCGCAGATCGGCAACAAGAACGCCCGCTCCGACGCGAAGGTCGCCGAAGCCCTGGCGCGGGCCGCCGCCGCCGGTGCGATCGAGAACGTACGGGTGAACGTGGCGGGGCTGTCGGATCCGGCGCTGGGAAAGAAGCTGCTGGCGGAAACCGAGCGACTCGAGCGGGACCTGCGCGCGTAGGTATCTCTCCTCCCTGACGTGCTGCGGTATCGCACCATCACAACACCAACACGCTACGTCACGGTTTCGAACGCATCCGCGGTTCGGCGGTACGACGTTTGCCACTCGCGGGAACGCGAAACGTGCGGATGTCTCCCGCAGGAGGATGCCGTTATGAAACGCGCCGCAAAACGCTCCGGTCACGCCCTCGCGTGTGCGGGAGCCGTGGTCTTGATTCTTGCGCTGGGCGGATGCTCGGATGGGCCGGTCCAGCCGCGGGTGCGTGAGCAAGCAAAGCCCGCGCTGCCGCCCGTGGTGCTGCAGGCCAACGGACAGTCATGCACCGCGCCCGACGCGAAACTCAGTTCGGGTGCGTTGTTCAAGATCTGCTTCGACCCCAACCACTGGAACCGTGATCTCGTCGTGTTCATTCCCGGGTATCACGATCCCGCGAGCGCGCCGACGCTCCCCGAGGACCTCTCCCCTACGGCCTCGGCCGTGCTGTTCAGCGGTCTCGGCTACGCCTATGCCACCACGAGCTTTCGTGCCACCGGCCTGATCGAGCGGAACACCTGGATCGGAGGCGATCTGCTCGAGCTGGTGGAGACGGCCAAGGCGCTGCTCTCCAGCACCACCGGCCGGACCACGCGTTACGTCTATCAGACCGGAGGGTCGCAGGGCGGCTTGGGCACGGTGATGGCGGTGGAGCAGTATCCCAACATCTTCAGCGGCGGGCTGGCGGGGTGCGGCCCGATCGGCGACTACGGGCGACAGATCCAATACGTCGCCGACTTCCGCGCGGTCTTCGATCACTTCTTTGCCGGGGTGATCCCGGCGTGGCCGGTGTGGAAGCAAGACCTGAGCGCCGGCGATCCCGGATACATCGATCCGAACTCTTGGGGAGCGGCCGAGAGCAGCGCCGGGGCCGCGCTCGACGATCCGGCCAACGCCGACCGGATCCGACAGGTGCTGAGCGTGACGCACGCCCCAACCGATCCCGCCGATCCAGCAACCGTCAAGGGCACTACCCTCGGGATCCTCTGGTACAGCTTCCGCGGCACCAATGACGCCATGGCCAAGAACGGGGGAATGCCGTTCGGCAACGTGGACCGCCGTTACATCGGCTCGGACGAGGATGACGCCCTGAACGCCGACGTCGCGCGCTTCCAGCCGACCGCGGACCCCGCGCGGCTCGCCACGTTGCAGACGTCCGCGCGGCTGCGGCGGCCCCTGGTGACGATCCACACCACGGGTGACCCGATCGTCCCGATATGGCACGAGGCGCTGTATCGCAGGCGGTTGAATCTGCGCAGTCGATTGCTGAATACCGCGTTCACCATCAATCGATATGGGCACTGCAAGTTCACCGACGCGGAGGTGCTGGCGGCGTTTGCGGTGCTGGTGCTCGAGGTGAGCGGTCAGAACCTGCTGGTGTCGAGGAGTTTGCTGCCGCAGCCGGAGGCCCAGCGGGAGTTCCTTGGGCTGGCCCAGCGTCATGGAGCGCGGCCGAGCGTGAGCCCCTAGTCCGCGGTCGTGAGCACCCGCGGCGGCCCGCCGTTCTCGAGAATGGCGACCGTGTGCTCGAAGTGCGCGGAGAGCGAGCCATCCTGGGTGACCACCGTCCACTTGTCGTCGAGCGTGCGGATGTCGGCGCCACCGACGTTCACCATCGGCTCGATGGCGATCGTCATCCCCGGCACGAGGCGCGGTCCGCGCCGCGGCTTGCCGTAGTTGGGCACCTGGGGATCCTCGTGGAACGACGATCCGATCCCGTGTCCCACGAGCTCGCGCACCACGGAGTACCCCGCCCCCTCGGCCACCCGCTGGACCGCGTGCCCGATGTCGCCGACGTGATTCCCGGCCCGCGCCTGGGCGACGCCGGCTGCGAGCGCGGTCCGCGTCGTGGCGAGCAGCCGCTCCGCGTCCGCGCTCACGGCGTCGACCGGGAACGTCGCCGCCGAGTCCGCATGCAGCCCGTCGAGCCACACCCCCACGTCGACGCTCAAGAGATCGCCCGCTTTGAGGACGCGGTTGGACGACGGGATGCCGTGTACCACCTCGTGGTTGATCGAGGTGCACAGCGTGGCGGGGAAGTCGTACAGCCCCTTGAACGAAGGGCGCGCCCCGGGGTGCGAGCGGATGAATTGCTCGGCGAGCCGGTCGAGCTCTTCGGTGGAGATTCCGGGGCGGACGCGGCGGGCCACGAGCGCGAGCGTCCCGGCGACGATGCGGCCGGCGGCCGCCATCGTCTCGATCTCGCGCGGCGACTTGATGGTGATCATCGCCCGATCACGCGCTTGATCTCTGTCGCGATGTCGTCCACGCCGCCCACGCCGGGCACGCGCTTGACGATGCCGCGCTCGGCGTAATGGGCGATGAGGGGAGCGGTGTCGCGCTGGTACACCTGCAGCCGCGTCCGGATGGCGTCCGGCGTATCGTCCGAGCGTCCTTCGTCGGCCGCCCGGCCCGTCATCCGACGCACCAGCTCTTCTTCGGGCACGTCGAGCAGCAGGATATGATTGAGGCGCTGGCCGCGCTCGGCCAGGGTGCGGTCCACCAGCTCCGCCTGGGCGGCGGTGCGGGGGAACCCGTCGAGCACGGCCCCCTGCTGCGCCTCCGGCTTGGCGAGCTCCTCTTTGATCAGGCCCAGGATCACGCTGTCGGGCACGAGGGAGCCCGCGTCCATGTACTTCTTCGCTTCGCGCCCGAGCGGCGTCTCGGCCCGCACGGCGGCACGCAGGATGTCGCCCGTCGTGATCTTCGGAAGACCCAGCCGTTCGGCGAGGACCTTTCCCTGGGTCCCCTTGCCCGAGCCAGGCGCGCCTAACAGGAGGATGAACACCGCATCCCTACATGTAGCGCTGGCGCCCGCGGAACTTGACGCGCCCTTCCTTCATGAAGCCGTCGTAATGGCGCAGCAGCAGATGCTGCTGTACCTGCTGCACCGTGTCGAGGGCCACGCCCACGACGATGAGCAGCGCCGTGCCGCCGAAGCCGAACGGCATGTTGAGGATGTTCGACACGACGATCGGCAGCATCGCCACCAGCGTCAGGAACAACGCGCCCGGCAACGTGATCCGGGAGAGCACTTCATCGATATAGTCGGCCGTGGCGGCTCCGGGCTTCACGCCGGGGATGAACCCACCCTGCTTCTTGAGATTCTCCGCCAGATCCACCGGGTTGAAGATGATGGAGGTGTAGAAGTACGCGAAGAAGATGATCAAGACCGCGCTCGAGATCAGGTACACCGGTGACGTGACGCTGAAATACTCGGCGAGGTGCTTCAAGGTCTGGTTGCCGCTGAAGGCCGCGATCGTCCCCGGCACGATGATGAGCGACTGCGCGAAGATGATCGGCATCACGTTGGCCGTATTGAGCCGCAGGGGAATGAACGTCTTCTGCCCCTCGCGGATCCGTCCGCGCCCCATCACTTTGCGCGGGATCTGGATCGGGATGCGCCGCGCCGCGACCGTCACCGCCACGGTGCCCGCCACCACGAGCACCATGACCCCGAGCACCAGGACCAGCATCGGCAGGGAGAGGCTCCGGGCTTTGAGGGCGTCGAACGTCCGGATCGTCTCCGGAAAGATTCGCTCGACGATCGAAAAGAAGATCAGCAGGCTCGCTCCGTTGCCGATGCCGCGCTCCGTGATCTGCTCGCCGAGCCACATGACGAACACGCCACCCGTGGTGAGAGTCAGCACGGTCGTCAGCCGGAAGAAGAATCCGGGATGGGCGACCGCGCCGGCGATCTGCTCGGTGAAGAGGGCGTAGCCGTACGCCTGGAACAGGCACAGCACCACGGTGAGATAGCGGGTCCACTGCGTGAGCTTTTTCCGGCCCTCTTCGTCCCGCTGCATCTTCTCGACGACGGGGAACACGGGCGCCGCCAGCTGGAAGACGATGCTGGCCGAGATGTACGGCATGATCCCGAGCGCGAACACGGTCGCCCGTCCGAAGCTGCCGCCCGCGAACAGGTCGTAGAGGGCGAACAGCGTGCCCTGCGCCTGGTTCCGCAGATAGTCCGCGAGGGCCTGGACGTTGACGCCGGGGGTCGCGATGTGCGCGCCGACGCGATACACCACCAGGCACAGGAGCGTGAAGAGAATCTTCTCCTTCAGCTCCGGCACCTTGAACAGGTTGGGCAGCCGGGGAGCGGTCATGCGGTCAGCTCGCGATCGTACCGCCCGCCTGCTCGATCTTCGAGCGGGCGGAGGCCGATACTGTCACGCCCTTCACGCTGAACTTGCGCTGAACGTCCCCCATGCCGAGCAGCTTGATGGGGCGGTCCGGCCGGCGCACCAGCCCCGCGCCGAACAGCGTGTCGGGTGTGACCTCGACGCCCTCGGCGAGCCGGCCCAGGTGCCGCACGTTCACCACCTGCGCCGGCTGCTTGAACGGGTTGGTAAAGCCGCGCTTGGGAATGCGGCGGATGAGCGGCATTTGCCCGCCCTCGAACCCGGGCCGGGTCTGACCCCCGGTGCGCGCCGTCTGGCCCTTCCCGCCCCGGCCG
>QHUU01000127.1 GCA_003222155.1 Gemmatimonadota bacterium | reverse complement strand
GCCGAGGCCCAGGAGCGCGCCATCCAGCTCGAAGGGCGGGTGGCGCGGCTCACGGCGGAGCTCGATGCCGCGGAAGGACATCGCGCCATCGGGACGTCGAAACCGTGGCGGGAGGTGTTGACGCAAGCGGCGAAAGTGGCGCCGGCCGAGACGACGGTGCTCCTCACCGGAGAGTCGGGCACGGGCAAGGAGGTCGTGGCGCACCTGATCCACCGCGGGTCGCGCCGCGCCGAGGGGCCGTTCGTCGCGTTGAACTGTGCGGCGCTCCCAGAGGCGCTGCTCGAGTCGGAGCTGTTCGGCTACGAGAAGGGCGCCTTCACCGGAGCGGTGTCGGCGCGGGCGGGCCGGCTCGAGCAGGCCGGGGGCGGGACGTTATTTCTCGACGAAGTGGGCGAGATGAGCCCGGCCGTGCAGGCGAAGTTCCTGCGGGTGCTCCAGGAGCGGGAGTTTCAGCGCCTCGGTGGCACGCGCACGCTCAAGGCCGACGTGCGCGTCGTCGCCGCGACGAATCGCGACCTCAAGGCGGCGATGACCCAGGGCGCGTTTCGCGAGGACCTGTATTATCGGCTGCACGTGTTCGCGATCCACCTGCCGCCGCTGCGCGAGCGCCCGGAGGACATCCTGCCGCTGCTCGAGCATTTCCTGAGCCAGTTGGGCCCGGTGGTCATCGGGCGGCCGGCGGCGGGGATCTCACGCGAGGCGCGCGAGCAGTTCCTGGGCTACGCCTGGCCGGGTAACGTGCGCGAGCTGCGCAACGCGGTGGAGCGGGCGCTGATTCTGTGCGAGGGAGGCCTGATCAATCCCGAGCATCTCCCGTGGCACGCCGAGTCGCCCACGCGCGCCCCCCTCCCCCTCCCCCTCCCCGCTGGCGCGGCCGCCCCCGCCCCTGCGGCCGGGGACTTTCCCGCTCACGGCGTGGACCTCGAGGCGATCGAGCGCACGCTCATCGAGGGTGCCCTCAAACGGGCCGGCCAGAACAAGTCCAAAGCGGCCAAGTTGCTTGGCTTGAGCCGCGGCAAGCTCTACACGCGCATGGAGCGCTTTGGGCTCGCGTAGCCATCTGGAGACCCACGCGCGGATCTCATCGGCGCAGCTGCGCTCGAAGGAATGGCAACACCGTTTGAGCCACCGCAATAGGGTCGTCCGCGAACGGCCAGTGGCCGCTCTGCTCGAGGACGATGACCTCCGCACCTGGGAACACCTCGCGTTGGCGCTCGGCGTAGTCGACCGGGATGTATGGGTCGTGCGTGCCCCACACTACCAGTGCCGGCCGCGCGAGCGGTCGCAGCGCTCGCATCAGGTCCTCTGACATCTGCCCCGGCTCGCTGGTCGCCCGATACAGCTTGAGCACGGCGCGACGTGTTCCCCTGTCGTAGTCGTCAAACATCTGGTCGACGAACTCCCTCGGCAGTCCCCTCGGGTTTCCATGCCTGAGAAGCAGCTGGAAGCTCCAGCGCGTAGCAGCGGCTTGAAACAAACGCGCCCAGCAGAGGAGTGCGCCAGATTCGCGCGAGATAATGCCACCGATACCCTCTGAGCACGCCGGTTTTGATGAGCGTGGCCGTCGCGGACTCGTTCGGATGCGTTGCGGCCCACGCGAGCCCCCACGGCCCTCCGAAGTCGTGAAGCACGAGGTGCGCCCGGCGGATGTGGAGCGTGGCGAGGGCACCCGCAAAGTGCGGGCGTACCCGCGGACCGTGTAGTCGAAACCCGGGGGGTTGTCGGCGCGCCCGAAGCCCGGCATGTCGAGCGCTACCACGCGCCCGAACTCTGCCGCCGCCGTGGCGAGGCGCGTCCAATCCTGGACCAAAACGTCATCCTCCCGCAACTCTGGGTCTGGCATTTCGCCAGCCCGCACACAGTCGGCGCTTCCGTAACGATCGAGGATGAATGCCTTCATTGATGTTTTCTCTCGACTACAAACGTAAAGCCTCGCAGCGGATAGGTCGCTACGAGGCTTCGCATTTGACCAACAGGCCCGGCAGGAATCGAACCTGCAACCCCCGGTTTTGGAGACCGGTGCTCTACCAATTGAGCTACGGACCTAAGAGTTGCTGCGGTTGGAACTTACAAAATTCGAAGCGGGCCCGGAAGGCTTCATGTTTGCCGTTTGTTTGCCGTTGCCAAAGCGCTTCGCCACGGCTGCGGCGAGGTCCGCCTCGTCGATGATGTTGTAGCGATCGAACATCGAGCGCGTCCGCCACCCGCAGAGCTTCATGATCTCCCCCTCCGACACGCCGGCGCGTCGAAAGTCTCGCGCGGCCGTGCGCCGCAGGTCATGCACCAGCATGCCCTCGAGCCCGGCGCGCTTGGTCGCCCGCTTCCACGCCGCGCGCACGGCACCGATCCCGAGCGGCTGGCCGTGGCGGTGGAACACGTACAACCCGTTCCGTGCCGCCCAACGCCTCTTGATTAGGGCCTTGACCGCCGGTGCCAGCCCGAAGGGGAAGACACGGGGCTCGCCACTCTTGGAGCGCACCTCTTCGAGCCGGATGATGCCACCCTTCCGATCTACGGACGCCCACCTGAGGAGCCGGCCTTCGTCGCGCCGCCAACCGGTGGCACGCAAGAACTGCACGAGATCCCGCACATCGGTGGGGAGCTCCAACAGCAGGGCTGCGAAGTCCCCATCCTCGAAGAAGCCCGAGCGCGCGTTCGGAACCTTTGGGAGTTTGAACACAGGTGCCGCAGCCAGGAGCCCCTTGTCGATCGCCAGCCGGAACCCGCGGCGGAGCGCTGCCAGCTCGTTGTTCACCGTCTGCCGAGCGGCGCCTTCTGCGAGCCGGGCCGCGGCATAGTCGTCCAACCGGACGCCGGCGACATGAACTATGCGCGTCCCGGCGCCGAAGAATCGCTCCAAGTGGTCCCAGTACTGCACCAGGCGATCCTTCGAGCGGCGTCCGTCGATGTCGTACTGTTTCTCGGCGAGAGCGCGGAGGCCGCCCACCAGCTTCTTGG
>QHUU01000016.1 GCA_003222155.1 Gemmatimonadota bacterium | reverse complement strand
CGTTCATGTCGATGGTCCGGGGCCAGGTGATGCGACGCGTGTCGAGAGCGAGCGCATTGCCGTGATGCAGGTGCGCGTCGAGCAGCGCCGACAGCAGGTTGTGCGCGCTCGCGATGGCGTGGAAGTCGCCCGTGAAGTGCAGGTTGATGTCCTCCATCGGGACGACCTGCGCGTAGCCGCCCCCGGCCGCGCCGCCCTTCACGCCGAACACGGGTCCCAGGGACGGCTCGCGGATGCAGAGCGCAGCGTTCTTGCCGAGCTTGCGCAGCGCCTGCGTGACCCCGACCGTCACGGTCGACTTCCCCTCGCCCGCGGGGGTCGGGTTGATCCCGGTGACGAGTACGAGGCGACCCCGGGGCCGGCGGCGCGCCAGCGCGGAGAGCCGCACCTTCGCCTTGTACTTGCCGTACAGCTCGAGCTCGTCGTCGTCGAGCCCGAGCTCGGCGGCGATATCGGCGACCGGGCGCAGCTTCGCCGCCTGGGCGATGGCGATGTCGGTGGGGACCTTGGCCGTCGTGGTCACGGATCGGTCATGGGCCGGAGGGTGGTCGCCAGCCGCGCGCCGAACAGACGGGACGCGTTGTCCGTCGTCCGACGCCCGAGCGCTTCGGTGGACTCCCCGCGGGCCCGTGCCAGGGCCTCCGCCACCGCGCGCACGAAGGCGGGCTCGTTTCGCTCCCCCCGGTGCGGCACGGGCGCGAGGTAGGGCGCGTCGGTCTCGACGAGCAGCCGGTCGGGCGGACAGGCGGTGAGGCGGTCGTTCATCGTCCAGTTCTTGAAGGTGATCATTCCGGAGAACGAAAAGTACGCCGCGATCCCCATTCCCGCTGCGAACACCTTGGGGCCCGAGCTGAAGGAGTGCAGCACCACCGCGCCGCCCGCGTCCCCCAGCATCGCGGCCATGTCGTCGTCGGCCTCGCGGGCGTGCACCACCACCGGCTTGCCGGCCTCGGCCGCCAGACGCAGCTGCGCCTCGAAGGCGCGCCGCTGGTCATCGCGCGGCGAGTGGCCATAATGGTAATCGAGCCCCGTTTCACCCAGCGCCACGACTTCGGGTAGGGCCAGCAGGTCTCTCAGGCGGGCCACGGCCTCGGCCGACCAGGTGCGGGCCTCGTGCGGATGCACGCCCGCCGTCGCGGAGAGCCCCGGGCAGGCGCGCGCGAGCGTCACGGCGCGGTCGCTCTCCTCGAGCGTCGCGCCAATCACCACGACGTGCGTCACCCCGGCCTCGCGGGCCCGGCCGAGCACCGCCTCGCGGTCCGGGTCGAACGCCGGGTCGCCCAAGTGGCAGTGGGCGTCGACCAGCCCCGCTCCCGCCGCTCGCGTCGTCAGACGGCCGCTTTGGAGCGGGAGCCTCCGGGCGCGGGGGGCGAAGGAGGCTGAGGCGCGTCCAGCGGCACCGCGCCGGCGGGGCGGAACGCCCGCGCACCGCGCGCATCCTGTCCCGGCCAGCGCTTTTCGACGTACATGAGCAGCGGCGCCGCGATGTAGATCGACGAGAACGTCCCCGTGAAGATGGCGAACGTCATCACCAGCGCGAACGGCCGCAGCACCTCGCCCGCCAAGAGCACCAGCGCCAGCGTGGTCGCCATCGTGGTCCCGTGGGTGAGCACCGAGCGCGGCAGCGTTTCGTTGATCGAGAGGTTGAGGATCTCGTACAGGTTCTGGCGCCGGTACTTGCGCAGGTTCTCCCGCACCCGATCGAAAATGATGATGGTGTCGTTGAGCGAGTAGCCGACCATCGTCAGCACGGCGCCGACCACGACCAGGCTCACCTCGAGGTCCAGATACCGGATGAACGCGATCGTGGTGAGGATGTCGTGAAACGTCGCGAGCACCGCGGCGAGGCCGAACCGCCACTCGAAGCGGAACGCCAGGTAGATGAGGGTGACGATGAACGAGAAGAAGATGGCGAGGAACGCTTTCCCCTGCAGCTCGCGTCCCACCTTCGGGCCGACGGCTTCGGTCCGGACGATCGCGTACTGCCCCGCGCCCACCCCGCGCGCCAGGGCCGAGTCCACCGCCGCCGCCGTCGCCTGGGTCGAGCCCTCGGCGGCGACGCCGCCGCCCCCCAGGCGCGCGGTCACGACGTAGTCGGTGGGCGTCCCGAACTGCTTGATCTCGGCGTCGCGGATGCCGGCGGCGTCGAGGGCCGTCCGCAACCGGTCGGTGCCGATCGGCTGCGTCGTCTGGACCTGGATCAACGTGCCGCCCGTGAACTCGATCGAGTAGTTCAGGCCGCGCACCAGGAACAGGGCGAACCCCGGGACGATGATGGCGGCCGTCAGACCGTAGGCCCAGCGGCGCCACTTGATGAAATCGTAGTTGGCGTTGGCAAAAAGACGGATCATGTCAGACGCTCAGGGTGGCCATGTCGGGCCGGCGCTGCAGCCAGATCATGTAGAAGGTTCGTACCACGAAGATCGCGGTCACCATCGACGCGGCGATACCGATGATGAGCGTGATCGCGAAGCCCTGCACCGGCCCCGTCCCCACGAGATAGAGAATGAAGGCGGTGAGGGCCGTGCTGACGTTGGAGTCGATGATGGCGCTCATGGCGTGCGTGAAGCCTTCGTCCACCGCCGTGCGCACCAGCTTGCCGTGCTGCATCTCCTCGCGGATGCGCTCGAAGATCAGCACGTTCGCGTCGACCGCGATGCCGACCGAGAGCACCAGCCCGGCGAGCCCCGGCAGCGTGAGCGTGAAGCCGAAGGCCGCCAGTCCCGCCAGCGTGAACAGCACGTACAACGTGAGCGCCGAGACGGCGAGCGCACCCGACCACCGGTAGTACACGACCATGATCAGGACCACCAGGGTCACGCCGACGATGCCGGCGTGGATGCCGTCGGTGATCGAGTCTTTCCCGAGCGAGGGCCCGATGGTGCGCTCTTCGATGATAGTGAGCGGCGCCGGGAGGGCGCCCGCCTTGAGGACCAGGGCCAGGTCCTGCGCCTCCTGCAGCGGCTTCGCGCCGAGCTCGATCTGGCCGTGCTGGGCGATCGGACCCTTGATGAAGGGCGGCTGACCCTGCACCCGGCTGTCGAGGATGATCGCCATGTAATCCTGCACGTGCCGGCTGGTCTCGCGCTCGAAGATGCGCCCGCCGCGGCGCGACAGTGTGAAGTTCACCACCGACTGATTGGTGAGCGGATCCCGCGTGGCGCGGGCGTCCTGGAGCTCCTCGCCCGTGATGATGGGGCGGTCCTCCACGGCGTAGAGCGCGCGGTAGCTCCGCGCCGCGCGGGACGACACTTCATTCCCCCAGCGGAGCTCGATGCCGCGAGGAATGAGCCGGCGCACGTCGGGGCGCGCCAGCAGGCTCTCGGCCACCGGCACCTGCTCTTCCGGCACCAGATACTCGCCGGGGAGCTGGCCCTGGAACAGGAGCGACGACAGCACGCCCGGCGCGTTTGCATCCGCGGTGTCCTTGGCGGCGGGCTTACCCTTGGCACGCTTGCCTTTCGCCGCGGCGGTATCGGCGCCGAACAGCTGCGTCACGCTCGCGGCCGCGGCCGCCTGCCCCGCGGGCTTGACGCCGGCCTGCCGCAACGCCTTGTCGACCTCGGGCAGGGCGTCGCGGAACAGGTTCTTCATGTCGGTGATACGGAACTCGAGGTACGCGGTGCGCTGAATGATGCTCTTGGCGCGCGCCGGATCTTTCTCGCCGGCGAGCTCGACGATCAGCCGATTGTTGCCGACCACCTGCACCACGGGCTCCGTGACGCCGAACTCGTCGATCCGGGTGCGCACCACCCGCTCGGCGCGTCGGATCGCCTCGGCGGGATCGGGCACCGGTCCTTTCGACTGGTCGACTTCGAGCGCGAGGTGGATCCCCCCCTGCAGATCGAGGCCGAGGTTGATGGGCACGCGCCGGATGGTCGTGTCTTTCATGCGGCCGGTCGCGGCGTCGCGCACCCGCTGCGTGACGTTCGCCGGGATCAGGGCCCAGATGCTCAAGACCAGGAGGATGCCGATCGTGATCAATCGTGAGCGCACCGTGTAGAACATCGCGTCCTCTACCCGTTGAGGACCGAGCGCGCGGTGACGGCGTCGCGCTCGATCTGGTCCACCAGCGCCTGGCGCGACGGGAACGTCTGCACGTCCCGCAGCCGCCGCACCCACTCCACGGTCACCGTTTCACCGTACAGGTCACCCGCGAAATCGAACAGATGAACCTCGAGAGCGCGAGCCGTCACCCCGAACGTGGGGCGCGGACCCTGATTCATCATGCCGCCGTACCGTTTCCCGGTTCCCCTGTCCCGTTTCCCGATGTCCACCCACACGGCGTACACCCCGTCCGGCGGGAGCAGCTTGCGCGGATCGGGGGGCGTGAGGTTGATCGTGGGCACGCCGATCGTCCGGCCGCGTCCGGCCCCGCGCTCCACCGCCGCCCGCAGGCTGTAGCGGCGCCCCAGCCCGCGCTCGGCCGATGCCAGGTCGCCGTGCGCCACCGCCGTGCGGATGAGCGACGAGGAGATGGGCTGGCCCCCGTCGGTCACGGCCGCCACCACCTCCATGGCGAATCCGTCCTGGCTCGCGAGCCGGCGCACCAGCTCGACGTCCCCGGAGCGTCCCCGCCCGAACCCATGATCGTACCCCAGCACGAGCGTCTGCATGGCGAACCGCGCCCGCAACACGTCCCGCACGAATTCCTCGGGGCCGAGGCGCGCGAGCTCCGGGGTAAACGCCAGCATCTCGATCCGCTCGATGCCGAGCCCCGCCGCCTGCATCCGCTTTTCGTCGGGCAGCGTGAGCAGGCGCGGCGCCGCGCTCGGGTTCAGCACCTCGAGCGGGTGCGGATCGAACGTCACCAGCAGGCTCACCACGCCGCGGGCCCGGGCGCGACGCACCACGTCGTCCAGCACCGCCTGGTGCCCGCGGTGAACGCCGTCGAACGTGCCGACCGTCGCGACGGTCGCGCTCATTCGTCCGCCACCACGACCCGGGGCTTGAGCAGCTCCCCTACACGTTCCGCCACGGCGACCAGCTGGCCGGCGGCGAACAGCGCCACCCTTCCCTCTTCCCCCTTCCCGGCAGGCACCGGGCGCCCGTGCATTACAGCGGCTCGCCCGGCCTCATCCAGCTCCCGCCGCGGCAGGTCGGCGACCAGCTCAGCCGGATCACGCAGACCCTGCCGCGTCACCGCTTCGGGCGCCACGGCCTCCCCGAGCTGGTACGGGCCGACCGCGGTGCGCGTCAAGGTCGCGAGATGCGCCCCGCATCCCAGCGCCGCACCGACGTCGCGCGCCAGGCCGCGGAGGTACGTCCCCCCGCTCACCCGGGCCCGGAACGCGAGGTCGGGCGGCGCGTAGCGGAGCAGCGCGAGCTCCGCCACCTCTACCCGCCGCGCCGGGAGCGCGACCGTCTCGCCCCGGCGAGCCCGGCGGTACGCCCGAACGCCCGCCACCTTGACGGCGGAGTAGGCGGGGGGCCGCTGGTCGTAGGCGCCCCGGAACCTCGCCAGCACCTGCTCCACCTGCGCCGCATCGCTGCCACGCCAGGCCTCCGAGGTCGCAACGGGCTCGCCCGTCGCGTCGTCAGTGGTGGTGGTGGTGCCGAGTCGGATCACACCCTCGTACGCCTTGGGCCACGCCGCGGCGAGCGGCGCGAGTCGCGTGGCGCGTCCCACCACCATCACGAGCAACCCTGCGGCAAAGGGATCGAGCGTCCCCAGGTGACCTACCCGGTCGGTGCCGAGCGCGCGACGCACCGTATCGACGACGTCGTGCGATGTGGGGCCTTCGGGGCCCCCCGGCTTCACCACGAGCGCCACGCCGGAGATCAGCCCGCGCCCTCCTTGAGTTTTCGCAGCACCTGGTCGATGCGTTGCGCGTGCTCGAGCCCGCGATCGAGCTCGAAGTGCAGCTCGGGCGTGGTGCGCAGCGGCAGCTCCTTCGCGACCTGGGCGCGCAGGAAGCGGGCGGCGCTCATCAGGCCTTCGAGCGACTTCGCCTTCTCCTCCTCGCTCCCCATCACGCTCACGCGCACGCGGGCGTGGCCCAGGTCGCCCGAGACCTCCACCGCCGTGACCGTGACGAACCCGACGCGCGGGTCCCGCACGTTGCCGGTGAGAAATTCGGCCACCGTCTGGCGGATCGCTTCGGCCACGCGCTCGGGGCGGTGGCTCGGTCGTTGCGTCATGTCAGAAATAGCTCGTGCTCGTGTCCACGATGCGGGCGCCGTCCGCGGCTTCCACCAGCTGGTCCGCCTCGCGCAGCACACTCTCGGCGTGCCGTCGATCGGTCGCCACGACGCACGCCGTCAGCTCGGCGCGCTGCCACAGGTCATGATGAGCCGTCTCCGCGGCCGAGACGTTGAAGCGGTTGTGGAGACGGTCCTTGAGGCTCTTCAGGACGTGGCGCTTGTCCTTGAGGGAGCGACACGCCGCGAGATGCAGCTCCCACGTCATGACTCCGACGATCACGCGGGCGTCAGCGAGCGCGCGACCTCCTCAATCCGGTACGCCTCGATCAGGTCGCTCACTTTCAGGTCGTTGAAGTTTTCGACGCCGATCCCGCACTCGAAGCCCTCGCGCACCTCGCGCACGTCGTCCTTGAAGCGCTTGAGGGAAGCCAGGGTGCCGTCGTACACCTCGACGCCGTCGCGCACCACCCGCACCCGCGCCGTACGCGGGATCACGCCCGAGCGGACGAAGCTCCCGGCGATCGTCCCCACCTTCGCAATCTTGAAGATCTGCCGGACTTCCGCTTCGCCCAATACGACTTCCTTCTTTTCGGGGGCGAGCAGACCCGCCATCGCCGCCTTCACCTCTTCCACCGCCTCATAGATGATGCGGTAGGTGCGGATCTCCACCTTCTCACGCTCGGCCGAGGCGCGCGCGTTGGAGTCGGGCCGCACGTGGAAGCCGATGATGATCGCGTTGGAGGCTTTCGCGAGCAGCACGTCGCCGTCGGTGATCGCCCCGACGCCCCGGTGCACGACCTCGACCTTCACCTCGGGCGTGGACAGTTGCGCCAGCGCATCCGCCAGGGCCTCGGCGGGACCGCCCTGATCGGCCTTGATGATGATGCGCAGCGCAGCGGCGCCGCCCTCGGCCCGCTCGGCCATGAAGTCTTCGAGGGTCTTCACGCGCCCGGTGCGGCGGTGCTGCGCCTCGCGCTCGAGCCGCTGGCGCTTCTGCGCGATGTCGCGCGCCGCCGCGGCGTCGGCCATCACCTGGAACGTGTCGCCGGCCTCGGGCACGCCCTCGAAGCCGAGCACCTGGACGGGCGTCGAGGGACCGGCGGCGTCCACCGTCTGCCCGCGCTCGTCGTACATCGCGCGCACGCGACCGTAGAACTGGCCGCAGATGAAATCGTCCCCCACCCGCAGCGTGCCGTTCTGCACGAGGATCGTGGCGAGCGGCCCCTTGCCGGGATCGAGCGTCGCCTCCAGCACCGTGCCCTGGGCCTTGCGGTCGGGGTTGGCCTTCAAGTCGAGCAGCTCCGCCTGCAGCAGGATCTGGTCGAGCAGCTCCTGCACGTTCGTCCCAGCCTTCGCGGAGATCGGCGTGGCGAGCGTGGTGCCACCGAACTCCTCGAGCACCACCCCGTGCGCCAGGAGATCCTGCTTGACCTTCTGCACGTTGGCGCTGGGCAAGTCGATCTTGTTGATCGCGACGACGATCGGGACACCCGCGTTCTTGGCGTGCGAGATCGCCTCGATCGTCTGCGGCATGATGGCGTCGTCCGCCGCGACGACCAGCACCACGATGTCGGTCACCTGCGCGCCGCGGGCCCGCATGGCGGTGAACGCCTCGTGCCCCGGGGTGTCGAGGAAGGTGATCGAGCGACTGTCCTTGACCTTCACCTGGTAGGCGCCGATGTGCTGCGTGATGCCGCCCGCCTCGCCCGCCACCACGTTCGCCTTGCGGACGTAGTCGAGCAGCGATGTCTTGCCGTGATCGACGTGCCCCATGACCGTCACCACGGGAGAGCGGGGCTTGCGGGCGCCCGCCTCCTCCGTCACCGCCTCTTCGGGCGCCGCGACCGCGTACTCCTCCTCGCGCACGGCCTGGAAGCCGAACGCCGACGCGATCAGCTCGATCATGTCGAAGTCGAGCCGCTGGTTGATCGTCACCATCTGGCCCAGCTCCTTGAAGGCGAACGCGACGATCTCCTTGGCGGGGACCTTGAGATTGTTGGCGAGCTCGGAGACGGTGATGAACTCCGTCACCCGCACGAGCGTCTTCTCGCGCTCCTTCTCGTCGCGACGCTTCTGCTCCTCGACGTCGCGGAAGCTCGGGCCTTCCTCGCGGCGGTGCACGCCCTTGCGTCCCACCGGTCCCTTGATCGAGGCGAGGGTGCGCGAGATGTTCTGCGCCACGGCCTCCTGGTCCACCAGCGACTTCTTCCCCTTCTTGCGTTTCTTCCCCTTGTCGCGTCGCCGCTCCTCCAGCGGGATCGCGCCGGGGGCCGCGGACGCGACCGGCCGGGGCGGAACCGCGCCGCCGGGCGCGGCGCTGGCCACCGGCTTGGGGCGGACGGGCGTGGGGATCACGGGGCGCGGCGGGGGCGGCGCGGCCAGGCCCGGGCCCGACGCCGTCGCGGCCGTGGGCGCCGCGAACGGGCTGGCGGCGAACGGCTCGGGGCGAGCGTCGTCGGCCGCGGGCAACTCCTTGAACAACGCGGCGGCGCGCTCTTCGAGCGAGGGCTTCGCTTCGTCATCGACCGCCTTTGCGGCCTCGAGCGCCTCGCGCGCCTTGAGCTCGCGCTCCGCTTCGACGGCGGCCTCGGCCTGCGCCTCCGCTTCCGCCGCGGCGACCTCGGCCGCGGTGCGGCGGCGGCGCTTGGGACGCGCCTCGGGAGCCACCGCCACCGGCTCGGCTGCGGCCTTGACCGCGCGCCGCCGCTTGGGCGGCGCCGGTGTCTCCTTCTGCTTGCGCTTCTCGCGCTCCCACCGGGCGCGCATCAACGCCACCTGCTCCGGCTTGAGCGGAGAGAGATGGCTCCGCACAAAGATGTCCAACTCCTTGAGCATGCCGATGAGCTGCTCCGAGGAGATGCCGAACTCAGCCGCCAGATCGTGAATCCGCGTCGTCGTCACTCACTCCTCCAAAGACCCGACCAAGCCGCGCGCCAGCGCGGCGTCTGTCACGCCGACCGCCTGAACCGGCGGCCGGCCGAGCCCGTGGCCCAGCTCGAACGCCCCGGGCCCCCGCACGATCGGCACCCCGCGGGCCCGCGCGAGCCGCTCCACCTTCTCCAGGGTGCGCGGGCTGGCGTCGCGCGCCAGCACGACGCAGCGCAACCCGTCGCGCTGCAGCTTCGCCCGCACCCCCGCGACCCCGACCACCACGCGCCCCCCGCCGCCGCGCAGCCCCAACCCCAGGAGCCGCACGACCCGCTCGCTCACGCCGCCGGAGCGGGCGCCCCGTCCGGCGCGCCTGCCGGGCCGGGCTCTGCTTCGTCCTCGCCTCCCTCTTCCGTCATCTCGTTGAGGAAGGCCATCAGCTTGTCGGCCAGCTCGGGCGTCATGCCGGCGATCTTGTCCACGTCCTCACGCTCGAGATCGAGGATATCCTGCAGCGTCTTGTGTCCAGCCTGTGCCAGCACGTCGACGAGCTCCACCGGCAGACCCTTGAGCTCGCGGAGCGCGACGTTGGTCGCGGCCTCTTCCTCCGGGCGCGGCAGCGGCGCGAACAGCGGCCCTTCGCCACCCCGCTCCAGCCACTCGCGGCTCGAGTACAGGTCGATCTTCCAGCCGGTGAGCTCGGAGGCGAGCCGCACGTTCTGGCCGTTCCGCCCGATCGCCAGCGAGAGCTGGTCCTCGTCCACGATCGCCTGGATCGTCTTGGTATCGGGGTCGGAGAAGACGCGGGCGACTCGCGCCGGCGCCAGCGCCAGCTTGGCGAACCGCTCCGGGTCGGGCGACCACGGTACGATGTCGATGCGCTCGCCGTTGAGCTCGTTCACCACGGCCTGGACGCGCGAGCCCTTGAGCCCGACGCAGGCGCCCACCGGATCGATCGAGTCGTCGCGCGAGGACACGGCGATCTTGGTCCGGCTGCCGGCCTCGCGGGCGGTGGCGCGAATCTCCACGATCTGCTGCTGGATCTCCGGCACTTCGAGCTTGAACAGCGCCTTGACGAACAACGGATCGGCGCGCGACAGGATCAACCGCGGGCCTTTGGGGGTCTCCTCGATGCGCTTGAGCACCGCCCGGATCGTGTCGCCCTGATGGAAGTGCTCGCGGTGATTCTGCTCGCGATAGGGGATGATGGCCTCGGCCTCGCGGAACTTCGCGAGCATGACGACGATCTT